>CALFCG010000174.1 GCA_937951315.1 uncultured cyanobacterium
AAAGTGTGTTGCTCTTGCAGGCTGTTGGGCGTAATCTCACGACCAGTACCTTCCTGTCAAGGGTAGTGTGCGAGATAGTTTTAGTCGTGATATTTTTTTGTCAAAAATAACTTTTTGACTACCCTGTAACTAAACCGAAAACAAAGCTACCAATGGCAAAGAAGAAACCGATTCCCCACACAAAGCTACGGAAGGATGTTATCCCAGCCATGTAGGACAAGAAATGTAAGAATCGTGTGATGAAAAATGCGATCGCGGCATATTGTGTCTACTCATTTGAAATACTCGTCACCAAGCCTGTCAGGACGAGTGGAGCAAATGGAGGGGATTCGGGGGCATTTGACCTGACTCCTTAGCTCACTCAAATTCCCACAACGCGATCTCGGCCTCGGGATTTTGCATTGTATAGTGAGCGGTCGGCAGCATCGATAATGGTCTGAATCATCAACTCCTCAGAAACGGTGTAACAGGCAACCCCGACACTCATGGTGATACATGGAGCGATTGTTGAGGCTTGGTGAGGAATGTCCAAATCTTTAACGTACTGTCGGAGCTTTTCCCCCACCAACTTAGCGCCAGCTAAATCAGTTTGTGGCAAGATGATTGCGAACTCTTCGCCACCATATCGCGCCACTAGATCATTAGGGCGACACACGGCCGACTTGAGGGCTTGGGCCACTTGTTTGAGGCATTGATCCCCGGCTGGATGACCATAGGTATCGTTGTAATCCTTGAAATAATCCACGTCGCAAAGAATGAGTGAGAGTGGCTGGTGAAGTGGCATTTGTTGTTGCCACACCAACTGCAGGTATTCCCAAAATCGACGCCGACTAGCGACTTGCGTGAGTTCGTCGAGTCGGACAAATCGCTCAAGTTCATTGTTTGCGGCTTGCAGGTCCTGGGTTCGATCGGCCACCCGTTGTTCTAACTCGGCATTGACATGTGTCAGCTTGCGAAACATATCTTGAATCTGTGCTGCCATTTGATTAAATGTGCGAGCTAGTATTCCCAGTTCGAGAATGTACGTCGTTGTGACCCTTTCGGGCGGATGTTCGGCACGAAAGTCCGCAGACATCATCCGGTTTGCTAAAGACTGCGACGCTTGACTCAAATGGTGGATCGGGCGGGCGATCCATTGTGAAGTCACGATTCCCAAAGCGGCAGCCCCCCCTAAGGCTGCAATACAAAGCAACGTTATCGTGCGATTATTTGCATGAATGAACTCTGTAAAATCTCTCTCAGGAATGGCAACGATCAATAGCCAGTCAACCCCCGTATGAGAGTTCATCGACGTAATATCAATAAATTGGCGCTCTCCATCGATCTTTAAAGTCAAATTTTCTCTAGAGGAGATGGCCTTGAGATTTTTAAAGCGAGTCAGCATGTGCTGAGTGGTTTCGCGAATGAGACGGTTATTGCTACGCAAAGCCGCTAACCGTTTTTCACCTTCGTTTGTTTTGATAAACGGTTGTTCAGTCGCTGAGGTTGCGACGAGATCACCCGAGCGTTCGATGATGAAAACATGTCCTGACTTGCTCACTTTGGTTTGGCGGAGAAAGTCACTCAAGTTCGACAACGTGATGTCTGCTGCTAAAACCCCAAGCAGAGACTTCGACGGATCATAGATAGGAATAGTGCGCGTAATGCCCAGAGCCGTTGGCTGCGCATATAAATAAATGGGAGACCAACTCGGTCTGCCGGCTGCGACTGCTGCTCGATACCAAGGTCGCACGCGTGGGTCATAGGCTGTGCGGTCGATTTCTGTGACTACTTCTCCCTGAGCGTCTAGCTGGAAAATCAAGCGATTTGGCGCGGTGGTGGCATCTCGAATCCGTAAACTGGTCAGAGTCTCGGACTGTTTCCAGACTCCATTAAAGTCTCCCTGCTGATTGGCGTAGTAAATATAGGGGACAGCTTCGGAAATCTGTGTCTGCTTCCAAAAGTAGTGAGAGAGCTGAGCACTATCATTGAGGTTTAAGGTGCCTGATTCGATTGCGGCTTGATTGACATCGATAAATTGCGCAGGCGTATTCGTGAAATCCAAAACGTGCTTTTCGACGTGAGCACTCACCTCTTCGCTCAAACGAATGGCCATCGATTCAACTGTTTTCTGGCCATTCCGCCAAGAGAAATATCCCGTTAGCCCAACAACGACTGCAATTTGGAGGAGAAAGGGCACCACCAAAATGAAACGGAGTGGAAACTGCTGCGATGGTTGATCGCTCTTTTGGCGTTTTGTTGGGTTCGCTGTGTGCATTTAGATCATGCTTTAGTCAAGATTGAGCGATGTGGAGCTGGTGTTTTCAGTTCACAAATTGGCTGTTGTCAGGCCAAGTTGACACTTGCTAATCTCTGGGCAAGATACTTCCAGAAGCTCTCTATTCATCTTTCGTTGATGGACTATTTAGAATCTCTGTCAGTGCCCTCCCAGATGCTAGGCATCGATACAATCTCAGCAACTTGAAAAATATTGGGTAACGGGGTGTGAGCTTCTAATTATCTCACTCTCAGGGGGTGAATCGTTTACCTTTATAGAATAGTAGGCAGCTTAAAGCGATAGTTTCTGATGTTTGGATGAGATTATTGTTCCAACATTTCACTGAGCTCAGGAATGGTGAAATTAGCTTCGACTTCCAGAATTTCGAATAGTGTGTTCGAGAGAATAGTCCTAGAAGATATTGCGAGATGCTGGCGAACAGCGATCGCTCAGTTTCACGATTGAGGTGGAACTAATCTGGTTGTTTTGTCAGGAGTAAGCTGCAAGTCCAGGCATGCTCCTCGATAACGAACGACCGGATGCACTGGCTAGGATCAAAGACTTTGAAAATGATTTTGGGTGTATTGCCTGAGAACTCAAGACGATATGCCGGATGCGCTCATAACTACTGAATCAACAGGTCGTTAGTAAAGATCATCTTGTTTCGCGAGGATATTGGTAATGAAGAGCAAGCAACCATCTAGACCATAACTATGATTTTAATTCCATCCGAAATTTATCAGGATTTTGACCGACAAGCCGTCTGAAGAATTTGACAAAATTGGTTGTTTCTTCAAATCCCAGAGAATTTCCTACTTCTTTCACAGTTGTTTGACCAAACAGTAAACGCCGCTGGGCCTCAACCACTACCCGCTCGTTTGTAATTGCCTTAGGTGATTTTCCCGCTGATGCCATACAAATACGATAAAGCGTTCTTGCCGAGCAATTCATCTGTTTTGCATACCATTTGATATTTCGACAGGACTCAAACGATTGCTCCAGCAACTCAACAAATTCTAGAAATCGTGGATCTATTGTCTTACCCGATTGATGCTTGTCAGATTCCACCGCCGCCTGAGATGCAAAAGCAATTACAGACCACAATAAATATTGCGCAGCGGTTTGCTGGTGAATGTCCATTGCTTGATGTGTTTCCAATAGCTCAATATGTTGTTGGAGCATCTGAGCTTGTCTCAATTCAAGAGATGTGACAGATGGCCAAATATGTTGAATGGTAGACCAGGATATGGGATTGGAAATACTGGTTGAGAGTCCTAACAAATTAGTCGGCAAGGCAGCGGGCACAAATACGACCATGCAGGCATCTAATTCTGGGGCTCGGCCAAAATGGTGTACCTGATTGGCGCAAACATGAATTAATGTCCCTGCCTTGACGGGATAATCAATAAAATCAACGCCGTGAGTGCCTTGGCCCTGGGTAAACAAAATTAAAGCATGGAAGTGAAGGCGGTGTGGCTGCCAGGGATCATGATCATCTGGTAGGTCTCGCTTGTGTAAATTCTGCAATCGCAGTATTTCAAAGTGACTGTTGACCGCAGGCGACCATTGCACATTCGCCAGGGACAGTGCGTCCATTTTTGACCCTAGATATTAGCAGTTTTGACCATTCATTATACTAGCTTGTCCATTTATGATGGCTACTATTGCATTGAGACAGTCGGTTAGGACATTTTTATTCTTAGGATTCCTACTATGAAGGAGTTACAGAAAATAGAGATGCTCACTATACCTCCCTAGCTGCAATAAATCGAGCCTCAGTCAGTCAAGGTTGAGCAATTAGGGGAGTTATATGGCATCGCTAACGCCCAAAGAAAAAATTTTTGCTCTCTTAAACAGTTTAAATACTGCTCATAAAGGACCTCTTGCCTATATTAATTCCAACAAATATATTCAACATAATCTAACCGTAGCTGATGGCTTGGCTGGATTTTCTGAAGTTATGAAGAATGCGCATCTAGAAGAGTTCTCCGCAAACGTGGTGCGAGTCTTCTAATACGGAAATTATGTCATTACCTATACGGAATATAATTTTTTTGGACCGGAAATCGGTTTTGATAGATTTCGGTTCGAAGATGGCTTGATCATAGAGCATTGGGACTACCTACAAGCTACGGTAACCGAAGCGGTATCGGTCCGTAGCATGATCAATGGGGCAACAGAAATTTTTGATCTCGACAAAGCCGAGGAGAACAAAAAATTATTCAATGGAGAAATGAAAACGGAAGATTTGGATTTGGTCGTGATGCGATGAAAGCTAGCAATAGCTAAGGAATGAATAGATATAAAGCAACTATTCTGTTTGTCAAAATGGTTGCTTCATTTATGACGATATTGAACTCTAACAGTATCCACCCTATCAAAAAAACGTATTGATTTGTGCATGCGATCATTGCATTTATGAGAACATTGTGACTTATTTCGACTGTTAATTTGCAAACTAAAATTATGCTTTCTAAGCTCAGAAATCGTCGTCCAATGCGCCAGGTTACCGTCCAAACCGTTGAACAAGTTACTCCTCGGGTGCGACGGATTGTTCTTGGCGGTGAAACCCTTGCGGGGTTTCCCGCCCCCCGTCCGGGGGCACATATCAAACTGTTATTTGGTGCTGATCCTAATGGCTCTGCTGAGCCCAAGAAAATGAGATCGCAAATGCGGACCTATACACCCCGGTTCTTTAACCCCGATACCAACGAACTGACGGTTGAGTTTGTACTCCACGGTAACGGCCTGGCTTCCACATGGGCGGCCCAGGCTCAAGTGGGTGACCCTTTAACGGTTGCAGGACCAGGGGGGGGAATGGATATTCCCGAGCCCCTTAAAACGATGGTGATGTTGGTCGATGAGTCTGCCATACCGGCAGCAGGTACAGTACTGGAAGCACTGCCCGCGGACTGTACCCCGATCATAATTTGTGAAGTCGAAGATGATCGCGAACAGCGAGCGCTCAGTTCCATTATTGAGGTGGAACCAACCTGGTTGTTTCGCCAGGAAAAAGCTGCAAGACCTGGTCTACTTCTAGAAAATTATCTACCCAATTTACTGGCCACTGTAAAAGACTTTGATGATGTCTTGTGGTGGATGGCTTGTGAAGCCAATACGATGCGGCGAATGCGCTCACAACTACTGAACCAAAAGGAGGCCGTCAGTAAAGATCGGCTTGTTTCTCGTGGGTATTGGAAATCAGGGGCAAGCAATCATCCAGACCATGATTTTGGTGAATCTTAGATACAAAAGTTCTACCGGATGACTCAGGGATGAGCGTCGATGGTAGGCAAAATTGTGCTTCTAATATTTGCGACTTTGTTTTTGCATAACAATGATTATTTTCGAAGGATGACTAGGCTAAGGAGGAACTATGGCAAAAATTGCTATCACATCAGCTAGTGGAAAATTAGGCGGCGAAATTGTTAAAGCGACGTACTCATTAATCGGGCACGAGAATGTTGTTGGCCTAGCACGGACACCTGCTAAAGCAGCTCATTTGGGTGTGGATGTGCGTAAGGGAGATTATGATAATCGCGAAGTGTTAGAAGCCTCGCTGCAGGGGATAGATACACTACTGTTGGTCTCTGGTATGGATGCCCCAGAGAAACGTATCGGTCAACATCGCAATGTCATCGAAGCCGCTAAAGCAGCAGGCGTCACCAAAATTGTTTACACCAGCGTTCAGGGTGCTGACGAAGGAACGACATTTAGTCCCATTATTCAAAGCAATCGCCAAACCGAACAAGATATTCGCAATAGTGGTTTGCAGTGGGTCATAGGCCGCAATGGCGTTTACATTGAACCTGATGTGGAATATATCGAAACCTATCGAGAAGCTGGGGAGATTGCGAACTGTGCTGGAGAAGGTAAATGCGGCTATACCACTCGCCCAGAGCTAGCTTATGCCTATGCCCGAATTTTGACCGAAGACAAGCATAATGGCGAAAACTACAATTTGCATGGCGAAGTTATTACTCAATCTGCATTAGCTGAATATTTGAATTTAGCCTTTGGTACTCAATTGACCTACCGCGCTATGACCGTAGAGGATTATCGACGCGATCGTGTGGCCGAGTTAGGTGAGTTTATCGGGACTGTGATTGCAGGCATTTATGAGGGTATTCGCGGAGGAAAAGCCAATAGTCCCAGTGACTTTCTTACTGCCGCAGGTAGGGAACACCAAAGTTGGAAAGACTATTTTATGGGTTTAAAGCAAGTCTCTTGAACTAGATTTTGAACGCTACCCAACACTGTCACTAAATTGTTACGAGAAGATTTCAATGAGCCAAAAGCTAGAGAACGCAACCAAACTATATATGGAAGGCATTCGTGACGGCAATGCCCGTCAGGCCGTCACAAAATACACCGGAAGACGCTATACCCAACACAGCACAGGTGTAAGAAACGGCATTGAAGGGTTTGTTGAATTTTTTGAGCCCTTTATTGAGCGTTGTCCCGTTAGGGATATTTCCATTATTCGATCAATTGTTGACGGACAATATGTGTTTCTGCAGGCCTTTCAAGATATCAACAAGGGTGATGCAAAGTGGGTCACAACAGATCTGTTTGATACCGATCAAGACAATAAAGTCATTGAACACTGGGATGTGATTTCAGCATTTGAGTCTGGCCGTGACTCTGATAATAATCAAATTGACGGTCCGACAGAGATTCAGGAAGTTACGTCAACGGAGGAAAACAAAGAAATCATCCGTGCCTTCATGTGCGATGTGATGATCCTAGGCCAAAGCGATCAATGGGAGACTTACATCAATCGTGAGGCCTTTATCACTCATTGCTCAAAAGATACCGGAGCGTTTGATGATTATGTGGGTGCTTATAACCAAGTCTTCAAAATTATAGGTCAGGGGAGCTTTGTCGTTGCCTACAGTCGAGTCTTACGAGAAAACCAAGAATTCGCACGGTTTGATCTTTTCCGGTTACAGAATGGACGCATTGAAGAGCTATGGGTGAATCACGAATTGGTGCCACCGCAGTGTGAATGGGTCAATGGTGGCAAGTTTTAGAGATCCAGCGGATACGACTGTGCTGAGACTGACAACCCTAATGCCTATCTCAGACCTCTTCTACAAATGATTGCTCATTTTACGGAACAGCTGTGCAAATTCTCTGGCATAATCGTGCCGCGTCAGCGGGCGTTTAGAAATCATAGGGGCCTGCTTCTGTAAACTCTTTGGGCATCCACGTTTCGTGAATGTGTAACCACTGTAGGGGCATTGTCTCTGCAAAGAGGACTGTTGCGAGACGGGCATTGTTGGGTGGGGTAGAGGCAAGCGCATTGCGCTGCCATTCTTCATAGGTCGCCAGGATATGTCCTCCAAAGACTCTCCGGATTTGTACATTGCGGATGGCAATTCTGAAATCGGGATTAGAGTGATAACCGTGACGTAGGCTGGTGGCGAGGTCCTCCAGCGTTAGGATGATGCCTGCCGGTGGAATCAGGAGGAACTCCGAGTCCAATCGGTTGAGAAATGCCGTTTCTAATTCATCCTCCGCAATGGTGCCGGTGTACCAAGCCACCAGGAATTGGTGCAGAGCTTCGATCTCTTTCTTGATAATTTCCATAGTGGCGATGGCAGCTGCTAAGGGGCTTTGGATTTCACTGGGTTGCAGGTTGTTGCTGTTACTGGGCAGGGCTGTAATCTTTGTTTGAGCCAGTGATGCATATCAGTCAGCACCATTGTATTGTTCAAGTCGGTATGGAGATCGTGGTACATCCCCTCATATTCTCGCCATTTTTTATCCGCACAACCCAAGGCTTGAAAAAAGGCTTGCCCCCCAATGGCCGGAGCGGTTTGATCGCTGCCACCGTGAAATATCAGCACAGGAATGTCGAAATCGGCCACATGCCTCTGGAGTTCTGCTTGAATTCTGAAAACTTCCGTCGTTAGCCGAGCTGTTCCCCGAGTGTGCCGGAGCGGATCGTGTGCATGCTGCCAAAGGGCTGCCAAACTGCGGGTATTAATGGCTGGATCAATACCTGTATTCAGTGAGAAGCGAGGCCAGATGCGCGACAGCAGACGTGCGATCGCAAGTTTCACTCTCGAGACCCCCACCTTCCCCATCGGTAAACCGGAAATCAGAATGCCCTGTAGTGGATGTGAACAGCGCAACACATAGTCCAGAACCACCAAACTGCCCAAACTATGCCCCCAAGCAAAGATTGGAATATCACGTTGTTGGTCTGTCACCAACTGTACAAAGGCTTGAAAGTCTTCTCGAAAGTCTGACCAAGCGTCAATGTAGCCCCGTTGTCCTGCGGAGCGACCATGCCCACGCAGATCTAAGGCGTATACAGCGTAGCCTTGGTGGATAAAATAGTGGACCGCCGTTGTGAAGGTACCGCTGTGACAGCCGAGACCATGGACGATCACGATCGCTGCTTGAGGTGCTTGATTTGAACACCAAGCCTGGTAGTAAAGGCTGTGGAGCCTTTTGCCTGAAAAGTAACCGGATTGATAGCCCACGGAAAATTCTCCTTGCTGATATCAAAGGGCATAGAGTGACCCTCACTCAGCACTGCAGGAGAATGTGCATGGTTGGAAAACATTGATAGGGTGTCAGTCAACCCATAAGACTAATCTAGCAAATCAAACTGAGAACGTGATTAATCCAGGGCAAACGTCAGGTTCACCGAGCTAAAAGTTGGTCGCTCAATTCTCTTGTGCCGAAACGTTATATAACAGGCCGAGACTGGCGAATGTTTGCAAAATATGTGACTGCTCTGTAGGATTTGCTCACAGGATATGACCCGTTATAACCTGTGTGTCTTTTTGTGAGCAGCACGTTGGCGGAAAGCGAATTGCGATCGCAACTTTGGTCCTGAAACCACCGCTCTGTTGCTGACTTGGACATTACCGCAGCAAGGACATTTGTTGTTCAGGAGGCTGATAGCCTAAATGTTTCCAAGCCGCAGGCGTAGCCACGCGACCACGGGGTGTGCGATTGAGATAGCCAATCTGCAGTAGGTAGGGTTCATAGACCTCTTCAATGGTTTGGGAATCTTCACCCGTCGCAGCCGCGATAGCATCCACTCCCACCGGCCCACCGTTGTAATGCTCAATCATGACCGTGAGTAAGCGGCGATCCGTCCAGTCCAACCCGCAGGGATCCACATTAAATAATTCCAGTGCCTCAGTGGCCACCTGCGGATCAATGGTGAGACTTTTGTTCACCTCTGCATAGTCTCGCACTCGTTTCAGCAGTCGATTGGCAATGCGGGGCGTGCCTCGGGCACGGCGGGCAATCTCTAAAGCGGCCTCATCCGTCACCTGTGTTTTGAGAATATCGGCCGTCCGCAACACAATCTGGCTGAGTTCATCCGGTTCGTAAAAGCGTAAGCGCTGGACAAAACCAAAGCGATCTCGCAGTGGTGAGCTCAGGGCCCCGACCCTTGTTGTGGCACCCACCAATGTAAAAGGCGGAAGAGGCAAACTGCGAATTCGGGCGGATTGACCTTTACCAATTGTGATATCTAACCGAAAGTCCTCCATCGCTGGATACAAAAGCTCCTCAGTCATCCGTGACAGACGATGAATTTCATCAATAAATAGAATATCTCCCGCCTGCAGGTTGACCAGCAGACCAACAATATCGCGAGGCCGCTCCAGAGCAGGGGCGCTCGTTACCTTGCAAGTCACCCCCATTTCAGAAGCCAGAATCAAGGCTATCGTGGTTTTCCCTAAACCTGGCGGACCGTAGAGCAGCAGATGGTCCAAGGCTTCTTTACGGGATTGTGAAGCCTGGATCGCAATTTGCAGAACATCTTTCAGTTCCTGTTGGCCTAAATATTCGCCCAGTTGTTGAGGTCTTAGCTTTTCATCTTGCTTGACTTGACGCTCTGTTGAGTCTGCTTCCGGCTGCAAAATAGGGACATCTGAAACCGGAGTGCTGGGTGCCTGCACCCGAGATTTCTTGGGTGATTTTTCCGGTTGGGAAGAGGATTGCTTAGAAGAGACAATAGCCATAATGGCCCCATCATAGCGAGCATTTGCCAGGGTAAGAATTTTCCCCTTGGATCACCGTCATAATACAGGTGTTCTGTTCCTGATGTCGCAAAGATAGTCAAAGTAAAGGGATGGCCGATCAGCAGTCAATCCATCGAGCCAAGTCAGGAATCTTGGCTTAGTGGTACCTTCGTCCTCACCCTAATGCTTGGGCAAATGAATGTGACTTTGTTTTGTGGGCAAAGCTATCGGGGGCAGTGGAGCGGTTGCGGCTCACCACTTTTCCCTTTGCTAGTTTGGATTTTCTGTTGTTCCTTGCTGGCACCCATGTCATTCGAGTAGAACGGCTAGCAAATGCCCATGCTTGATTCTTTTGATGGCTGTGCAGCACTATTAAATGGTCGATGTTGAGAAAGGAGACATCTGTTCTTAGCCCTACTGCATTGTTCTACACGTATTGGTTCGGCTCTTGAAATGAACGTTTGTCCTGAAGTACCCTATCCTGGCCCCGCCGGAGCCGGGTGCTTCTGTACCTTGGAGAGCATTGGGAGTTTCTATCTAACTGTCATGGGTCTTCTCTCAGACGATTGCTTCTCTGATTGACAACAAAACAAACATGTTCTCGGCATAGGTTATACAACTGATCAGTATTCGTATATATGATCTCAACTCTATTGATTCCATAATGGAAATCCACTGCAGATAATCTGGCTGTATCTTTCGATAG
>CALFCG010000175.1 GCA_937951315.1 uncultured cyanobacterium
TTATGGGGTACATCTGCATAGGTGGAGTGATCCAGAAACACATCCGCAATCATCTCGCCACCGCCCAAGAAGGGAGGCATGGAGCGCAGCAAATCACGCTTACCGTAAAGGAAACCAATCCCTGTGGGACCACACATCTTATGACCGGAAGCCACCAGCCAATCACAATCCATTGCCTGGACATCAATTGCCATGTGGGGAACACTCTGGCAGGCATCCACCAGCACCTTGGCACCGTATTTATGGGCAATGGTGATGATTTCTTCAACAGGGTTGATGCAGCCTAATGTATTGGAAGCATGTACAACACCCACCAGCTTCGTCTTTTCAGAAATGAGAGACCGAAACTGCTCTAGATCAAATTCCTGAGTCTCCGTCAGCTCCACAAACTTGAGCACAGCGCCTGTCTTCTGAGCCACAATCTGCCAAGGAATCAGATTGCTGTGGTGCTCCATGACGGTGAGGATAATTTCATCCCCAGCCTGAAGGGTTTGGCCCCAAGTGTGAGCGACTAAGTTAATGGCTTCGGTGGCGTTGCGGGTGTAGATAATCTCTTCCCGATGGGTCGCGTTGATAAAGGCCTGCACCTTATCCCGAACCGCTTCATAGGCATCCGTCGCACGAGCGCTGAGGGTATGAACCCCGCGATGCACATTGGAGTTATCTTGCTGATAGTAGTCCTGCAATGCCTGTAGAACCGCCGTTGGCTTGTGAGACGTCGCCGCGTTGTCAAGATAGACCAGCGGATGACCGTTCACTTCCTGATTTAGAATCGGGAAATCAGAGCGGACTTGTTCTGCAAGCGTTGTTTTTTCTAGAGCAAGCATAGGGGATACGAGTTAAGGGTTCGGGGTTGAGAGTGACTCCAAGTGAGGAGTTTGACTAATAGCCTTAAGCACTAGCGGAGACGGGACAAGACATCCTCAAGTAACCCCTTCCGAATGGAGGGGATTGAGATTTTCTCCAGAATTTCAGCTGCAAACGCTTTCACCAATAGATCACAGGCGTTGTCGTGATCTAGCCCCCGGCTTTGCAGGTAGAAAACTTCATCATCTTCGAGCTGACTCACGGTGGCGCCGTGGGCACACTTCACATCATCGGCAACAATCTCAAGCTGGGGCTTAGTATCCACCCTGGCTTTCGGCGAGAGCAGCAGGTTTCGGCTAAGCTGTGCGGCATTAGTCTGCTGCGCGGCCTTGGGCACAAAGATGCGGCCATTAAAAACAGCGCGGGCATGGTCATCGACGATGCACTTATGCAACTGTTGAGCTTGGCAATGGGCCTGGGAGAAGGTCAGTGCGGAATGAGTATCCGCCACCTGGGAATCCGTTGCCAATGTTAGACCATCTAAAATGGTTTCCGTTTGCTCTTCGGTAACAATCTCAGGGTTATGGCGCGAAAGCTGCCCGCCTAGACTAAGGGCAATGGAACGATAGCGACTGTCTCGCTTCTGAGACACTGCCGTTTTGCCAATGTGAAAAGCGGTGGCCTCTTCTCGCTGGAGCCGGATGTGATTGACCTGGGCATTCGCGGCCAAGAAGATTTCCGCAACGGCATTGGTGAAGGTCTGAGCACCGATGCTAACGAAGTCTTCAACCAGGGTAACGGTGCTGCCGGTTTCGGCCACCACTAACACCCGAGGATAGGCAACGGTCGGTGTTTCACCCTGGGCAGCAGATACAAACAACAGATGAATCGGTGTTTCAATCACCTGATTACGGTCCACCTTCAGAACAGCCGCATCCTTAAAGTTACAGCCATTGAGGGCCGTGAACACTTCTTCGGAACCGTGGGTTTTGCCGAGGTACGCCTGAAATGAATCATCTAGATTCTGCAGTGTTGTGATTTGAAGCCCAGAGACTTCCGTTTGATGAGATAAACCTGGCGCAAACACGCCGTTGACAAACACCAAACGGATCGCGACATCTGGCCAACTGTGAGCCTGAATCTGCTCCGCTGTGACGGTGGCCGCTGCTGGCTGAAATGGAATTTTATACAGCGATGATGGATCGGTAAAACGCCACTCTTCGGTGCGGTTGCTGGGGAGCGCTTGATCTTGGATCAATGTGAGGTTGCGATCGCGAACCTCTTTCACCCAAGCCGGCACCTCGGCCCCGAACTCAGCTCGTTGGCTGATGAGCGTCTTTAAATACGCCTGACGCTCAACATTGCCGCGTCCTTTTTTTAGATCAGAAGGTGTCACTTCAATCGTAGATATCGTCATTAAGCTACCCCCGCAGGCTGCAGCCAGTCATAGCCTTTTTCCTCTAGCTCCAGCGCTAGCTCTTTACCACCCGTGGTCAGAATGCGACCGCCCTGCATCACATGGACGTAATCGGGCACGATGTAGTCCAATAAGCGCTGATAGTGGGTAATCAACAGTACGGCATTATTGGGATTGGTGAGCTGATTCACGCCATTAGAAACAATCTTGAGGGCATCAATATCTAGACCCGAGTCCGTTTCATCCAGAATTGCCAGCGTTGGCTCTAGCAAAGCCATCTGCAGGATTTCATTGCGCTTCTTCTCACCACCAGAGAACCCTTCATTGACGCTGCGGTCCAGGAAGGCCGGGTCCATCTTGACCACGTCTAAACGCTCACGCACCAAATCATCAAAGTCGAAGGCATCCAGCTCTTCTTCACCTAGATGCTGACGCTTGGCGTTGTAGGCCACTCGCAAAAAGTCCAGATTAGAAACCCCAGGAATCTCTAACGGATACTGAAAGGCCAAAAAGACACCCTCTTTGGCACGTTCTTCAGGCTCTAAATCAAAAAGGTTCTTACCCTTGTAGACAACTTCCCCACCCGTCAGCGTATAGGCAGGATGTCCAGCCAATAGCTTCGATAGCGTACTTTTACCGGAGCCGTTTGGCCCCATAATGGCGTGGATTTCTCCCGCTTTGATTTCGAGATTCACACCCTTGAGAATGGCGTTGCCGTCCACCTCTGCCGTTACATCCTTAACGGATAGAATTACTTCACTGTTTTCAACAATCACCCTTGGACCTCTAATTCCTGCGTCTACAACAAAACTTGTTCAATCGAACCGAACACCCCGTCCAAAACGGGGCCAGTCCTTCATCTACTTAAGGCCGACTCGCTAACCGACACTGCCTTCCAGCTTTAAGCTCAACAGACGGTCGGCTTCCACTGCAAACTCCATCGGAAGCTGGTTGAAAACATCCTTACAGAAGCCGCTAATCATCATCGAGACCGCATCTTCCATCGAAATGCCGCGCTGGGCAAAGTAAAAGAGCTGGTCTTCACCAATCTTGGAGGTCGAAGCCTCGTGCTCCACCTTGGCGGTATGGTTTTGCACCTGGATATAAGGGAAGGTGTTGGCCTCTGCGTCACTGCCAATCAGCATCGAATCACACTGAGAGTAGTTACGAGCCCCTTTCGCCTTCGGCCCCATTTTCACCAAACCGCGATAGCTATTCTGAGAACGTCCTGCAGAAATTCCCTTCGAGATGATGGTGCTGCGGGTATTTTTGCCAACGTGAACCATCTTGGTCCCTGTATCAGCCTGCTGCATATTGTTTGTAAGAGCCACGGAGTAGAACTCGCCTACGGAGTTGTCACCCACCAAAACACAGCTCGGATACTTCCAGGTGATAGCGGAACCTGTCTCTACCTGAGTCCAAGAGATTTTGGAGTTTTTACCCGCACAAAGTCCTCGCTTGGTGACGAAGTTATAGATGCCACCCTTACCGTTCTCGTCTCCGGCATACCAGTTTTGAACAGTGGAGTACTTAATATCAGCATCATCTAGGGCCACTAGCTCAACCACTGCAGCATGGAGCTGATTAGTATCAAACATCGGCGCAGTACAGCCTTCTAGATAGCTCACTGAACTACCTTCTTCAGCAATAATCAGCGTGCGCTCGAACTGACCCGCTCCTTCTGTATTGATGCGGAAGTAGGTGGAAAGCTCCATCGGGCATTTGGTGCCCTTGGGAATATAAACGAAAGAGCCATCACTAAAGACAGCTGAGTTCAGTGCTGAGAAGAAGTTATCTCCCACAGGGACGACGCTACCAAGGTACTTCTGCACCAATTCAGGATAGTCGATTAGAGCCTCAGAGATGGAGCAGAAGATCACGCCATCTTTGGCAAGCTGTTCCCGGAAGGTGGTTGCCACGGAAACGCTATCGAAAACAGCATCCACTGCCACATTAGAAAGGCGCTTCTGCTCTGAGAGGGGAATCCCAAGCTTTTCGAAGGTCTCTAGGAGCGTGGGGTCGACTTCGTCTAGGCTTTTCTTTTTCTCCTGCTCCTTAGGGGCCGTGTAATAGGAAATATCTTGATAATCGATGGCCGGATAGTGAACATGGGGCCAATCAGGCTCCGTCATTTTCTGCCACTGCTTATAGGCTTTGAGACGGAACTCCAACATGAATTCAGGCTCTTTTTTCTTCGCCGAAATCATCCGAATGACATCTTCACTCAGACCGCGAGGGATGGTATCGACTTCAATGTCGGTGACAAAGCCGTACTTATAAGGTTGGTTAACAAGGGTTTTAACGCTTGCAGTCATTGGGGTTCCTATCTCTCTAGGGATGATTTCGGTGACCTTATAGCCAGTGGACCGACGAAGGACACGTGTATAATCTTAAAACAACAAGGCTGTTGCTTAACTTTTATCTTAGGACACTTTAGCAACAAATATGTTGTTAAAGTCAAAAAAGTCCTGTTAGTCTAAGAATGTTTGGGGCTGAATACTTTTCCCTTTGAGGGCGATCGCAACTCTTTCCTTGGAATGCCGTGACAACTGCACATTCGACCAAAGAAGATATTCTCAACGCACTCTTGCGGCAGGGTGAGGTTACTGCACAAACACTTGCAACTCAGCTATCAGTAAGCCCGCAGGCAATTCGACGACACCTGAAAGACTTGCAGACTGAAGGGTTAATTGAGTTTGAGGTCACCCATGAAGGAATGGGGCGTCCACAACATGTCTATAAGTTGAGTCGAGCCGGACGCGATCGCTTCCCCGATCGCCACGATGAGTTTGTGGTGGATCTATTAGATACGCTGTCAGAAACCCTCAGTCCCGATCAAATGCGGGATGTGCTGAGGAAACAGTGGGAGCGCAAGGCTCTGGAATATCAAGCTCAATTAGGCAATGGCCCCTTGCTAGAGCGGGTTGAGAGCCTAGTGGAATTGCGACGGGCTGAGGGCTATATGGCGGAGTACTATCCAGTCCCAGAAGATTCTGATCCGAGTTCAGCCACTCAGTTTGTCTTAACGGAGTATAACTGCGCAATTTCTCAGGTGGCCGAATCATTCCCCAGCGTTTGCGATCACGAGCTAGAGATGTTTGCCGTGGCACTCAATGATTGTCAGGTAGAGCGCACCCACTGGATCGTTGATGGTGAGCATCGCTGCGGTTACCGAATTCAGACCAAGTAAGCATAACAATGTGAAAGGTCTTTATCTCCGAGACCGAAAACTTTTCCCTATGAGGGTTTGTACCCTTCTTTACTCCTGAGTAGCATCACCCAAAATCCTGCAATAGCGGGCAGATTCCCCCTGAGAAGACACTTTACTCTAGTTATATCGGCTCAGCAGAGATATCGATCGCTTGCCATAATACGAAAGAAGAACCCCTGAAAGCGAGAGAGTTTAGACCGCAATGATGCCAGAAATGCCCCAGGCGTTTAATGATCTGCTGACGCTGGAAGAATGTGCAGCCATTGATCAGACGATGCTACCAACTCGCGATCGCTTCTCCATTCGCATCACTGTATATAGCTGGCGATATTTATACAAGGTAGCTGCTGGCCTAGAAACAAAGATTGCAGACCTAACAACCTCACAAATTTATAACTGGGTCGGAGAAGATCCCAAAATGGCAGCCACTGAAGGGCAAGGAGAAGAATTCGTAGGCTGGTTTGCAAATCTCTTGAATTCATCCCTCAAACCCCTTCAGCAGATTGCAAAAAATCATGAGACTGATATTGAAAGTCTGACGCTAGAGCAAATCATTCATTGGTTTGAGCAGAAAGTGAAAACAACTTTGTGAACGCTCCGCTTTTACGAGCGATTTGGCAGCGAACAAAGCAGTTTCTTTCACAGAAATTCAATCGAGCGCGTCCTGTGGCATGATGGCGAGAAGCAAATCGCCAGGGCCTTGCCATGCAAACAATTGATTGGATTATCGTCGGAGGCTATCTCGTCTTCACCATTCTGTTGGGAATTTACCTGTCGCGAAAAGCCTCCGGCAGCATGGTGGATTTCTTTGTGTCAGGGCGCTCACTCCCCTGGTGGCTGGCGGGGACCAGCATGGCCGCAACAACTTTCTCTATTGATACCCCCCTATATATTGCAGGCGTCGTAGGCGATCGAGGCATCGCAGGCAATTGGGAATGGTGGAGCTTTGGTGTCGCCCATGTGATTATGATTTACGTGTTTGCGAGGCTGTGGCGGCGGTCTGAAATCGTCACAGATGCTGAGCTGACAGAGCTACGCTATGGCGGACAAATGGCTGCAACATTGCGAGCAACTAAAGCCTTTTTATTCGCGGTGCCGATTAACTGCATCGGCATTAGCTACACCATGCTGGCAATGGTGAAAACAATTGATGCCCTAGAACTATGGCAAAGCATAGGTGTCACTCCAGGAGATAACGTGAAGCTATGGAGTGTCATTGGCGTTAGCGTCTTTGTGCTGATTTATGCTGGATTTTCGGGACTCTGGGGTGTTGTTATCACAGACTTTTTCCAGTTCTTTTTGGGAATATTTGGTGCGATTCTAGTTGCCGTGGTCGCCGTTAATGAAATTGGTGGCATGCCGAGTTTGATCCAGCAAGCTCAAGCCGCTACCCAGCAAGATGTTTTAGCATTCGTACCCATTACTATTAGAGGACCAGGAGGCTTCTTGCAGTGGAGTGAGGCAGCAGGAATCACCTTCAGCACCTTCTTCGCCTATACGTTTGTACAGTGGTGGGCATTCCGCCGCAGCGATGGGGGTGGGGAGTTTGTACAGCGATTGGCCGCATCTAAAGATGAGTCAGAAGCGGTAAAGTCAGCTTGGTTCTTCAATATCTTGAACTACGTCATCCGAACCTGGCCTTGGATTGTGATGGCCCTGGCAGCGATTGTTATTTATCCTGAGTTGGCGGATCGAGAGCTGGGTTATCCCAAACTGATGCTTGATTTCCTGCCGCCAGTTCTGCTGGGAATTGTAGTGGCTTCGCTATTAGCCGCCTTCATGAGTACAGTGTCAACGCTCATTAACTGGGGTGCGTCCTATTTAACGAATGACCTTTACGCTCGTTTCATTCGCCCTCAGGCCACTCAAGCAGAACTCGTCTTAGCAGGACGGCTCGCTTCAGTTTTGGTGACGGTTTTAGGTGCAATCGCAGCCTTCTTTTCGAGCAGTGTGGGTGAAATCTTTCGCCTGGTGATTGCCATCGGGACTGGACCAGGATTAGTTCTAATTCTGCGCTGGTACTGGTGGCGCATCAATGCAGCGACGGAACTCGCCTCAATGTTAGGTGGTTTCTTTGTCGGTTTATTTACAACGGTCATTCCAATTCTCAAAATTGAGGATTTTGGCCTTCGATTACTAGTGACCGCTGGAATCACTGCAGTGATTTGGGTTGGCACTATGTTCTTTACAGCTCCAGAAACAGATGAAACCCTCAATCGCTTCTATACAAAGGTTCGCCCTGGCGGACCGGGCTGGAAGCGCCAAAGAATTCAGACAGGACTCCCCCCCCTCCAAAATTTAGGAAAAGATCTGTTGAGGGTCTGTGCCGCACTCTTGTTCCTCTTTGGTGCCATGTTTGCGGTCGGAGGATTCCTACTTTTCAAAGTATTAACCGGCTGGCTCTCTCTAGTGATTGCTGTTTTAGGGTGGATTTGGCTACGGCAGCTTAACAAGTCTCAGGCTCCGCCGATGCCCAGACCCGGTCTCGGGGACCCAACATAAGCAATAAAATATTGGGAACTATTGTTTTCTTAATAGAGTCATTTATTGCGGGGTATATTTGACAGGTGCGATAATAGTTTTAGTAGCTCAACATTGGTAGTTGATGGGGTTAATTCAAAGATGAAATCGGCAAAAATTGCTTCAGTCTTGGCATTTACAGCTCTCACCTTTGCGGTGGTTAAATCACCTGCATCGGCAGCAGAGCGGCGTTTTGCCTGTGGCCGGAGTGGGGGAGTGCCCACGACAATGGCAAAGACATCACGTGGGTTGGTCCCCGTGATCAAATGGACTTCAGACCACTTTAGTCAATCTGGTTTTTCGCCTCTAAGGCGCTGTCAGATTGTTTCTGATAAATTTCAGCAATATTACGAATCCGGAGAGCTTAACTTTCTGACCACTGGCAGAGTGAGCTATCCGAATAAAATTGATTATCAGAATGTCGTTTGCGTGGCGAAGGCTCGGTTAGGTGCCTGTAATGGCGTCCTCTTTACGCTCAAGCCAGGGAGCAATCCAGGGCGCACACTGCAACGTTTAATGGATGTACGCCTGAGAGCATCAGGTCCACTGAACGAGACCTCTGGGCGCGTCTATATCGAGATGGAACAATTCCTGAACGAAGCGCCTGTTGAACGAGAGACCTCTTCTAGCACAAGCACAATACCTGTGACAGAAGCCAGCAGTGAATCCGACACAACAGCCATCGGACTTTGGTAATTTGCACCAGGGTGAATGACATCAAGTTGTCATGACACGGCTTAGTAAGGCAATCCGGCTTCTAGCCTGGATGGCAAGCTCCCTATCAATGGTTGTCTTACTCATGCCTGTGGCGGCAAATGACGGGATTGCGGGTGTATTGGATCATCAGACGCATTATCGGGGATCATCAGGTCCATCGAGTAACTCGTCTTCTCTGAGGGCCTACACCCAAAAAATTACGGTCAAAATCTATACAGGTGACCAGTGGAGTTCTGGAACCCTGATTCAGCGGCGTGGGAAAGGCTATACGGTCTTAACCAATCAGCATGTGCTACGAACCGGCACATCCTATCAAATTCAAACCTTTGATGGTCGGCTGTATCGAGCAACAGCTCGATCAAACAGGCAGTTTGCCGATACTGATTTGGCCTTACTGCATTTCCGAAGTGCTCGAAGATATGCGATCGCAACGCTAGGCTCTTCTTTATCGCTACCCGTAGGCAGCCCTGTCTTTGCCGCCGGATTTCCCATAACAGAGTCTGAATCACCGTTTTTTCAATTTACGACTGGTGAAGTCTCACAAGTGGCCCCTCAGGTCTTAGAGGGGGGGTATCAACTGGGCTATACAAACCTAATTCAGAAAGGGATGAGCGGCGGCCCCGTCCTGAATGCCAGGGGCGAGGTGATTGCGATCAATGGCGTTCACCAGGAGCCACTTTGGGGTGATCATTCCTTTGCAGATGGCTCGAAGCCTCACACGAACCTACAACCCAAACTCGCAAATTCTAGCTGGGCAATTCCCATCGAGACCTTTATCAAGCTTTCCCAACAATAGCCATGACTTTTCCCTCCAGAATATTAGCTGCGCTGGCGGTGCCCGCGGCCTTGGTGTGCATGCAAGATGCTCACGCATTGAGTGCAGATAAAATTAATACCCTTGCCAAGGGTGCGACAGTCCAGGTAGAGGGGAAAATGTCGGGTTCGGGCGTGCTCATCAAGCAAGTCGGTACAATCTACACGGGCTTAACCGTCGGTCACCTATTACCCCAACAGAAAAAGATCACCGTCGTGACCTCCAGCGGTCAATCCCATACGGTTTCTCCCAGTGCAATCAAGTTAATTCCAGGGCTGGATCTGGCTATTTTTCAATTTTCTAGTTCTCAAACCTATCCAGTTGCAGAGTTGGGTGATGCTGAGCAGATTGAGGGAGAAATTTATGTGGCAGGCTATCCCCTACCCACTGCAGCTCTCAACGAAAGATCCTATCGCTTCACCAATGGCACAGTAACGGCCAAGGCACTCCGGCCCCTCAAGAATGGTTATTCTTTGCTCTATTCCAATACAACGTTACCTGGAATGAATGGCGGGCCAGTCTTTGATGATGAAGGTCAGTTGGTGGGCATTCACGGGTTTACCGACACCCCCGAACCCGTACAGAAGAACAGCATAAATCCGCAAGTCTACACGCAAACAGGATTTAATTTAGGGATTCCCATCAATGCCTTTTCTAGCCGCATTGCGAAATCGGGTCTAAATCTCAATCCCATATCAGCAGAGCCATCTAGCTCACCCCCGACAGCCGATGATTATTTTGTACGGGGGGGCGCCTATCTACAGCGAGGCAACTATGAGAAAGCCCTGGCTGACTATAGCCAGGCGATTCAACTCAGACCCGACTTCGCCGAAGCCTATGGCAACCGGCAGAAAATTCATTTTTGGCAAGGCAAATACCAGCAAGCAATAGAGGACGGTAATCGAGCCATTCAGCTCAATCCAGACTTGGACACTGCCTATATTTTTCGTGGATTTGCTCAGGCCAAATTAGGAAACATCCGAGACCAGCTTGCAGATCTAGATCAAGCGGTTACTCGCGCCCCAAAATCAGCCACGGCATATAGCTATCGCAGTTATGCTCATTATTTACAGAGCAACTATCCTTTAGCTCTAGCGGATGCCGAACGGGCTGTAAAGCGGGACGCCCAATCTTCATGGGCCTATGCGGTAAGAGGACTGGCCCGCTCCAAAGTAGGACGCAGGCAAAGCGCATTAGAGGATGGCAGCAGCGCCATTCAGTTTGATCCCAGTGCCGTCGATGGATGGTTTGCCCGCGCCATCATTGCCCTCAATCTGAAGGATTATCAAAATGCGCTGGCTTCGATCAATCAGGCCATTAAACTCAATCCTAACTTTGCTGAAGCCTATGCAACGCGGGCTGATGCTCACTGGCGAATGGGAAATAAAGGGGATGCAATCGCAAATCTCGACAAAGCCATCACCCTAGATCCTGGCAACAAAACCATTCAGCGAGTTCGTAAATCCTTAGGTGGCACATAGAAGCGGCTCTAAGCGAAAGACACCACTGGACAGTTGAAACCTGGATTAGCGTTTCCAAGCAATTAAGCTGGGAGGACACGAGAACTGATCTCCCTGTAAGAGTCATATAACCAGCACAGCGAAATGTCCTAAATGCAAGCTCAGCATCCTTACGGACTGCTTAATTCTAGAGATCAAGCAGTTTATATTATTTGGGAACTGGTATTACGTTGTTTGCTGCCCCAAAGGGATCAGACTAATAATTCGCTTCAAATTACCTCGGACAAGCGACCAGCATAAAATCATTAAAAATTGTGGGGTCATAAAAACCCCAAGCTCTTTTTGGACAATAGCTAGGGCAGACACAAGCATCACAAAAACAACATGTCTCACCAAACCATTTGATGCAACACTGCGATCCCCTCCAGTACGATACATCAGGTAGCCAAACCATCCATTGACGACCTGGGCAACAATCAAGAAAGCCCCGATGAAGTCAACGGCCAGAAATAAGGCAGGCCCAGCCAAACGAAAAAGCTGTAGAACAGGATAACCCACCACTCTATTACTGAAAGATGAATGTGTGTACAACCGAAACACAACTCGCAAAGCAAGCAGCCATATCACCCAAAACAGTAAATTTGTCAGAAGGTCAGATGAGAAAAGCGGAGCGATAGAGGTGCCACCATCATTTTCTAACAAGAATAGGCCGAAGAATCCGAAGCTGACCGCCCATACCCATGCATTTCTCTCGAGGGGAAAGTCCTGAATTTTCTTGACGTACTCCATCAACTCCATATTTTTATGTTTTGACTCATTCCTTAATTCATATAGATCATTCTCGAAGTAACAAGCTTCATAAATGCACCAGAAAGAAAGGACTAGAAACAAAATAGAGGCAACCAGTTGCAGACTAATGGAAGCTATATGTACATAAACAAGCAAACAAATGGAGTAGTCAGAAAATAGAACAACATTCAATAAGTGATTTGAGTTTCCCCGCTTAGATGTATGAGTATAGACAAAAGGGATATATACATTTTGCCCTGTCTTGAATCGCTTAGCTTGTTGATTTTCATAAAACATAAATTGATTAACAGAACCTTCCAATGCCTTATCTTCTGGGTTATCTGAGATAAAAACTGACTGTTTCAATTCAGCATCAGATAACAATTCCTCTAAATAGACTCGCTTGCCAACTGTCCTAATCCCTTGCTTAGTTGGCAAGATTTGAGAGGACAAAACATCATCTACCTGTATATTTATCTGAGCCAATAAAGGCTTAATAATAAATGAGAATCCATTACTAGCAATAATAATTTTATTCCATTTCTTGGACACAGCTATCTCTAAAATTTCTGAATTGAGATGCTCCTTCAACAAAGAGGGAATGCGTTGTATATAGAAAAGATATGACCAGGGGAAAAACACAGATACTAAAATGACACGAATTGCATCACGGTAGACAACCCTGTTGTTTTCAGCAGGGAAAATCTCCCATACTTTAATCCAATCCAGCAGAGCCAATAATATGGCACAAAGGCTTCTGGGTTGCGCAACACTCAGATATTCTTCCGTGGAGTTTGACAAAAAAAGGGTATGGTCAAAATCCAATATTAAAATTTCATTTTCAGGATTAATTCCCATTCAATGTATCTCGTGACCTATACGTAAAGGATTAAAGAACGCCAGCCATTATTATTTACAGAGAGAAATAGGATCAACTCTTTTTCATTAAATTCGCAGTGTTATGGTCTTCTTAGAGTGCCCTATAACTTCGCTAAAGTTGAAGCTCGACTCAGTTTTTTTGCCCGCGAAGTCAATTCTTCCGGCTGCTGTAATGCTTACTGCCAAGCAAGTTAGTGTCCTGTTTGCACTCCAAAGTGAGGGATCTTCAAAGGTACATCATGTTCACCCCCAAGTGAAGAGGGCTGCGTAATGATTTACCGACATGAGAGTCATACATAAAAGAGGAAATCACGCTGAATTCAAAAATACTTATGCTCCTATTTCAGGATACTCACTCCCTAATCGGCAGCCCCCTCGCGAGATAGAACGATGTCTCTGATCAAAAAGCTAGGCTTACAGAGATAATCCATAAAAAAGCGCATGAATCTATCGCAGATAGCTAAGTTTTTCCGCTGGATTGTACTTGGCTTCTTAGTTCTATGCCTGACACATTTCAACCTGAGGTTATACGCCCCAATCCCGGCTGTGACTCGCTACGCGCAGGTCAAACCTCAGCTCATCAATGTTAGAAGTGCCTTGGATAAAGGCCTAGCTCAGGAGATGCAGCAGCTCTTTCCTGAAGGATATTTCTTTTCGTATCTTCTCTATGGCCTGTCCTGGATCAATGTGGGACTCCAGGAAGAAGGGGGAAGTAAGGTGAGAACGCAAGCCCTCCAGGAAGCACGATGGGTTTACCAAAAGCTCTCTGAACCCGACGGATATGCGCCATTCCCGGCTGATTTGGATCCACGCTATGGCATCTTCTACCAAGGCTGGCGCAACTACCTACTGACAGGAATTTTACGGCTGCAGACCCAGCCAGATCCAACTGAACTGGAACGCTACCAAGACCAATGCACCCAAATCGCCGCCGCCATCAAACGTAGTTCATCTCCTTTTCTGGCCTCCTATACCGAGAGTGTTTGGCCTGTGGATATGTTCCCGGCCCTCGTCTCTCTGCGGGGTTACCAAGAATGGATAGATGGACGATATAAACCGTTAATTGCAAACTGGATCCAGGCTGTACAAGCTCATTCGGAGAGCATTCCTCATCGCACTCAACCGTTTCAAGAAGAGGCTAGAGCCACCTCTCAAACACTTATGTTGCTGTTGATACCCGAGTTGGATCGGAGCTGGGCCATAGCCGCCTATGGACAGTTTCGCCAGGACTTTGTTACGCAACTTTTTGGACTTCCTAGCATCCGGGAATATCCGAAAGGAACCTCAGGAAAGGGAGACGTTGATTCAGGTCCCCTGGTCGCTGGCATCAGTCTTTCCGCCTCGGTGGTAGCCATGGGAACAGCTCGCCTCAATGGCGATCAAGCTCTTCAGCAAGCCCTTTGGCAGGGGAGTGAACTCGTAGGGTTGCCAACCCCATGGTTCGGCCAAAGGCGCTACTGGTTTGGCCTGTTGCCCATTGCCGATGAATTTGTCGTTTGGGCCCAAACGGCAACCCCCTGGTTTGCGACAGAGCTGGAGCCACAATCCTACTCCGTCCCCTTCTGGTGGCGTTGGCCCAGCCATGGCTTCTCGCTTGTCATCGGGTTCCTTTTCTGGAAATGCCTACGCCCAAAATCAAAGCGCAAGCGAAGGAGACAAGTTTTGCATTTTAGCCCGAGAGAGAGGCAAGGCTAGGCCATCCGGAGTACAACGGACCATATCCAAGATTCAGCCATTCCTCAGCCATGCCAGCAAAAGTTGTTGAGCAGCGGCTTGAATTTCGTCAGGCATCATTTCATATAACTGCGCGGTGATTCCGCATTTATGACCGAAAGGGACTCAACGCGAGCGAACCACTCGCTCCAAAACACACCAGTGGAATCCATCTGAACTGTTGCTCTTTTTTCAGCCATAGTTTCGACTATGGCTTCACAGGCATCGACATAGAGACAATTGGATTCAAGGTGCATCTGTCATACCTCACACAAGTGAAGTCAAAACCCTTAATGGGACTGAATCGGCCTTACTATTTCACTCGCCGCCCCTTCCGCTTCAATGTCATTCGAGGTCGCAGCTCAACAGTGTTTGCCTCAGAGGGAGAGGAATATGGTGTTCGAGGCCGAGACCTTCGCACATCCTCATGCAGCATTAAATAAACACATGGAATAATAAAAAGCGTTAACAGCGTCGCCAACGAGAGCCCCGCAAATACAACAATGCCCAACGGCTGTAGAAACTCTGATCCTTGACCAATTCCCAGCGCCAGCGGAAACATCCCCAAAACAGTCGTCATGGTCGTCATCAATATCGGCTTCAGCCGCTGGGGTGCAGCCTGCAGAATAGCCGCTTGACGATCCTGTACTGACTGAGCATAGATTTGGTTGGCCAGCTCCACCATAATGATGGCGTTGTTCACCACAATACCCACCAAAAGGACCGCCCCCACAATCACAGTCGCTCCCATTGACGTTTGGCTAACATAAAGGCCAAAGATGCCCCCCGAAAGCGCGAGGGGAATCGTAAATAAAATAACCAGGGGATCAATGAGGGAGTTGTACTGCACGGCCATCACCACGAAAACCAAAAAGACGGCCAGTCCCCCCAACAGTCGGAGCGATTGCTGTAATTCTTGATTGCTTTGGGCCGTAGCGCTGGGCAGCACC
>CALFCG010000176.1 GCA_937951315.1 uncultured cyanobacterium
TCTCTAGTGGCTGAGCCTATTGCCCCTGCACCCCCCGAATCTGTTGCCCCCCCGAAGCCTGTCGTCGTTTGTATTGCAGGTCAAACTATTGAAGGTGATGACAGCCAAACCATCCTTGAGTTGGCGGAAGGAGCTGGAGTGGCCATTGAAAGTAGTTGTCAGTCCGGTAGCTGTGGAACGTGTAGGAAAAAGCTGCTTGATGGCCAGATTTCCTATGCTGCTGATCCTGATGGTTTGGAAGCAGATGACCAGGAGGCTGGATACATTCTCACTTGCATTGCACATCCTGTGGGACGAGTGCATCTCACTGACTGAGTTTTTTTATATCAGGACCCAGCAGATGAACTGAGTCCCACAGCTATAGATCGTTGCAACGAATCATGATCGGCAACGATTCTAATGACTGAGGTGATGCGTTCAGTCCAAGAGCAAATAGTGGTTTCACTCCCATGCTCGCCGATAATCTGTGCCAATCATTTTCCTGATATGTAACTTGGCTGTCTGAAAAACAAGACTAAATTTTATTTCTTTGGGTTGATCAAATAGCTAGTGAGGAAAGCTGTTAATTGTTCTGATACAGTCTATTTTCAGCAAAATAATACATATTTTTTTTCAGCCTTTCTATTTGCTGAGATTCGCATACTCTCACTCTGAAAATAAGAAATTTACATGCTAAAAGAACTCTGCTCATTTCAAGGTCGATATAAGATATTGCACTTAAGTTGGTTTGCCTTTTTTCTCTCATTTGTCGTCTGGTTTAATCTTGCTCCTCTTGCCTCTATCGTTCAGGAGGATATGGGACTAAGTGTTGAGCAAATTCGTACACTTGCGATCTGTAATGTGGCACTGACGGTTCCAGCCCGAATTATTATTGGAATGTTGTTGGATAAATATGGCCCGCGCTTAACGTTTACGTGTTTGCTGGTCTACGCAGCGATTCCATGCGTGGCTTTTTCTCTAGCACAAAATTTTGGCCAACTTGTTGCAAGTCGCTTAGCTCTGAGCATTGTCGGTGCCGGTTTTGTGATTGGTATTCGCATGACTGCAGAGTGGTTCCCACCTAAAGAAATTGGTTTGGCTGAGGGGATATATGGAGGGTGGGGAAACTTTGGGTCGGCCTTTTCAGCCTTTACTCTTGTTACTGTCGCAACTGTATTGAGCTTTTTCCCAGGAGCTCTTGGATTAGAAACAGGTGCATTTTTAAATTGGCGAGCAGCCATTGCTATAACAGGAATTATTGCTGCAATTTATGGTGTCTTCTACTACTTTAATGTTGAGGATACTCCTCCTGGAAAGGTATATCATAAGCCGCCAAAAAATACAGGGATTGAAGTCACGTCGAAGAATGACTTTGGCCTCGTGATGATGATGAATATGCCACTCACCATTATTCTAATGGTCCTGGCTTGGCGTTTGAATGGAATTGGGTTTTTATCTGATTCTATGATGATGATCGTCTGGGCTTTTTTAGTGGGTCTATATCTTTTTCAGGCTTTTGGTTGCTATCAAGTTAATAAGGATTTATTAGCAGGTCGAAAAAAGTATTTGCCTAAAGATAGGTATCGATTTAAGCAAGTTGTGATTTTACAACTAACCTATGCTGTCAACTTTGGTTCTGAACTTGCTGTCGTCTCAATGTTACCGTCTTTCTTTGAGGGGACTTTTACGTTAGAAAAGGCGGCAGCTGGCATGATCGCCTCAAGCTATGCCTTTATGAATCTGGTCTCGCGTCCTGGTGGTGGCTTAATTTCAGATAAATTAGGTAGCCGGAAAATGACGATGACGATTCTGACTGCTGTGATGGGGCTTGGCTATCTCGTCATGGGGACAGTGAGTAAAGATTGGTGGCTTCCGGGAGCGGTTTTGCTAACGATGCTGTGCTCCTTTTTTGTCCAGGCTGGGGAAGGATCAACCTTTGCAATTGTTCCTTTAGTCAAACGCAGGATTACAGGTCAAATTGCCGGAAATGTTGGCGCATATGGCAATGTCGGGGCTGTTATCTATCTAACTATCTTTAGTCTTTTACCCACCTGGTTAAGTGGTGATGGAGAAACGACTGCTGAAATTATTGCTCAGGGCAACACAATCTTTTTTCAAATGTTAGGTGTCTCAGCTTTAATTGTTTCCTTCCTTTGTCTTTTCTTTTTAGAAGAACCTCAAGGTTCATTCTCTGACTTTCATGAGACCGAAATAGAAGCCAATCTACATCCAAAAACTGAACTTGGCCAAATCAACTAGATATTGCTGTCGCTTCAAAATAGCAATTTGGCTGACTTAAGATTTTCCCTACATGAGAAGGAGGTCGTCACTCGAAGTCATAAATATCTATCTATAAAGGTCCACAAATTATGATCAAATCAGCTCAACGCCCGTCCCTCTCCTCGGATTGGAACCCAGAAGATACAGCATTTTGGAAATCTAGAGGGGCGAGAATTGCAAATCGGAACCTTTGGTCTTCAATTCCCTGTTTACTCTGTTCCTTTGCTATCTGGCTATGCTGGAGTATTATCACGGTTCAAATGAAAAACTTAGGTTTTCCGTTTGACAACAATCAGTTGTTTACATTGAGTGCCGTTGCTGGACTATCGGGTGCAACCTTACGAATACCGAATTCCTTCCTAATCGCGATTTCTGGTGGAAGAAATGTCATTTCGCTGACCACTGCTTTATTAATGTTGCCTGCAGTAGGTGCCGGAATTGCGTTGAGAAATCCAGATATGCCGTATGGCGTCTTTGTGGTTTTAGCTTCCCTCTCAGGTATTGGAGGTGGGAACTTCGCTTCTTCGATGTCTAATATTAGTTTCTTCTTTCCCAAGAAAAATCAAGGAACAGCTTTAGGCTTAAATGCTGGTCTGGGGAATGTCGGTGTCAGCGTCATGCAGGTGTTATTGCCATTTGTAATGACGTTTGCTTTATTTGGACCCATTAGCGGTGGCGGATTACCTTTACCGACTGTTGTGGGAGATAAAGCTGCTGGTACTTTAGTTTGGATACAAAATTGTGGATTGGTTTGGGTTCCCATTCTTGCGATTTTTGTGATTAATTCCTGGATCAATATGAATAATTTACCCACCGCAAGTCCAGATGTCGGTTCGACTTTAAAAGATAATGTAACATCGATGTTCAAGTCTATGGTTCTAATTCTATGTGCTTTTTTTAGTGCTGCCATAGGCTTGTATATGCTTCTCGCTTTAGAGATCAATATGTGGATTGTTTTGCCTATAACCATTGCTCTGACTGTCGTCATCATGGGTATGATGCAGGAACCCTTCAATATCTCTCTCTCGCCTCAATACCGAATCTTTAAGAATAAGCATAATTGGATCATGACCTGGTTATATACCATGACCTTCGGTTCATTTATTGGTTACTCTGCTGCTTTCCCATTACTCATTACAATTGTTTTTGGTGAATTACCGGATGGCTCTGTCAATCCCAATGCCATCAATCCTTTTGCTTATGCGTGGTTAGGACCATTAGTTGGATCTTTAATTCGCCCTGTCGGAGGATGGTTATCTGATAAATTTGGCGGTGCCAATGTTACTCAATGGGATACGGTCGCTATGATCGCATCTGCATTGGGGGTTGCTTACTATGTGAAACAGGCAACAGCTTCTCAAACGCCTGAGACTTATTTTCTACCTTTTCTGATTCTTTTCTTGCTCCTGTTTATCACAACTGGCATTGGAAATGGTTCTACGTTTCGTATGATTCCGATCATTTTCGAGCCGAATCAAGCAGGACCCGTTCTGGGTTGGACCTCTGCTGTTGCAGCTTATGGTGCTTTCATTATCCCTAAGGTTTTTGGAGGACAAATTAAGGCTGGCCATCCTGAATATGCACTCTATGGATTTGCTGTCTATTACCTGACTTGCTTGATCGTTAACTGGTGGTTCTATGCCAGAAAAAATGCTGAGATTCCTTGCTAATCATTTAATGTAAACGAGGCTTTCTCTTCATTCCAGAAATTAGTCATAAACAATTATGGCTAATTTCTTCGTTTCGATTGCTCTTCCATGAATCTAGGCACAGAACATTTAGGATGTCGATATTGTGTCAGAGCTTTTTTATTAGAGAGAAGAATGACGCAATACCTCTACCTCAAAAAGGTCTGGGCTGCCGCTGCTAGCGCAAACTCCAGATCAAAACCGCAACCAGGACAACAATCATGAGGGTTTCATTCATCACTAATGCAGTCAGAATTTCTTTGATGGCCAGCCACTGACTCAAGGGGGCGATCGCAAAGGGCAGGGTCTAGCATTGTGGCGCATGTATCTACAAGGTATGTCAATGATGGCCAAGTACTTTTGTCGCTGATGCTGGCTACAACTCCCTTGGGTTAGATATTGAGTTGATTTAGCCATCTTTAAGTTTCTCGAACCCTCTTTAGCGAGTCGGGTTGGCCTCGAATATTAGTGGCATATCATCTATGAGGGTAAAAGAAGGTCTATCCAAGGCCGAACGCGCTGCAGGGAATCCTCTCATGGCTCATATCTGTCATAACTAGAGAGGTGCTAATCAACGGTTCGGATATAGATAGTGATTGCAAAAATAAAGCGCATTGTGCCGTTGCTATTGGCAGGGGTCTTCATTGTCCTGTCTTGGTGGGGGATCTATTCATCGCAGGTGGGGATAACGAGTCGTTCCCTCAAGGTGGAGGAGATCCCCATGCAGTTTATGGCTCCGCAGACTGTAGGGCCACATCCTGGCGTTTTGATCGCCCATGGCTTCTCGGGTTCTAAGCAGCTGATGCTCGGCTATGCCCATGTCCTCGCCCAAAACGGCTACGGTGTTCTGCTCTGGGATTTGCCAGGACATGGTGCGAATACCCGACCCTTTGTCTATGAATCGTTGCAACACAGTTTTGATGTAGCCCTTGCGGCGCTGGAACAACAGCCCGAGATTGACCCTCAGAGGCTAGCTGCTCTAGGGCATTCCATGGGGGGGGGTGTGACGCTCAAGGGTGGAATTGAGCATGGAACTCAGCTTGATGCAGTGGTTGCTATTTCGTCTACGGATGCCCCAGTGACCACCGATCTGCCCAAAAACTTGAATTTGCAGATTGGTCAATGGGAATCCTACCTTGCCCCCTATGCAGAACGCTTATTAGATCAGGCCGGTGGGACTAATCTGGATTTATCGCAGGGCAAAGGGCGTTCCTTCAAGATCATTCCATCGGTGGAACATGCCACGATTTTGTTTAGTGATATCAGTCATCAAGAATCACTAAACTGGCTGAATCACACCTTTGGATTACAGACGAGCAACTCGTATCAAGATCGACGGATGGCTTGGTATGGTTTGCACCTGCTGGGCTGGGTGGTTGCGATCGCAACCCTCCTCCCACGCCTCAATTCACAGTCCCTCATCGGTTCCCAAACTTCCCTGGCCGCAACGCCCCCGACGTCACTCCCGGCCAACAAGTCTGCCTTCCGAAAGTGGGGAGGCTTAGTATTAGCCCCCATCCTCCCCATCGCCGGTCTCAAACTGCTCAACCAACTAACCCCCATCGACAATCTCGGTGGCTTACTGATTGGCGGTGCTCTTGGGGTTTGGATGTTGCTCGCCGGACTCCTTTGGTTGGGCATCCTCTCTGCGGGTGATAAAGCCGCCATCGGACAACCCACAACATCCGATCTCAAGGTCGGTGTTGTCGGGTTTGCGATGTTGTGGTTTGGGCTAGGAGCTATGGCGCAATGGGTCTGGTTACCGTGGTTTCTCGTTCCCACTCGTCTGCTGTTGTGGGCGATGATTGCTGTCGCCTGTATCCCGTGGTTCTTGGCATCCAGTCTGGTGCAGGATCAGGCCAAACTATGGCATCGGATCGGTTGGTGGCTTGGGCAAAGCCTTGTCCTCATCCTGGGATTAACCGGTACGATCCTGCTCCTGCCATCCCTCGGATTTTTGGGGATTATGCTACCCGTTTTTCCCCTCTTGGTCGCTCTATTTTCTTTGATTACGGCGAAGACAGCATCACCGTGGTCCTCTTGTCTGGCCTGCGCGCCAATTTTCAGTTGGCTGATCGTGACCCCCTTTCCCCTCGTCTAATCCAGTTGCTTTAATCCGAGAAGCTACTAAACCAGCCTCGCTGCCAAAAGAAGTACACCAAGCCACTTGCGATTCCACCCATTAGGAACCACACCATTGGATAACCCCACTCCCAAGTTAGCTCTGGCATATGGGTAAAGTTCATGCCATAGATACCGCAAATAAAGGTCAATGGGATAAAAATAGTTGAAATAACTGTGAGAACCTTCATCACCTCATTCATGCGATTGCTCACAGAGGAAAGATAGACATCCATTAAGCTTGCAGCAAATTCACGGTAGGTTTCTACCATCTCTAGGATCTGAACGGCATGGTCATGACAGTCTCGAAGGTAAACCTTCACGTCTTTACTGATTAGAGGGCTGTCGTCTCGCAGAAGAGATGCGATCGCATCACGTTGAGACCAGCTCACCCGACGCAGCGAGAGCAAATCGCGCTTGAGCAGATGCACCCGATTAAGCATCTCCCGTGAAGGATTGAGCATAATCTCATCCTCTAGCACCTCGAGCTGATCGCTGTAGGACTCCAAAATTGGGAAAAATCCATCAATCACAGAATCTAAAAGGGAATAGGCCAAATAGTCTGCCCCCATGCGTCGGATCGAGCCTTGCTTAAAGCGAATGCGTTTGCGAACCGGCTCAAAACAGTCATGCATCGTTTCTTCTTGCACCGTCAGTAACGTATTGTCCTGCAGCACAAAACTCACCTGCTCACTGATAAAACCTGATTCCCCCGACGACGGCAGCACCATACGAGCCACGATCACGAGTTGATCATCATATTCCTCCACCTTCAAGCGTTGCGGAACATTGACAACATCCTCCAGCACGAGAGGATGCAAGTTAAAGATCTGGCCTAACTGACGCAAGGTCTCTTCATTGCCCAGCCCCTGAACATCAATCCAAGAAACAGATTGCTTTTCAAGACAGATAGAACAGTCTTCAGGATTTGTAATCACAACCCGGCGTGCCTGCGTTTCGTTATATTCAATCAGCGTAATTTCAGTCGGAGCGGCATCCTCATCAATCATCAACGTGCCGGGAGCACTCCCTGGCTGGTCATAGAAGTAGTCCGTATATTCTGGGGGGGCAGCAGAAAACTGGGTCATAGGAGGCTCCGATAAATCATGGCAGAATCAACTGGGCTGGATGCATGCCTAGTCAAACGGTAAAGGATGAAGAGCCCCCCAGGATGGACCAAACTGTCGGGACCCTCCATCTGTTTCACCTATGGCATCATTTCGATCCAAGGATGCTTCTTTGCTCGTTGGCCATCGCTCAGTTTGCCCCGTTCATCGTCTCTTATGACCGGCCTCCTTACACTGCGTTGTGTGTGGTAATGCTAAGACATCGTAACGAGTGTGGCTGCCTTCCGTGGATCCGCCTTATAATTGAAGAAATAAAATCAATGCTTCTCAAAGCATCAGAGCGATAATAAGACACTGAGTCAACTCTCGGCGTTGATCTTAGAAATGCGGGTGATTTGAGCTAAATAACAAAGTAGATCAAAGCCTACGACGTTTCAGTCCTCTTGTGGCTGTCAGGTTTTGATCGGGGGGGTAATGGTGCTATCGGTACGGTCTTTCGGCTGTTCTGACAGACTCTAGTACTCTAATTCGTGCAGTTCTTGCACATGGAGATTGCGGAATGCTTACTTCACGCCGACTTTTCGGAATTTTTGGAACTGCTGCCGTTATGGGTGGCTTTCTCTATCTCACATCAGCCTTCACAACCAATCAAAGCGTCCATTCACAGGAGAAAATTGCTGCCGTTATTAAGCGTCAGCCCCAGGTTTCTGCTGCAGAAGAACGTTCTTTGAGGTTTCATACTGCGGGCATTCGTAAGGCGCTGGAAGGGGATTACCCCAACGCCATTGTTGATTACGACCAGGCTTTGCTGTTATCTCCCCACAATTCTGAAATTTACTATAACCGAGCCGTTGCTCATTACTGGGTCGGGAAATCACGGTTGGCGCTTCAAGATCTGGATCAGGCTGTTCAGCTTCAGCCATCGATGGCCGAGGGCTATGCTAACCGTGGTTCCATTCGCTTAGAGACCGGAGATGTTGCAGGCGCGCTCTCTGATGCTCGCAAAGCCGCAAAACTCTTTGAGCAACAAGGAGAACCAGAATTAGCAGAAGAGATGCAGGACTGGGTTCGGTATCAGACTGCTAAAAATCGAACCGCGAATAAGTCATAGCTTGGCTGAAGCCCATCTCTTTTTTCCGCAGGTTGGCTTGATTCTGCGGACCCTTTTTTAACTTATAGATTTTAGATATCATGACAACTAGTTTGCCTCCCCATCCGGTATGGTCTCCACCCTCTCCAGTTCCCACCTCTCAGTTACTACAGTTAACCCCACGGTCTTGGTGGAAACAGGTGCAACGGAGAGCGCGATTGTCCTATGACTTAGCGATCGATCTGGGAACGTCTAATCTTCGAATTTATGTTCCTGAGCAAGGCATTGTGGTGGAAGAGCCCTCGGTGCTGGCCAGTGATAAAGAGTCCCAGCAGCCCCTTGCCTATGGGACCGAGGCGCTACCACTCGTTGGACGCACGCCCCTTCATGTTCAGGTCCATCATCCCATTCGTAACGGAAACATTGCCGATCTAGATTGGTCAGAACAAATGCTGCGGCATTGGATGGAGCAGGCCCAAGAAGGCCTCAAGCTCTTTCGACCTCGGGTTGCTATTGGGGCTTCTATGAGTGCAGTCGGTATTGAGCGCGATGCCCTCATTGATGTTGTGTTGCAGGCGGGTGCTCGAGAGGTTCGTCTCATTGATCAGTCCGTGGCTGCAGCTCTGGGATCGGGAGTGCTGGGTGACGGCCCTATGGGGCATTTGGTAGTTGATATTGGCGGTGGTACCACAGACGTTGCCGTGATTAGTATGTTGGGGATTGTCGCCAGTGAGTCGATCCCCATTGCTGGAGAGGTGTTAACGAAAACGATTCAGCAGTATATCCGACACACCCATCGTCTTGAGATTGGGATGCTATCGGCTGAGCGATTGAAGCGGCGCTTGGTTGATCTTGAGTCGAGAGGTGAGCCTCAAGCAGGACTTGAGGTCGGTGGGTTACACCTGGGGTCAGATAACTTCAGTCACGTCCGGGTCGAGCAGTCCGAATTGCAGGATGCCCTGACGCAACCCCTTGCTTCGATTGTCTCAGCGATTCGCCGAGTCCTAGAACGAACTCCTGTGGAGTTGCTGGTTGATATTTGCGATCGCGGTATTCTCTTAACCGGTGGTGGATCCTTATTGACAGGTCTCGATCAGCTCATTAGTCAAGAGCTGGGAATGTTAGTGCATCGGGCTGCTGATCCCCTAAATGCTGTGGCATTAGGCACTGGATATGCGCTGGAACATCAGCAGAACTACGAACGACTCTTGACGGTTGCAGCCTAGGTCTAAGTTGAGGAGCGAACGTCTGATCTGAGCCTGCTTTCACAAAAGAACGTCTTGCAGAAACCTGTTTGAGACTCTTCTGTTGCTCATGATTCGGTGAATGCACCCTGCGTCTTTGCGCATGGGATTCTGGCGTCAGCATAATAGGAGTGTGGTATGTGTCCTCTCTGGACAACCTGCTTGAATCACCGACGTTGCGATCGCAACGTCGGTGTTCCATATTTATGCTGCAATCGTGGTCATGGGTTCATCGCTAGACTGCATCAGTAAGGTCTGCAACCATTACAAGGTGAGGGTGGGACAGCCTCTGCCCTGTCGTCATGGCGTGTGAATTTTCATGTCCTCATCGATGCGTATACCGCTATACCATCAGATTGATAGACCGTTCTAAAGCTGCAAGGACAAGCAACCTTGAGGTTGAAATATCTCCATGACTGAGCGATTGCCTGACCACAGAGCTCACCCCATCATTGGTTGGCGTGAATGGATTGCGCTTCCGCATTTAGGGATTCAGCAGATCAAAGCCAAAGTTGATACTGGAGCGCGGTCCTCAGCCCTCCATGTCTTTGAACTGGAAACCTTTAAGCAAGAGGAGAAAACCATGCTCCGCTTTAAAATCCATCCAGAACAAAAGAATGATGCTTGTGTGGTGGCAGCCGAGGCAGAGCTACTCGACCAACGGGAAGTTCGGAACTCTGGCGGTCAAGCAGAGCTACGCTGTTGTATTCGGACAGACATTACGCTGAATGATCAGACCTGGCCCATTGAATTGACGCTCACCAACAGAGATAACATGGGTTTTCGGATGCTTTTAGGCCGCGAAGCTGTGCGGGGACGATTCCTTGTGGATGCAGGACAATCCTTTATTCAGAGTGGAGCAGGGCGCTCTACACTAGAGCAGCAGAGACCTTGAGTGCTATGAAAATTGCGATTTTGTCACGGAATCCATCACTCTACTCAACCCGACGTCTCAAGGAAGCAGGAGAAGAAAGAGGGCACGAAATTCATATCATCGATTACCTGCGTTGCTATATGAATATCGCGGCCCATAAGCCAAAAGTGATTTATCAAGGCGAGGATTTAGAGGGGTTTGACGCCATTATTCCTCGCATTGGTGCGTCGCAAACATTCTATGGCACAGCTGTCGTCCGACAGTTTGAGGTCATGGGTGTATTCAGCGCCAATGAATCTCAAGCCATCTCCCGCTCCCGTGACAAACTCCGCTGTTTGCAAATTTTGGCTCGCCAGGGAATTGGTTTACCTGTGACTGGCTTTGCCCATTCCACTCAAGATATTGAGGGTTTATTAGAAACTGTGGGTGGCGCCCCTGTTGTGATTAAGCTTTTAGAAGGAACCCAGGGCATTGGCGTTGTCTTAGCCGAAACACCTCAGGCGGCAACCTCCGTCATCGAGGCATTTCGAGGCTTAGACGCTAATATTCTCGTGCAGGAATTTATCCAGGAAGCCAAGGGTATGGATATTCGTTGTTTCGTCGTGGGTGAGCGTGTGATTGCTGCCATGAAGCGTCAGGCTGCGCCCGGGGAGTTCCGCTCTAACATTCATCGCGGCGGGAGCACGGCCAGGATTAAGCTCACGCCAGAGGAACGAAGTACTGCAACACGGGCTGCGAAAGCCATGGGGTTGCGTGTGGCGGGGGTCGATATCCTGCGGTCGAATCATGGCCCAGTGGTGATGGAAGTCAATTCATCCCCAGGGCTAGAGGGTATTGAACGCTCCACAGATGTCAACGTTGCCGGAAAAATTATTGATTTCTTG
>CALFCG010000177.1 GCA_937951315.1 uncultured cyanobacterium
TCTCCTTTATGCTGTTAAGCGGCAACCAAGAGTTGATTCCCTGGTCCACGGGCTATATTTACTGGCCTGCAGTGGCATTGGTGGCACCTCTAACAATGCTTGGGGCACCCATTGGAGCCCAATTATCTCGCATCATACCCGCAGATAAGTTGCGCATCCTCTTTGGATGCTTACTCCTGTTCATTAGCATGAGAATGCTATGGGGAACCGGTTATATTGACGTCACGAATATTGCTCTTCTCCACTAGGCACATCAAAGATAGCGTGTTTTTTTTCTTCCAGTCCTTGTTCTTCCAGTCCTTGGTCCGCGCATGGATAACCCTAGGACGCGTTCCTCCGAGAATGAAGAGAGGGGAATGGCTTCCTAATGGGTGGTTCTTTTCTGACCTGGCAAAGCTGAGGAATGGGGAAATGTCGTCGAGGGTAGGACTATCATCTATTTCTCAGGAATTCTGGAGGCGGCATGGGGGGAAGCGTGATCGATTCCTGATTTCTGAAGGGAATTATGGGCTCAGGAACGATCACAAACCTCATCAGACTGGATATTTCAAGCCTGTACTAGAGCCACAATGGTCTTGATGAAGGGGGACAGAGCGAGGAACGCGAATGTCAATGTATCAAAGCTTAAGCCACCACATCGCTGCTAGAGAAGGAGCAATGTTCGATATTACAGCTGTGAGGAACGTTTTAAGATTATCTCTAACAGGTGTTGTAGAGATGATTGACCTGGACAAAACCAGGAACGAAATTGGGTTGGCGAAAGGCTAGAGAAGAGCCATGTCACCCATCTATCGAGCTGAAGTTCCGCAGTGTTGGGAAGTTGCGCGTCTTGATGTGCCCGCAGCTCATTTTTTTGCTTTCGGGCTGAGGGGGAACCCGGATCAGGTTCGGGTCTACGGACTGATCAGTGCCTATCCGGAGAAACTCGTCATTGCCAAGCGAGACATGATTGAGGCTGCAATTAAATTTAAGGCGGGGCAACAACGGCCTTTACCCCGGTCGCTTTGCCGCTTGATCTTAACGGGGAAACCCCTCGTCGAGACGGTGGTTCAGCTCCAGATGAAACGGGAGAGATTGAAGACACAACGGTCGTCATTACTGGGTTCAACGACTGCCTATCAAGACAATCTGATCCATAAGCTACAGCAAGAACTGTGGTTTACGACGGATTATATTGATCGACTGTACGATGCGATCGCACAGTTATATCAACAGGTGAGTCGCGAAGCAGAGCTGATCCAATTTGGTGGTCTTGCGAGCAGTGACAGCCTACTTGAGGCCGCCGAAGCACGGGCAGAACATGTTGAGAAATTGCTAGACGCCCTTGAAAACGAGAACGATGAGGGTCAACGCAAAAAGTGGTCTCTGCCCAAAATTTTTAACCGTAATCTTTAGTCAAAGCTGCGCAGACAATGTGAACCTGGCTCAAGCCCCTAAAGTCTGAGATCAGCCCTAGATACTAAGCGCTAACTGTCGCATCTCCTGCAAGGGCAAGTCACCGACGAGAACGTAGATATAATCTTGCTCCTTCCAGACATATGAGACCAAAGTGTTGGATTCTTGGACAACTTGAATCGGTGCCCCGATCTCACCCGGCGTTGCCGGGGGAAATCCCTCTGAGTTCAGTAACTGATAGAACGAAACGGTCTTCCCGGTTTTGACTTGATAGGACAACCGAATTCCCTTGGTCTGAGTCAGCTCACAAAAACTGCCCCCTAAGAGCTGTGCCTTCATTAATTGAGGCAATGCGGTAGGGAGCACCATGCGTTGAGCGTATTTAGAGCGCACCGCTGCTACATTCTGAGTCGCAAAGTCCACCGGCCCCTGACTACGAACGAGAGAGTTTTGATGATCAGCTAAAACTTCTTCAAAAGCCAACCTCTCTTGACCAGGCGGCAAAGACTCTTCTGCCGTTATCGCGACATCATCGGGTTGTTGTTTTGCCAACTGCTGTCGGAGCTGCCAATTTTGCCAGCCCAGTAAAAGCGAGACCCCCACGGCTAAGCCACCCACTATCCGCCCCCACGGAACGCTGGATTTTCTGCGAACGCCTGTTGAGAGCGGCGTGGCTGAGGCCATAAGGCGAGACCTTAGTTCTGCAGGTGGTTCTTCTATTTCTAACCCCAAGGGCAATGCCCCGAGAGCACCCTGCAAATGCAGCACTTCTCCCTCTAAGACGGGATACTGGCGGAATAGTTCCTGAACTTGCGATAATTCTTCTGAATCTAGCTCTCCCAAGGCATATCCTGCCAGTAGTTCCTGTTGATCGGGCGTGAGAGATTCAAACATCGTCGGACTCATCCTTTAACTGATCGCGCAATTGTAATAACCCTTTCCTTGCCCAGCTTTTTACGGTGCCTAAAGGCCTCTGAAGTCTTTTCGAAATTTCAGACTGGCTCAGACCCTCGTAATAACTCAGTTCTAAGACTTGGCGCTGTGTTTCTGAGAGCTGAGATAATGCGTCCCTAACGCGTTTTTGGCGTTCCTTTAACGAGGCATGATCGGCCGGGAGATTGAGGGGAGCTTTCGAGAGATCCTGTTGCCAACGATTCAAAATTTGGCGACGATTTGTGCGAGATCGCAATCGATCAATGGATCTCGATCGGGTTACTGTCGCGAGATAACTCCCTAACGACCCACGTTTCTGGTTGTAGTTACCCCCTTGATAGAATTTCAGGAAAATTTCATGGGCTAAATCTTCGGCTTCTTGGCGATTGCCTAACATTCGCAGCGCTAGGCTAAAGACTAAATTGGAGTAGCGATCATAGATTTCTCCCAGTGCTTTTGGGTCTCCGGTTTCTAACTTCTCAATGAGGTCCGCATCGGTCATATTGATATTCAGTCCCTCCTGCATTTGCCTAGAGCAATCATGGCTAGGGGGTTCCGTTTGTAATGGCGATTGGGCCCAAAGCATCATCCCCCTTGCATAAGGTCTAGTTTCTATCATGGAGAGACGAAAAGGGTATTCGAGAACTAAACATCGATGTCTTGGGCGTGACCTCTGTTCTATATACGCGTCAACGCCATGATTGGATGTGGGACGGTAACACTTTTTGTAACCAACACGCGATCCAAGGGCTAGCGAGATAGTCTAGAACTGCCCCACACCCAGTCATGCCATGCTGCAGGATGCCCGAGACGATCAAATTCTCTTTCTGTCTTTATTCCTCGGACTGGGAATTTTTACGCGGGATTGGACGTTGCAGCCGTTGACGATTGGGGTTGCGATCGCAACCTCTCTCACAGTCCAACTCCTCGCATCCCTCTATATACATCGACGTATAAAACCAGAGTCTCCCTTCAATCCTTCCCTCCGGAGCGCCTTAATCACGGGATTGGGCCTGAGTCTGTTATTACGAACCGGCCATTGGTACACGATGGCACTGGCGGCGACGTTAGCGATTTTAAGCAAGTTTATCCTGCGGGCCAACCAGAAACATTTCTTTAATCCGGCCAACTTTGGCATCATTGCCGTATTGCTGCTCACTCAAGATGCCTGGGTTTCACCGGGGCAATGGGGAGAGGTGGGCTGGTACAGCTTATTGTTCGTGGGGGCCGGCGGCATTGTCCTGAAACGTGTTGGACGCTGGGACACCACCGTTATTTTTCTCAGCACCTATACACTTTTAGGGGCGATCCGCAATTTATGGCTGGGCTGGACCTGGGATGTTTTCACCCATCAACTCATGAGCGGCTCGCTACTCTTGTTTGCCCTGTTTATGCTCACCGATCCGCGTTCTATTCCGGATGCCCGAGGGGGGAGAGTGATCTGGGGGGGTGCGATCGCACTTCTTACGTATATTTTACAAACCTATTTTTCTATTGCCACTGCTATCTTCTGGGCATTGTTTATACTCGCACCGTTGACCCTGTTTCTAGACAAAAAATGGCTAGCCCCCAGGTTCCATTGGGAAACAACGATGATATAGAGTGAGGTCCAAAATAGTGTTCAAGTGAACCTGCTATTTTTGTTGATTTTTTTCTATAGTAATGGACAATTACCTAATGATTATTTTTGGGTAAGCCAGAGTTGTACCAGCGTTGACAGCTCACAGGAGACTATGCGCAAGAAGTCAATACAGACTTTTCCTCTGTGCTGTGGGATATTAGCTATATCTAATTCCGAAGCCTTAGAGAAAAATAAATTTTATTGCAGACGAACTAATTTACAAGACAATTGAATCATCCTTCCAATAATTTTAAATTAGCACAGTTAATGATTAAGTTGCTCACGACGAACCATGATTCCTCTGGTTTTCTAATAGCCTTTATAGATAGCTGATTCTAATGCCCTATCTCATCATGCTTCATTAGCCCTTAAAATTTAGGGCACCTATATATATCAGTCTCCCATCTGAAGCAACACCTCAAATCTCATATTTTTTTGGTAAAAATACTATTTTTTGATCTTAAAACAGGAGCTCTGAAGAGAAATGCCAATCTCGATAGATCTTGAACTCAAGACAAGATTAAGGAAAGCCAAATGCAATCTGAACAGAATCGCAAAGAAAACGCCATTTCTTGAAGACAGCTCTAGCGAATTTATTATACATTGCTGCCACCATAAAGTTGGGACTGTTTGGTTTAGTCGAATCTTGCAAGGTATTGCCATTGAATATGGATTGTATTTTCAAAACTGCAAGCAGAATGAATTAAATATTGACACTGATATTTTTCTCCAATCTCATAGTGCAGTGGATTTCTCCAAACTTCCAGCTTGTCTCGGCTCTCATATGATTCGCGATCCACGCGATGTATCTATATCAGCCTATTTTTACCATCTTTGGACTGCAGAGGAATGGGCACATATACCACAAGAAAGATTTGAGGGTATGAGCTACCAGAAGTTCCTAAATTCTCAAACGCAAGAACAAGGTCTTGTAACCGAAATGAAACGGATTCGGAACTCTGCCTTGCAAGAGATGCTTGACTGGAATTATGACAGACAAGATTTTATCGAGATAAAATATGAAGATATTATTGCTAATGAGGTCGATGTATTTGGCAAGATTTTTAAGCATTATGGCTTTACTAATTCTGCAATTGAATCTGGATTAAAAATTGTTGAGAAATTCAGCTTCAAGAATGCCAAGAAGAAAAAAAATGATAGCAAGAAGAAGTCTCATTTACGTTCGGGCCGTAGTGGCGAATGGAAAGAGGTGTTTAGTGAATATCAGAAAAACCAGTGTAAACAGATCATGGGAGATGTATTGATCAAGCTAGGTTATGAATCTGACTATGATTGGTAAAAACATGAACATAGGGTTCATTTCTCTAATTTTCTCTTAATCCATCAATACAAAATCGATAGCCTAGCTAGATTCATAACCTTTTTAATCTGGAAATAGGATGTTATCGCCCAGTCTCATGAGTGCTTCACTGCTCTTGTTTGTCCTGTTTATGCTCACCAATCCGCTTTCTATTCCGGATGCTAGAGGAGAAAGAGTGATCTAGGAGGTTTTAATCCCACTGCTCACATTTATCTTGCAGAATTATTTCTCCTTCACCACCGCCATCTTCTGGGCATTATCTACGCTGGCACCCCTGACTATTCTGCTCGATAAATAGTGGTTAGCCCCCGGATTTCGCTGGCAAACAGCCTTGCAAAGCGTAGACTTGACCCTACCATCAAGCCAACTTTAGAACGAAAAATTTATTAAGGTCAATGATATGGGTATTGTTTCGGTCTATTTGACTCCGATCCTGACCGTTTTAGTCAGTATCATTTATTTCCGCATGTCTCCGAAAGAACAGCGGCTTCATACCCGTCTTGCTGTCTCGGGTCATGGAGTCGCAATTGCAGTTCTGTACTGCGGTGCAATCCTGGTCAGCCGATTCATGCGGCTGTCCCCAGCCACAAAGTACACAATCCATGACATAAAGTACACAATCCATGACATTTGGAGTTACTTATTAATTGTGCCTGTCATCTTCATATTCTTTGCTCTGATGAAATTTCGTGGACCTCTGTTGGTGCATCTCCTGCAAATCATCAATATGATGGGTTTGGTTTGGACCTTACTCCTCGGTAGCATGTTTCTAACAGATCAATGGCTGTAAAAGCAGGTGAAGTCAGGGAACAGGCTGCTCGTTAGGGCATGATGAACCGAAAAAGAACAGCATGGAAGAAAAGTCGTAAGTTTGGTGATGTTTACGGTGGACGAGCATCTACCAAAATCCCCAACCGTATTTTTAATCGGATGCATTCACTGTCACCACCTGGGCCTTGTGACGAAGTTCCTCTCTATATTGTCGATAACCCATCACGGGACTATTTCTTTCCTTTATCAACTGAGGAGATATCTCGAGAACTTCAGAATCTCCCCAACAATGATTGGTCCGATATTACCCATATTTGGCTCCGTCGCTTTAAGAAAACTGAATATCAAAGGGGCGAACTCCCATTTGCTGAATTTATCTGTGGCTCGGGTGTTCGCCTCATTGTTCTCTACCCCTGGCCTCGTGACTTACGGCTCTTTATCTCTAAAAAACACCCCAAAGAGAGACAAATAAAACGTTTTGCAGACTATACAACGTCGCTATAGGAAACAACTGATGGTTGGTTCCTCGAATGGACATTACCAGCATTGAAAAATTTCTATGCTGAGACATTGCTATTTCATGAAATTGGCCACAACGTAGATTGGTATAAAAGGCACTGGACCGCTGCAAGCGGAAAAGCGGTAGAGGAGTTTGCAGATCAATATGCCTATGAATACACGTCTCAAAGGTCCATTACCTATAGCGATCTGAACCAAAAAGATGAATAGAGATCCAAAGACTCATAAATATTTAAATGCTGTCGCTCACGCTTGAGTTATACCAGCAAGGGCTGTCGTGTTTGAGAGAGTCGCTGTTTAAAATCCTCATATCCAAAGGAATGAACCACTCGATAGGTACCGTCCTCATCCAACACTCCCAAATCGGGTAGAGGCATACCGTTGAACGTTGTTGTTTTGACAATGGTGTACTGCAGCATATCTTTAATGATGATCTTGTCGCCGACCTGCAGCGGTAAATCAAAGGCATAGGTTCCCACGACATCACCGGACAAACAGGTCTTCCCAGCTAACACATAGCGATAGTTCCCATCCGGTTGATCGCCAACCACCTCTGGTCGGTAGGGCATTTCTAGAACATCCGGCATATGGCAGGTTGGCGAAGCATCCAAAATCGCAATGGGCACCTCTCGGTCATCCACAATATCCAAAATGCTGGCAACCATATGTCCACCATTGAAGGTCAACGCCCCACCCGGTTCCAAAATAATGTTGACCTTAAAACGCATTTGTAATGTGTTGAGTGCCTCGATCAACGCTTCAACATTGTAATCAGGATGCGTAAAGTAGTGACCGCCCCCAAGATTAATCGTATCTACGGCCTCTAGGGCTTTCGGCATCATAGTCATCAGATGATGAATCAAGCGCACAGAATCATCCGCCATGTTCTCGCACAGGTTATGGACGTGAAGCGCGTCAACCGCGGCCAGTACATCAGGCGTCAAACTCTCTTGAAACACACCGAAGCGAGAACCCGCCGCAGAGGGATCGTAGAGGTTGGGGTTATTTTTCACTAGTGAAAGCTGCGGATTGACTCGGAGTCCCAGTCGCGAATCAGCCCCGTGGACTGCACGGCAAAGAGGGCCATACCGCGTGAGTTGAGCGAGGGAATTAAAGTATAGATGGTTGCAGAGGGGCAGTAAGTCTTGAAGTTCTTGCTCGCTATAGGCCGGAGAGTAAGCATGAATCTCACCGTGAAAATGTTCGTGGGCTAGTTTTGCTTCATACAGACCACTGGCAGTGGTGCCATCTAAGGTGGCAGCAAAGAGCGGAAACAGCTCAAACATTGCAAAAGACTTGGTCGCCAGCAAAATTCGGCACCCCGTCTCTTTTTTAATCCGGGCTGCTACAGCCAGATTCTGCTTAAGCGCCTTGATGTCGGCCACATAGGCAGGGGTTTGCACCCGACTAAGCCACTGAGTCAAGATTCCCCTCCTGTAAATCCTTGATATGCCAGGGAAGTCCCTGTTTTGATAGTTCTGCCAGAAAAGGATCTGGATCTAATTCTTCTACATTAAACACGCCTTGCCCCTGCCACTGCCCCCGCGCCATTAGAATCGCGCCAGCCACAGCAGGAACACCCGTTGTGTAAGAAATCGCTTGGCCTCCTACTTCCTGATGGCAATGGGCATGATCACAGACGTTATAAAGCATGACCCGTTTAGATTGCCCGTCCTGCTGTCCTTCAATGATGCAGCCAATGGATGTTTTACCCGTATAAGTTTCTGCGAGAGAAGAGGGTTCGGGTAAGAGTGTCTTCAAAAATTCCAGCGGCACGATTTTCATCCCCTGATGTTCCACTGGCTCGATTCGGGTCATCCCCACATTTTGCAGCACTTGCAAGTGCTGAATATATTCATCGCCAAAGGTCATCCAAAACCGGATCCGCTTTAGGCCTCGAATATGCTGGACCAGTGACTCTAGCTCTTCGTGATAGAGCAGATAGCTTTTACGCAGCCCCACCTCTGGATAGTCAACAATGCGAGAAACGCTCAGCGGCTCAACTTCTTTCCATTCGCCCGCTTCCCAATAGCGACCCCGCTGGGTAATCTCTCTGATATTAATTTCTGGATTGAAGTTGGTGGCAAAGGCTTGACCGTGATCACCGGCATTGCAATCCACGATATCGATGGCGTGAATTTCATCGAAAAGGTGCTTTTGGGCATAGGCACAAAATACGTTGGTGACCCCTGGATCAAAACCACAGCCCAAAATAGCCTGGATGCCCTTGGCTTGGAATCGCTCCTGATAGGCCCATTGCCAAGAATATTCAAACTTGGCAACATCCCGTGGTTCGTAGTTGGCCGTATCCATGTAGTTCACCCCTGTCGCCAGGCAGGCATCCATGATCGCGAGGTCTTGATAGGGCAGGGCGACATTAATCACTAATTGAGGCTGAATTTCTTCTATTAAGGTGATCGTGTCTGCAACGCAGTCTGCGTCAAGCTGTGAAATCGTGATCTCAGACTGACAGCGTTGCTGAATTCTCTGACATTTGGAGAGAGTGCGGCTAGCCAGATGGATATGGCGAAAGATATCTCGGTTCTTTGCACATTTCTGGGCAACGACGCTGCCAGCCCCACCGGCACCAATAATAAGAACGTCCACTGCTTATTCCCCTACTGACGAGATTAAAAGTGGCAGGGTTTTAGAACCTGACCCCAAAGGTTTGTACGCTTGTTGACAGTGTTGTCACTCCCGTGAGCCCATTCTCATATACGATGGAACACCCTGAGGTGTGACCGATGAAAACGTTCCCGGACTCTTAATGCTACTGCTTTTTAGGCAAATTTGCTTAACAACTTCTCTGAGGGGAGAGTGAATGACGCTGCTTGATATTTTGCCTTCTGAAAAGGGTTTTTTAGGTTTAGCTGCAGAGGATACCGTCACCTTTGCGAAGGCTCGTGCCGTCATTATTCCGTTTGGCCTCGAAGCCTCTGTGAGTTATGGGGGCGGAACGGCCAAAGGTCCGCAGGCCATTCTTGAGGCCAGCCCTCAACTGGAATTCTTTGATGAAAGTTTGTGGTGCGAGCCCTTTCGACACATCGGTATTGCCACCTTGAAAGAGCCCACGATTGCGAAACCCCTCGTTTGTGCCTTAGACCAATTGGAAGCCTTGGTCGCAGAGGTCTTGCTTGCAGGAAAGTTCCCGTTTGTCTTGGGCGGAGAACACAGCATCACAGCAGGAGCGATTCGCCCCTTTGTCCAGCAATTCGAGAATCTGATGATTCTGCATTTTGACGCCCATGCTGATTTACGGGATGGATATTGTGGCGAACCCTTCAGTCATGCAGCGGCGCTGCGGCGGACGTTAGAAGTCTCAGAGCAATTGCAGCTTGTCTCCTGTGGCATTCGAAATATTTCTGCCGAGGAGATTCCCTATCTGGAAGCCAACCGACACCGGATCACGATTCATTGGGCGAAGGATAAAAAACGGTGGAATATCGATGAGATTGTGGCCCCCCTTAAGGACCACCCCGTCTATCTCACCTTTGATGTGGATGGTTTGGATGCAAGTCTGATGCCTGCAACAGGAACACCGGAACCGGGAGGTTTGTTTTGGGATGATGCGATGGAGATTATTGAGGCGGCGGCTCAAGTCTCTACGATTGTGGGAGCCGATGTGAACGAGTTAGCACCTATGCCAGGACTACATACCTGTGATTTCTTGGCTGCAAAGTTGGTGTATAAGATTTTGTCTCTAGCCTTTTTGGGTGGGCCATCAGTCACAGCAAGTTAATGGGGCACAATGGTCTAGGAAAGTCCTTGCTTGGCCAAGAACCGATCGAGTTGATTTGCGAAGGCTTGGCGATCGCGTTGGTGTAAGGCAGGGGGACCGCCGGTATCAACCCCTCCACTGCGGAGTTCATCCATAAAGTTACGCAGTGCAAGTCGTTCGCGAATATTGTTGGCGTCGTAGAATTCTCCCCTAGGGTTGAGCGCTTGGGCTTGATTTGCGATCGCATCTGCAGCCAGCGGAATATCTGCCGTAATCACAAGATCTCCGGGGTCTAGATGTTCCACGATATGTTTATCGGCTCCATCAAACCCTTTTGGCACTTGAATCGCGCTGATATACTCTGAAGCCGGAGGTCGCAGATAGTGATTCGCGACCAAAATAAGGGGCACTTTGACTCGGTTTGAAGCTCGATAGAGAATTTCTTTAATGGCATTAGGACAAGCGTCGGCATCCACCCAGATTTTCATTCAGTGGGCTCCTGTTGCTCAAACAGTTCGACTAGGCCTGGAAAACCGTTAAAGAAGGTGTAGATTCCGTAGCGAATGGGCGGCTTTTGACGAGGCGATGCATAGAACGCAGCAATGAGTCCTTCGATGGCATGAATCGCAAGGGCACCGTGGGCAAATCGCAATGTCGAGTGCAATGATGCTGGGAATTGACCTGTGGCGACAAGATTCCACAGCTCTAAACCGAGAGCCGCAGAAATCAGCGTCATAGAAATTGTCTTGATGGTGGTCAATGATTGACTAGACATGGGGAATAGGAGTGATTACACTGCCTATCTTAGAGGACAGGTCGTATCCGTACAGGTTTGGGACAGTGACTACACTCCAACAGCAGTTGATACGAATGGGGGTACGACTCCTCATCGGCGCTCAAAATCAGCAGCTCTACAACAATCTGGATTGGGAGAAGTCTTGTGCAGCCTTCGCTCAGGGGGACCTCAAGTACCCTGACTATTACAATCAGGATTTTCACGGCATTGAAGGAGGCTATCTAACGCCTGTGGCGGCGGTCACCTATGATGCCGTTACCGCCTGGGCATCACCTCCCAACGAGACCTGGCTCAGACATCAACTAATCAAACAGATTACTGGGCAACCTGAACGCATACTAGATCTCGGCTGCGGCACTGGCTCCACTACAATCCTACTGAAACAAGCCTTTCCCCAGGCAGAGGTGATCGGCCTCGACTTATCGCCCTATATGCTGGTTATGGCCGACCGGAAAGCGCAGCAGGCGAACGAAAGGATTCAGTGGGCACAGGGGGTAGCTGAGGCCACCGGACTAGAAGCAGATAGCTTTGATTTAGTGACGGCTTCTATGCTGTTCCATGAGTTGCCACCGATGCAATCTCAGGCTGTTTTGCGCGAAGCACTACGGTTATGTCAACCGGGTGGACAGATGCTGGTGTTAGATGGCAACCAAAAGAGGCTGCGGCGCCTCCAGCGGTTGACTCAACTCTTTCGGGAGCCTTACTCACAAATGTATGCTGCCGAGTCTGTGGAGAGATGGATGCAGTCAATTGGCTATGAGACTTTATCTACTCAATATCTTGGTTGGATTCATCAAATTAATACGGGCTATAAAACCCCTAACTGATCATTGTAAAAAGTACCAACAGTAACTTGTACTTCTACCAGGTAAAACAGCAAGATTCTTGATATTCATGAGGTTAGCAAAAGCGTCGCCAGATGTTCAGAACACTTATCGCAAACAGGGTAATGTACAACATTACTGGATAAATTTTCTCTTGGGCGGGAGACTATCTATGTGTAGTGAGTGATGTTCTTATCACAGCATCAATATCTCCTTACACCCCTACATACTTAAAAGTACTCAATTCTTCGACCGATGGAATATCCTTTTATTTTGACCGTAGTATATATTTCTCAAAATAAATTAAAGACTTCTTGATCCATCTCAAACCATAAACTCCGATTGCTTCCAAGAAAACATCGTTTATTTTAATTGAGAAAATAAAAAATAATACTTGCAAATAAAAGCCAAAAAGCATAGGGTATGGAAAAGTATTTGCAAGGTGAGACAGAAATTACTGTTTTAGTAATTTAGCAAGCAAGTGCAATTTAGGTCAGCTTTCGTGGGGAAGAGCTGACCGGATTTGTCGCGGCTTTCTGCTGTTTTGAATAGCCATGAAGAGACTTCAGCACATTAGCTATGAAGTGCCAATAGGGTATGACACTGTAAATTTTCGCAACTCCAGTGAGGTAAAAAAATGGAATCTAACGATACTTTATTGACAGCAACTCAAACCAATATTGGTGCTGAAGATATCGGCAAGTTTACTTTTAGCGGCACCATTGGCGACAACCCAGATATCGTCTCTGCGGATGATGTTGATTTATTTGAACTTGAACTGTCAGAGAATACAGATGTATTTTTCGATATCACAGCTATTGGCTTAAATGACTTTCTTAATGGCTTTGATGATGATACATCCCTTAATTCCATCCTGAGAGTTTTTGATGCTGAGGGGAATGAGTTGGCTGTCAATGATAATTCTTTTGAAACAATAAATGCTTCTTTCTTGGATTCATTTATAGCTTTCAGGCCACCTACCACTGGAAATTATTTTGTAGGGGTGAGTGGCTTTTCGAATTTTGGTTACAGTCCCACCGTCGCAGGCAGTAGTTCTGACTCGGCTTCAACTGGTGAGTATGACCTCGAGATAACGATTGAAGACAGAACCAAAGATTTATCTGGTGGTGCCCAACTTGTCAGAGATATCAACTCTGATACTTTTTTTTATTCTCCTTATGGCTATGAGTTTGATGTTACTGAGGTCAATGGCCAGTTATTCTTCGTCGCTGATGATGGAGAGAATGGAAGGGAGCTGTGGGTTAGTGATGCTACTGCAGAAGGAGCACAGTTACTCAAAGACATCAATCCAGGGAGTTCCAAATCGAATATTTTCTCCTTTCAAACAGGATTTAATAGCCAGTTATTCTTTGCCGCTAATGATGGAGAGAGTGGTAGGGAGTTGTGGGTCAGTGATGGAACCGCTGAAGGCACACAATTGGTCCAAGACATAAATCCTGGGAATTCTAGCGGTGTGTCGTATTACGCTGACTTTTTTGAATTCAATGGCCAGTTATTCTTCACTGCTGATGATGGAGAGATAGGTGAAGAGCTGTGGAGTAGTGATGGTACAGCTGAAGGCACACAGTTAATCCAAGATATCAATCCTGGCAGTTCTAGTTCAGATGTCTTCATTATTGGTGAATTCAATGACCAATTATTCTTCTCTGCTGACGATGGAGAAACGGGCAATGAACTGTGGGTCAGTGATGGTACAACCGAAGGCACACAATTGGTCCAAGACATAAATCCTGGCAGTTCTAGTTCAAATATATCCTTTCTTGGTGAATTCAATGACCAGTTATTCTTCTCTGCCGATGATGGAGAGACGGGTGATGAACTATGGGTCAGTGATGGTACAACCGAAGGAACGCAATTGATCCAAGACATAAATCCTGGCAGTTCTAGCAGTTTTTCGTATTTCGATGCCGCGATTGAATTCAATGGCCAGTTATTCTTCACTGCCGATGATGGAGAAAGTGGCAGGGAACTTTGGGTCAGTGATGGTACAACCGAAGGAACGCAATTAGTTCAGGATATAAATTCTGGTAGTTCTTCAAGCTTTGTCTATATAATCTCGGACTTATCAGGCCGATCCGATTTTACCGAAGTCAATGGTCAGTTATTCTTCACTGCTGATGATGGAGAGACGGGCGATGAACTGTGGGTCAGTGATGGTACAGCCGAAGGTACACAATTAGTCAAAGATATCAATCCTGGTAGGAACGCATATATCCGATATTTAACCGAGGTCAATGGTCAATTATTTTTCACTGCTGATGATGGAGAGACGGGCGATGAACTGTGGGTCAGTGATGGTACAACCGAAGGAACGCAACTTGTTAAAGACATCACTCCCGAGAATCGCTCGTACTACTTTCGAGATCTTCCATCTAATTTAACGGCAGCAGGTGATCTACTCTTCTTTACGGCTACTGATGCCTTTAACGATGCCTTCAATGGAAGAGAACTGTGGGTCAGTGATGGTACAGCCGAGGGAACACAAATTTTTCAAGACAATCTCACCTTCTCAGGGGATGGTGGTGGCATAACAGGAGCAGAAGAAGAACTTATCGTAATCGAAGATCAGCTATTTATTAATGCTAGTGGTGAACTCTGGGTTGCCACGATTCCCGACAATATTATCTCTGGTGACGAGAACAATAACGTTCTCAATGGCACCTCAGAAGTTGATTTAATCAATGGCTTTGACGGCAGCGATAGTCTCAGTGGCCTAGGGGGCGAAGATCGGATCAATGGGGGTACTGGAAACGACTCATTAATCGGTAATCGAGGTGATGATGTCCTCAACGGTGGCGATGGCACCGATACTCTTTTGGGCGGCAGTGGCAATGATCAGCTCTTTGGCGACCTCGGCAATGACTCTCTGCAAGGCGGTGCAGACCAAGACACATTGAATGGTGGTAATGGCAATGACACTCTCAATGGCGACCTCGGCAACGACACCCTCAACGGTAACAACGGCAGAGATCTCTTAGCAGGCGGATCAGGCAACGACAGCTTGCTTGGCAGCAATGGAAATGACACACTTTTTGGCAATCTGGGCAGCGACACACTGAATGGCGGTGACAATAACGATAGCCTCAATGGGGGCAGCGGCAATGATACTCTGTTAGGCCGTGACGGCGATGATCAACTTTTGGGTGCCAACGGCAATGACTCCCTCAACGGTGGTTCAGGGCAAGATGTCTTAAATGGCGGAAATGGAAATGACACCCTTGTCGGTGAATTGGGCAATGACACCCTCAATGGGGGTAGCGGTCTCGATCAGCTCTTGGGCTCAGATGGCAACGATGTTCTGAGTGGCGGTTCAGGCCAAGACACCTTAACCGGTGGCAATGGCAATGACACACTGACGGGCAATCTTGGCGATGACACTTTCAATGGCAACAATGGCAGAGATCTTATATCTGGCGGATCTGGAAACGATAGTCTATTCGGGAGTAATGGCAATGACACCCTATTTGGCAATAGTGGCAGTGACACACTCAATGGGGGAGACAACAACGATAGCCTCAATGGTGGACTTGGCAGTGACACGCTTATGGGACGCAATGGCAATGATCAGCTTTTTGGGGGTGCCGGGAATGATTTACTGGTCGGTGGGAATGGTCAAGACCAATTTCAGTTCAATAACTTGAATGCTGGAACCGATACCATTAGTGACTTTGAAGTCGGACTTGACAGCATTGACATCAGCGCAATTTTAGTCGGCTCCCAATTTGATAGTGCAACCCCATTTGCCGACTATATCCAACTGATTCAATTGGGCTCTGATACGCAGGTTCAAATTGATAGCGATGGGAACAATTCAGGCGATGCTTTCACAACCATTGTGACGCTCGAGAACATCACGTCAACAGAGCTCGATTCCAGTTCTTTTCTACTGTAAACACACATAACCTCTTGAAGTGTGCGCATCATACGAATCAAACTGATTCCATGGCACTGACCTAAGAAGTCAGGAAAGGGCTGCAAGTCTTGATAAGTAAAGGATCAAGACTTGCAAGCTCTTTATATTCTGTCTTCCACCCTGTCTCAGTCAGCCGAAATTCTCAAACACCCGTTTTCTCAGGCTGCCCTGAACAGATATCCTTCCTACTTCGAGACTGAAGGCAATCCTTGAAGAAAAGGAAATCTCCTTGCGCAGCCAGTTTTATATCCCTAACTCAACTCAAGTGAGGTAAAAAAAGTGGAATCAAACGATACTTTGTTGACAGCAACTCAAACCGATATTCATATTAGAGATATTGGTGAATTTATTTTTAGTGGAACCATTGGTGACAATCCAGATATCGGTTCTGCAGATGATGTTGATCTATTTGAGCTTTCAGTATTAGAAGAAGACGGTGTATTTTTTGATATCAATGCTAGTGAAATGGGTTCTTCTCTAGATTCAATTCTGAGAGTCTTTGATGCTGATGGTAATGAATTAGCTGTTATTGATGGGGCCACTGATTTAGATTCATTCATTACGTTTAGGCCACCTGCCACTGGAAATTATTTTGTAGGTGTCAGTGGCGTCTCGAACTTTGACTACAACCCTACCGTTGCAGGTAGTACTTCTAATTCTGGTTCCATCGGTGATTACGAACTCGTGATCACCACATTCAATGATATATCGGGGGACGAAAATAGTAACTTGCTCAATGGCACTACCAATGATGATTTCATTCGTGGCTTTGACGGAGACGATGTTATTCGTAGCTTTGCTGGTCGCGATAGCTTGAATGGAGGGGGTGGCAATGACACTCTTACAAGCGAACTTGATAGTGATCGTCTCTTCGGCGGTGATAGTAACGATCTCCTAGACGCTGGTGGAGGGGATGATACCTTAAATGGCGGTAACGGTAATGATCGGCTTTTGGGAATCAATGGCAACGACTTGCTTCAAGGCGGAGAGGGGCGCGACACATTGGAAGGTGGCAGTCGGGATGACACTCTTTTTGGAAACGGTAGTAACGACACTCTTCGAGGCGACAACGGCAGCGATCTTTTGTATGGCGGGACTGGCCGCGATCGGCTAACTGGCAGCACGGGGAATGACACTCTTTATGGCAATAGTGGCAATGACAACCTTGACGGTAACAACGATAGCGATATTTTATATGGCGGAACCGGTCGCGATCGCTTATCTGGAAGCGCTGGGGATGACACTCTTTGGGGAAATGCTGGTAACGATAACCTTGATGGCGGTCTCAACAATGATCTCTTACTAGGGGGAACTTAGCAAGACAGTCTCAACGGTGGTACTGGGCAAGACACACTCATTGGTGGCGCGGGTAATGACGTTCTTGTAGGTGGCACTGGGCAAGATCGATTTCAGTTCAACAGCATAAATGATGGCGATGACACAATTATGGACTTTGAAGTCGGGCTTGACACTATTGACCTTAGCTCAATTTTGCTTGCCTCCCGCTTTGAAAGTGCAACACCCTTTGCAGACTATATCCAACTGATTCAATTGGGTTCAGATACACAAGTTCAACTTGACAGGAATGGAGACAATGGTGGCGATCTTTTGACGACCATTGCAATCATGGAAAATGTTGTGACAACACAGCTAGATTCCAGTTCTTTTCTTCTTTGAAATCACACCTGGCATGCTGAGGCATGAGCCTCAAAGAAAAGAAGTGCTTGTTCTGTTAAGTGACTGAGAGAATTATTCCCTACATTCTCAAGAGTAATAGTGGAGGGAAGGTTATGCTATTCCTTCTTGAGCGCTTTAGTGTTTGGCTATTACTTTGGGGCTGGTACTTTCCAGATGGGGGGATTCCCATCTTTAGCAGCATAGGGGCCTGAGAAATAAGGATTGCGAATGCCAGGGAGAACCTGAACATCAAAGATCTCGTCCACGCCGCTCTGGAATTCTAATAACCCCACCTGTTTCGCGGTCTGAAGGTCAACAATAGCAAGGCCGCATTTGGGAGCCGAGGTGCGATCGCAAATCGGCAAATTCCCAAACGTATTCTTTTCACGGGCTTGTGAAAGCCCTACAAACGCAAATCGCCCCGCTAACGCTAAGCCACGGGGATAGCCCGGAAGTTCAACCACTGACTCCTTTTGACCGGAAGCCAAATTCACCATGGTCAATTCTCCCACCCCTGAATTAAGTACCCACAGGCGATCATGCCTGACACGAGGGGAATGGGGCATTGCAAACCCCTTCGCCACCACCTCACCACTGGGAATATCTAGGACACAGCCATCGGTTGATTTACCCGGTCGCCAGCCACCGGCTGTATCAGCCTGTCCCAAAACAGTGGCGTACTTGGGCTGACCATCCACTAAAGCAATCCCGTTGAGATGACAGCGATCTTCAGGAGCTAATGCACTAATAAAAGACGGCTGCCATTGGGGGACAAAACTAGAGTTATTATCCAAAGAGCATAAGCAGGAGAAGCGAGTATTCGTCACCACTAACTGCTCTGTTCCCCATGCCAACTCATGCACCGCGATCTCATTGGTATAGTGAGCACCTCGAATCAGAAAACAGGCATCATGCGTATCAGGCGTACCGACACGAGAGGCTAATTCAGGCGCACTTTTTAGAAAGTAAATCCAATCCTTACCGCCGACAGCAATTTGATTGCGTCCTACAGCGACCCCCATCGCCCGCTCGAAATTATGAAACGCAATTTGTAGTTCATCGTTATGAACACCCACCACAACAAGCTTGCCAGCTTGATACGTCGATAATACTAGTGATGTTCCGAGTCGCTTGAGAATCGGAACCAAATTATCAGAATACTCGTAGCGCACCTCTCTCTGTCCGACATCACTGGTATCAGGCTTCTCCTGAGCGGGAGGTTGTGTCATCAAAGCATCCATCGCGCATCACCTCAACCCATACTAAAAGATACTTTAGGCATCTAATTATGAAGCATATTTTTTTTATTTGGATACAGTATATGTTTCGTTAAAATATCCCGCATGTCCTTGATTTATAGGTGTTCTGTCGGTTTAGGGTGTCTCGCCGACTCAAGACATTTTTTATCTGAACAAAGGCAATAAAAGACTTGCAAATATCAGCCAAGAGTAATAAAGTTTGTTCAAGTATGTATACATAAAAGCAGTAAAGGGGTTACTGCTTTCAGCAATTGGGCGATCTAGTGCAATTCAGGCCAGCTTTTAGGGGAAGCTGCCCTAGCTTTCTGCTGTTTTTCCTAGACGTGAAAATGCTTCTTAAATCCTCAACGCATTGGCACCTCATCGCTGATGGGATTTGTCCATGCAACTTTTACTCGACTCAAATGAGGTAAGACAAATGGAATCTAACGATACTTTGTTGACAGCAACGCAAACTGATATTGGTTCTGGAAATATTGGTGAATTCACTTTTACTGGCAATATTGGCGATAACCCAGATATTGGCTCTGCCGATGATGTTGATCTATTTGAGCTTGAACTATCAGAGAATACCGGCGTATTTTTTGATATTAATGCCAGTGATGTTGGGTCAACCCTTGATCCGATCCTGAGAGTCTTTGACGCTGATGGAAATCAGTTAGCGTTCAATGATGATTCTGGTAGCTTGGATTCATTTATTGGTTTCAGGCCAACCACTACAGGCAACTATTTTGTGGGTGTAAGTGGTTTTTCGAACTTTGGTTACAATCCTACGGTTGCAGGCAGCACTTCTGACTTTAATTCCACGGGTGATTACGAGCTCGTGATCACTACATCTAATGAGGTCACAAACTCATTATCTGCTGGTGCCCAGCTTCTCAGAGATATCAACC
>CALFCG010000178.1 GCA_937951315.1 uncultured cyanobacterium
GTTCCAAGGGCAGATTTATCGTGTGATGGTGCGCCTCGCAAAAGCTCAGATTCCCTTTGCGGATCTCTATGGGTTTATCGGATATTGCCACCAATGTGGGCATTACCAAACAGTGGGTTGGCGCTATCTGAGTCAGGCCACTTGTCCTGATTGTTCGCTTCCTTTAACGCTCAGTGGTCCCATGTGGTTAGGTACCTTACATGATGCTGAGTTTTTAGAGCGCATGGCTCAACTGGCTCAAGATTGGAACTGGCCGAAACGAGTTGCTTTGCTGGAGATTATGCAGGCAGAGGCCGAGCTACCGCCGTACTTTTATACGGTGGGTGAGTTGGGTAAGCGCGGACGGATGGATATTCCAAAACGCGATCGCATCATTCAATCGCTCCAAGAAGCAGGATATCGGGCCTGTGCAACACACATCAACCCGCAAGCCATCAAGACAACCGCTACGTTTCGAGAGTGTTTACAGATTGCTAGCCAGCAAGAATATGTGGCACCGGAGTCCGGTGCTTGATGCATTTCCCTCGGTTACAAGATGCATGCTGGAATCCTGGCAGTAACGATTCGCTACGTGAAGGATGGTTCTGAGGCAAGACCCATCGTGTTGTGAGCATAATCGGCATTGAGCACATTTGGAGAGTCAATTAAAGGATCATCCAATGCTCCAGAAACCAGCGGTGGTAAGACATTCTGACTGGCTTGCCCCAATCTTAATTCGTTTATATGGGTATCTTCTGCCGCCAACGCGTTACCGATCTGAGGCTCAACCTCGTCATTTTCTAACAGATAGCCGGCTTCAAACAAAGCTGATTGAAAGACATCAGAGAGCAGGGAATAGATCTCAGCGGTGGGATGTTGCTGGTCCCACCAGAAAAACTCTGGATTATCAGGTAGCCCCTGCTCAATCAGTGGGTCGGTCACATTGTTAAAACCAAACTCATCTGGGCTGCTGATGATCTCCTGAGTTAAAGAGAAAATATCAACGGTCACAATATCGATGTCCGTCACTGCTTCTTGCACTAGAAACGTTAAGGCATCATCGAGTCCATCGTTAAAGGCTTCACTGGCTGACGTTGCAATCGCGCTACTGTCCGTATTGAGATTGCCAGGAGTCAGTCCTAAATCAGGCAGATTGGGAATTAAAAAGGTATCTGCTCCTTCCTCAGCCAATGTGGTTACCGAAGTGATAATGTTCTCGATGGCATTGGTAATCAAGGCTGGAACAGATTGAGCATCACTGGGTAGATTAAGGATGTCGTTGGAGCCAGCCCAAATGACGTATAGGCCATCAGCATCAGCTTCCTCTCCACCCAGACTGTTCGTAAATTGATCAACTTCATCCAGTAAGCCAGGTAGTTCGAATGCTTGTCCTGTTAAGTCTTGTAAGAGCGGTTGTCCAACATTATCTCTGCCCGTTAACGCTCCACCCACTGCGAAATTCGAAATTTGGCTAAGCGGATTAATGGCCAGATCTTCAGCAAAGAAGTCAATCCAAATGTCCCCATCAGAAAAGCGCCCTTCTGAGTAGGGTGGTGGTGGGAAAAATCCTCCTGTTAGACCCAATAAATTACCGGGATCTGAGAGGCTATCACCGAAGACAAATAGGTTCTCGAACGTAGGCGTAAAAGAGGTCGATAAAAAGTTCTCTGTTGTTAGCTGATTGGCTTGTATGTTCCTCAGCAAAGCCGCAGGCTCTGAGCTGCCTAGATAACGAACTAGAGTATCGCTGGCCTGCTGTTGAAGGGCCAGTTGAGCAAATGTTAAACCGTCCTGCAGAATGAACTGATCTTCTCCTATCTGGAAATCAAGGATCAGGTCAAAGCTATCTGTTCTATCTAGAATGAAGCTGTCTGCACTTGCCCCACCCTGCAAAATGTTGCGTCCAGTTCCACCCTCCAGCAAGTCATTTCCACTGCCGCCGAGGAGGAGATCGTAACCTTGCCCACCCTTTAGTGTGTCATCTCCACCCAAGCCCAACAAGAGGTCATTGCCGGATAACCCCCTGAGCAAATCATTGCCTAAACGACCCAGGAGAATATCATCACGAGGGGTACCTCTCCTAACGAGAGGGGCAATCAATAATGGGAATTCATCAAAGAGGTGTGAAGTTTGTAAGTGCATTTCTCTCCCGTTACTGAAGTTGGGTTGGTCATCAAAAAAATGAGAGAAGTTCATTGGTCTTTCTCCATCCATTCCGAGATGTGGTCACATTCTGCAGGTGTCAAAACTCATGATGGGGGATATCCCTGGAGCCAAAGCCTTGCTTTTTCCGTACAGCTCCGCTCTTAAACTCTTATGAATGCCCTCATATTTTCGTGATCTGTATCACTTTCAGTGAAATTTGGGCAAAATAGAATAATCAAGTATAAAAATTGCTTTCAATACCTGCGGTCGCGTCCTTCGGAGATGCGATCGCATTTTAAATTCTGCGCTCCAACAGGGACGATTTGTGAGCAATCTGGGACTCCCCTCTCAACTGCGCCGGATCTCAAATTGCTTAAAGTACTGCAGCGGTTGCTCTTCAATCACCACTGCTTCGACCTTCGCCGTCACTGGCCCGTTGTGAAACCACTGCATCAGTCTCTCAACCTGGGCGCGATCCCCTTCCACCATCGCCTCGACACGACCATCGGGTCGGTTGCGAACCCAGCCCACTAAGCCTAGAGTGAGTGCCTGTTCTTGAGTGGTGAAGCGATAGCCTACACCTTGCACTCGCCCTGTAATCAGAGCTTGTTGACAGATTCTGCTGATCTCACTGGATGTTGAAGAATTTGGAAATGCCATTAACCATCGAATGAATGACGTCTCATCTCGGACTGATTAAGCTGATTTAAGCTTTTACAGTTGAAGCCTCCATCCCTAATTCTCGCCGGAGTGACTCCACCGATTGGGTATCAATGTATGTCTTGCAGTAGATCACCTTCGGTCGCCGAATCAGGTCAGGTTCAGCTTCAATCATTGCTGCCCTCAGGGTCTGACAGCTTGCTCGGTCGCTGATGATCGTTTGTGAATGGCGAATTAAGGCATTGAGTCTTTGGCTGTCATGGCACTGCGCCGTCATGACGTAGAGGTCATCACCCCGCAGACTTGAGATCATGACTTCTGCTACACCTAACGTGCCAGAGCTTAGGCTCACGATGCCCAGTCGTCCCTCTTTGGGCAGCTCTTTAACCAACTCGAGTTCGTCACTGTAGTTGTAGATATCGATGGGAATGACCCTAAACGCTTTTAGGTCGCTATCCTGGCGTGTTTCGACAATGTCCTGTGCTTCTTTGGCAAAGTAGCGAACTGTCACGATGGTGGCTGCCGCGCGTTTCTGTAGGGCTGCGTCTAGTTTCTCTAGGGGGATCAGCTTGATGGGAGTTGAGAGGGCTTGATCAAGCTCTTGAAGAATGATTTCCCCAGCGCCCAGATCGTGTTCCGGTACCGTCACGATCAGTTGAGAGCTAGCGCGCAGTCGTTCTTTGATTGCTGATAGCAGCAGCCGTTTTACATCCCCCAACGAATAACCCTGCTGCAAAAAGCCATCAAGGCTTTGTTCAATGAGTTCTTCGACAGGCACCTCCGCTTGCTCTTTACTGATCGGGATTGGCTCCTGACCCAGCGCTCTCACATAGATTCCGGAACCCATT
>CALFCG010000179.1 GCA_937951315.1 uncultured cyanobacterium
CCGCTGTTGTTCTGGCTGCATTTCTTCTTTCCGATCTCCCTAAGGATAATTTTAGATTCCGCAACGTTGACTAAATGGGGCCTAGCTGACTTCAGTACCATCAACCCTAAATCTCTCAACAGAAGACTGTAGATCACTCGCAACACCCACCAAGTTCTGGAGTGAATCAGACACGCGTTGCGCCTCTTGCGAGGTTTCCTGAGCCGTCAATTCCACGGATTGCATGACCTGAGACACATAACGAGACGTCTCTGTCTGCTCTGAGGTTGCTTGGGTAATCGAGCTCACTAACTGATTGATTTGTGATGAAACCTGAATAATATCTTCGAGGGAGCGCTTCGCTTGTTCCGCCCGCTGGGTTCCTTCAATAACCTGCTGCGTTCCTTCCTCCATCGCCGTCATCACAGAACTTGTCTCACCCTGAATTTGGAGGACGATTTGCTCAATTTCTTTAGACGCTTTCGCCGCTCGATCCGCCAACTGTCGAACTTCGTCTGCAACAATTGCAAAGCCTCGGCCTGACTCTCCCGCTCGAGCAGCCTCAATACTGGCATTGAGGGCCAAGAGGTTGGTACGAGACGCAATCTGAGAAATCACACCGACAATCTTCGAAATCTCCTGGGAGGATTCCGCCAAACGCTTCACCTTGCGCGTACTCTCAGCCACCGTTTCTCGAATCTGGAGAATACCCGCCATCGTATGTTCTACAGACTCGCCCCCCTTCAAGGCCGCATCTGATGCTTTCTGGGCCACTTGGTCCGCAGCTCTCGCACTTTCAGCAACCTCTTGAATCGAAGCCGTCATCATTTGAACGGAGTTGAGAGAAACCGCCAGCTCCTCAGCCTGTCTCAAAGCATCAGAGGACAAACTACGAGCAAACTCTTCATTATCAGCAGCACCCCGGTTCACTTCCCGTGCCGCCACCTTCACCTGCTTTACGATTTTCTGCAGGTTATAAATCGTCAGTTTGAAGGAGTCAGCCACCGCACCCAAAATGTCAGCCGTGACTTCAGCCTGAACGGTTAAGTCACCTCGAGCGGCACCTTCTACATCATCCAGGAGTCGAATCACCTGTCGCTGTAGATCTTCTTTGGCTTTTTCCTGTTCTTCCGCTTTGTTCTGAACTTCCTGCGTCGTCGCTTCAATGAAACGCGTCATCTCGTTGAAGCTCGTCGCCAACTGACCAAACTCATCCTTTGAGAACTCTGTCGCTCGCACACTCCAATCACCTTGAGCGACAGCAGATAACTTCGCCTGCAAGTCACTGGTGGAAGCTTTAATTTGCTTAGCCGTCATTTGCCCCAAGACCAATGTGGTCGCTCCCCCGGCAAGACCCGCTGCAGCGGCCCCGACTCCTAGAGCCGCCCAAGCAGGCTGAGGGGTGAGCACGCCGACACCAATCACAGCACCTGCCGAAATCACACCAGCAGCCGTCGCCGTAATCACCTGCTTTTGCTGCAAAGAGGCATTGGTAAACGGAGCCAACACGCCTGAAGGTTGCTTCGGCACAACAGGGGAAGCCATACCGTCAGGGAAGGCCATATCTGGACTGACGCCACCAATACTATTGTCTTGGTTCAGGGATAAAGAAGAATCAACAGCATCAAAATCATCCAGCAACAAACCCGATTGATCACCCGTTGCATCTAACAAGCTCGGTGATGTCATCATATCCATCGAGTAATCCGGCTCTAGGGAACCACTCTGATCACCGAACTCAAAATCGGCCAGAGTGGGCAGGCCATCACTTTCAACCTCATCCCCTTGATCGTTCATCTCCTCAGAAGCTTCGCTGCTGTCAGCATAGGCCGAGGCATCGCTTGTGACCGGAGAAACTGCGCCCATGGGCTCAGAACCAATAAAATCTAGAATGCCGGTATTGGGTAAATCTTCATCCTCATCAAAGGAATCATCAAGAAAGGTTGGTCCGCCACCATTGTTCTCGGCATTATCCAAAGCAGCAGAATCTAGGAAAGTGTCATTTTGTGCAGCCTCTTTCTTTTGATTCATGAGGATCGTCATATCTTCCTCTGGCTCACCCTCCTGGTCTGCAGGCTCTTGAAGCACCAAAGAAGCATCATCAGCAGTTTCCTCAACACTGCCACTTTCTTCAAAAGGATTTGTATACGTTGAATCGTCGCTGTGTGTCATTGTTGAATTCGAATCTAGTTCTGACTGCATGACTGTATTGCCCGAAGATTGTAAGAATGTTGCCTCTGTTGCACCAGAGAGCGGCTGTGAACTGGTTGACTGAATTGAAGTTTCTCCGCCGGAGTGACCAATGTAGCTGCTTGTGTCTGCTAAGCTAGAGCGAGCGCAATCAACAAGTTCAGGATCGCTTGTAAGGTCTAAGACAGATTGATATTGACCTTGAGCCTCTTCATATTTTTCTAGCCCCCGGTAAATATGTCCCCGTAGCAAGCGCAAGTTGGGATCATCAGGGTGGTACTCAACCAGAGCATCCGTCGCCGAAATTGCTTCCTGATAATGCTCATTCATGTAAGCGCTAACGGCTTCTTGGTAATCCTGGGCGTACTGTGTACTTGATGACATCTATCTGCTCCTGCCAATGGGTGGTTCTGAATCCTAACGACAATACTGTGGGTGAGTGATCGATTCGCAGTTTATTCGTTCATTTCAGAAAAAACGACACAGAGGTCGAAACTATAACGGTTCAGGGTATTGTCTGGGTCGGCCTCATCTCTCTCCTCTCCTTAGGTTGCCCATCTTGCTGACCTTAAAATTGCAGTCGGGTCAAGGAGGCGTAAAGATTGCTGCGCCTCACCCATCATCCATTCGCCTTTCAAGAAAGGAGCCATGCCATCAGGTGCATTGGTCGATAGGGTGAGCTGCTCCGTATCAAGCCAATCCATCCCCATCACTCGCTCAACAGCCAGTCCGACAGTCACTTCTTGGGTTTCAATGGCCACAATTGAGATTTCAGAACGATCTGTATTTAAAGGTTGAGTATCGCCGAGAAACTGCCCAATATCTGTCACCCAAATCACTTGGCCACGTAAATTGAGAATGCCCATCAGTAGAGGAGAAACATTCGGCACCAAGGTAATTTGCTCTGGATCAAGGGATAGAACTTCTCGAATTCCCATCGCCGGCAACGCAAATTCTTGTCCCGACTCAACAAAGAAGCGGAGGTATAAATCACCCTCAGGATTTTGCAGTCCTTGAATCTCAGGGATAGCCTCTGAGGGATTAGTGGCCAGAAATTCTTGATTTGTAGACATGATCACTTAACCTGCAAGTAGTTCTTTAACGGTGACCAATAGTTCCTGAACGGCGAAAGGTTTTGCAAGATACGCATCTGCCCCCTGTTTCATTCCCCAATACCGATCAAAGTCTTCTGTTTTGGATGAACAAATAACAACCGGTAAGTTCTGCGTACCTGGGTCGGATTTAATCTTCCGACACACTTCATAGCCATTCATCCGTGGCATAATAATGTCCAACACTACAATATCAGGCTGAGTTGCCTCAATTTGCTGCAGAGCTTCAACTCCATCTGTTGCGATTAGCACCGTCAGGCCACTATCTTCGAGTACATTACTCATTAGTTGCCGTTGCGTAATGCTATCGTCTACCACTAAAACCTTATTCATTGCGTGCTACCTGAGATCTATAGATCATGCCGAGATGAGTTAACCTAGAGTCTAAGCCGAGCAAGAGACTCAGCAGGACCACTGGTGAGAAGCCCAATTGTTCTCAAAGAAGGTTGCTCATCAACTGTGTACAATTGTGTACAAACCGGTTGGGAAACTAGGCTATGGGTCTAGGCTTGTGGGCCTGTAGCTTTAGGATACCCGCCCTAGAGAAACAAATTTCAGCAGTTCTTGACGAAGATCTCTTGAAGGCTCTATTTATCGCATTCATACAAGGATAGGCGAGGCTGACGTTCTCCCATATGAGTGCAGTGTAGGTCAAAGCTTTTTATGGGTAACTTAAACTTAGGACGTGCCCAATGCAAGGATGGCTGCGATAAATCTTAGGTCTCACGGTATATTCTAGGACTAAGATATCTGCAAGCAATAATCGCACGGTGACGTTATTGATCTAGACAATAAGTAAATTTCAAGTCTTAACGGGGCAATACCACAGTCCCCAAAAACAAACCAAACTGTCGATTCAGAAACAAAAGAGGATTGCGGGGTGCTGTATCTAGCAGAGATTAATAAAAAAAGTGGTTTCATGGGGGCCAAAACTGAACTTAGGTTGTTAGCCCGCAAGCAATCTGAGCATAACTGGAGCCCGGTTCCCGGAGAAGAGCTTCTAGCTTTTGATGCCAGCAACGACTATAACCACGGTGTACTCGTACTCGTCGAGGTCGATACCAATCGGAATGTCAAGAATGTCCAAGATGCGACTCGACAACTCGTTGGCATTCTCAAGAATTTTTCACGCATGCGTGAGAAATTTAAAACACAAGAAGAAGAAATTGAGGGCTGGAAGCAGTCTCTGATTTATCAGAGTCAAGAACTGACTCGCCGCGAAGTAGATATGGAAGCTCGCGCGGAGGAGCTGCAGCAGCTGGAGTTAGAGTCTCAAAAAATTGAACAACAGCGAGGTGAGTTTGAGGACAGTCGCGATCAAATTCTGCAGCTTAAAGAGCAATTAGAGGGAGATCGACAGCAACTGGAAGAGGCATGGGGACGATTACAAGCGGCTCAACGCCAGCTCGACACCGCTCAATCCGCATCCCTAAGCGATGAGCAAGTCCACCAAATCGAAGGCTTACTTCAGCGTCTAGAAGCAGATCTGGGCAATGGGGGAGGCGCAAGTGCTGGACTGCTTGAGCAACAGCAAACTCATTTCAATCAATACTGGCAGTCCCTTGAAGAAGACCGTCAACAGTCCCAACAGCTGCAAGAGGATTTAGATCAGAAAACGCGTGACTTGGAACAGGTCTGGCAAGCGTGGCATCAAACCCAAGAGACTTTGGAAGAAGCACAGCTAGAATCCAAACTGCAGGAAAAACTCTTGACGGTCAAGTCAGATAGCCTGAACTTTTTGATCACGCAACTGCAGGCACAGGCAGATATCGCCCAGGCTATCAGTCAGGTGCGAGATGGCTTTACGGGTAATGCGACTGTCAACTTGCAGGAACTGCGATCAATGTCTCTGGAGGATCTAGAGGAGACTGTGGGTCGTCTACAGAAAGAGCTCGACAAACTGTCCAGCTTTGTCAATGACCAGGAAGAAGAACTGGAGCTGCAGCAACAAACAATTTCAGAGTTAGAAACGCAGGTTGAGCAGGCCAGTGAATATGAGCGGTTGAGCTTAGCCGGAGATCTAGAGCAGGAACAACAACGTTATCAACTCTTGGATGAAACCCTTGAGGGGCAACGGAAAACTCTGCAGGAGCGTGAAGGTGTACTGCATTTACATCAAGATATTTTGCGGCAGCGTCAAAAGGGCAAGGATAGTCGTGCCCGACAGTCCGTTGAGGTAAAGCTTGAGCCCATCTTACAACAGCTCGAGTCTGAGCAAGAAGAAGGGGAGCAGCAAGTGCAAATGCTCAAGAATGAGATTGCTCGCATCCAGGTCTCTATGCAAAATGCAGAGGAAACGTTGCAGCAACAAATCGCTGCACAGCAAAACAAACGCAGTCAGATTGAAGCCCAAGAACAGCAACTGAATGAGCAGCGTGCGACAGTGGCCCAACATTTGGGACGGGTAAAAGCCCTGGAAGAGTTCTTGCAGCCCATGCAGGATACGCTCGATGCAATGCGCAATCAGACTGGGGGGGACAATGGTGCATCGGGTGGTGCTCCCAATGAAGCTGTTGCGGAACTCAAACAAATCTTGATGGCCCTGGGCAAGGTCCCCGACTTAACACCTGTCGCCTAGACTCAGCAAGTCGATCAGAACGGCGTTAACGATAGTGAGGCAGAACGGACTCCCAGTCAGATGGCCCGATGCATTGTTGCTGACGGGCTAGAGCGATGAGGGCTTGACTCAATGCCTCATTGCTAGACTCGTCGGTCGGCAATGAAAGCTTGTACTTAATGCTTTGCTGCATAAGCGTCAATTCCCATTCAGAATGGGGCAGATGGCGATCGCAACTCTCTGCCTGTAAGGTCTGATTCTCCAACAGCTGATAAATACCGCCATGCACATGCCCTTTTTGACCCGGCATATCTACCGCAATGAGATGTCCAGGTTCGCAGGACTGGACGATTGCATAGGCCCAGACGAACATTGCCAGGGTTGAGACACCATATAAGGGAAGATTCAACTGCTGTGCCAGAGTACGCGCAGTCACAACACCCAGGCGAGTGCCGGTATAGCTTCCCGGTCCTTTAGCAACAACGATCCAAGCTAAGTCAGACCAGCGATAGGGCTGGATAAAGTCTTGCAACGACTGATGCAAGTACATTGATAGATCACGCCCCAGCTCCCAGGCTTGATAGCGATTGACATCAGCAAAATTACTCAGCCCTAGGCGTAGGGTTGGGCCAGTGGTGTCAATGCCCAAGACATATTGAGCAGAAGACGAGGAAAACGGGGACTGCACTGAAAATGCACCTGCGGACAAGAATCTTTCACATTGTGGCACTTGGCGGATCGGCTTGTGGGGTAGGCTTGAGAAAATGTTGATTCTAGTGCCATGTTCCCTAGCTTTCTGCCCACTGATACGGCTCAGCTCACAGAGGCATCGTCCATCAATGCTGCCCAGAGGATTCAGCAGCAACCGGTGCAGACCTGCTTCAGTTCTGATCCAATTTTGACAACCTATCTGCAGGAAGGGACAGATGGCGTGCCGATCCTGTTACTCCATGGTTTTGACAGCTCACTTCTTGAATTCCGACGCCTGTTTCCGCTGTTGTCGGCCCAGCGTTCCACCTGGGCCCTAGATGTGTTGGGTTTTGGATTTACAGATCGTCCGACGGATATCAGCTTTAGTCCAGGGGAACTGAAGCTGCATCTCTACCACTTCTGGAAAACGCTGATCGATCAGCCTGTCATCTTGGTCGGAGCCTCAATGGGGGGCGCTTTGGCACTGGATTTTTGCCTCACCTATCCTGACAGTGTGGACCGACTGGTGCTCTTGGACAGTGCCGGTTTTGCCACATCACCCGTCCCCACAAAGTTAATGCGCCCCCCCATTGATGGGTGGGCAACCGCTTTTTTGCGCAATCCAGGAGTGCGGCGACGTATTAGTCAACAGGCCTATTGCGATCGCAACTATGTCACACCGGATGCCGAACTCTGTGCATCTTTACACCTGCAACATCCCCAATGGCAGGCCGCTCTGATTGCCTTTGCCAAAAGTGGCGGCTATAACTTTTTAGCGGACAAAATTGAGCAGATCTCGCAGCCAACGCTCATTCTTTGGGGCGAGCAGGACCGAATTATGAGCCGTAAAGATGCACCTAAATTTGAGCAGGCCATCGCAGACAGTCAGCTCCGTTGGGTGCCCAACTGCGGACATGTGCCCCACTTAGAACAACCGAAACTTACCGCTGAGCATATTCTGACATTTGCGACCTAGGACAGTGCAATCTAGAACAGACAGAGTATCGAAGACAATAGTGCTCATACCGATCGCTGTAAATCAATAAGGAAAAACGCTGTTTGCAAGGAAGAGGAGCCAACGGTCAAGACTTCAGTTCATTCTAGAATTTCTATCATCCAGCTCTAATATCTCTATCATCCAGCTCTAATATTTCTCCTTTAACGTGCATTCAAGCAAGGCTTACAGCAACTCACGGGACGGTCATTCGCATCATTATTTTTTAGGAGAGGCTCAAGCATGCAACGTTTACAAGGTCAGGTTGCCCTCGTCACTGGGGCCAGCTCTGGCATTGGGTCTGGAGTCGCACTCTCAATGGCTGAAGCAGGCGCAACAGTCGTGGTCAACTAT
>CALFCG010000180.1 GCA_937951315.1 uncultured cyanobacterium
TCTTTGCAGCGAAGTTGCCAATACTCAGGGCTGGGGATTCGTCAATATCAACCTGCGACCTTACTACTCCGAGGGCTCCAAAACACTCGGCTACGAAGTGGCTGAGCAGTTGGGCTGGGAGCTTCCTGATCATATTGTTGCGCCTCTAGCTTCAGGTTCTCTGTTTACTAAGATCTACAAGGGCTTTCAAGAATTTGTTCAGGTGGGTTTGATTGAACAGAAAGATGTTCGTTTCAGTGGTGCCCAGGCAGAAGGCTGTTCCCCCATCGCTGAGGCCTTCCGAGAAGGACGTGACTTCATTGACCCCGTGAAGCCCAATACTATTGCCAAGTCAATTGCGATTGGTAACCCTGCTGATGGTGTGTATGCTCTAGAGATTGCCCGTAGGACCAACGGCAACATTGAATCCGTCACAGATGCTGAAATTATTGAAGGCATTAAGTTGTTAGCTGAAACTGAAGGGATCTTCACAGAAACAGCGGGCGGGACAACCGTTGCTGTCTTGAAGAAGCTTGTTGAAGCAGGCAAAATTAACCCGGAGGAGAAAACCGTTGTTTACATCACTGGCAATGGCCTCAAGACTCAAGAAGCTGTTCAAGGATACGTGGGCGAACCCTTCGCGATTGAACCTAAGCTCGATAGCTTTGAGCGAGCGTTAGAACGTTCCCGTACTCTAGAGCGTCTAGATTGGCAGCCGGTCTTGGTTTAGATCCCCCTCGCACCTCTTGGTAAAGAACGGGCTCTCTAGCATTTGTTTGGTTTAACTAAAGGCCTGCCAAGTTCTAGGCCTATCTATACCTAGCTCCTGTCTGTATTGCCTGATGTTCATGATGTTGTGAGCTAGGGTAGAACCCATCAAAGTCCTCTCCTATGGGGCACATCTAAAGTCAGTGTAAAAGCTACTTGGGCCGCCGCTTTGGAGTTTCCCTCGTACTCCTTTGTTTATTGTAAATATTCAATAATTTGTAATCCATGGCAATCAAAGTTTTAATACCCACTCCCTTGCAAAAATTGACTCAGAATCAAGCAACCGTCGAATGTGACGCTACTAATATCTCTGAGCTGCTGAATTCACTAGAGCAAAACTGTCCTGGGATTAAGGAACGTATCTGTGATCAAGACGGTAAACTTCGCCGCTTCGTCAACTTCTATGTCAATAATGAAGATATCCGCTTTCTTGAAGGTCAAAGTACTTCCCTTTCCGATGGTGATGAGGTTAGTATTATTCCGGCGATAGCAGGTGGTTAAACTTACGCTTAACTGGTATGGCAGACGACGCAAAAACTCCACAATCTGAAGCACCCGCTGATAACACTAGCTCTGAGAAGTCAGCGACAGAGGCTGCTCCTAAAAAAGCAGCGGCAAAAAAAGAAAAGCCTCCTGCAGTAGAAGATAAGCCCTTTGCTGATTTTATCCAGCAGGACTATTTGCCGGCCTTAGAGAGCGCCTTTGCTGAGCAGTCTGTTAAAGATCTAACGCTAGGGTTTGCTGACAACCAGGTCACTGGAAGCTGGCAAGATGGTCAGCGTCAGTTCGCGGTTTATTTCCCGCAAGGTGACATCAAGAAGCAACGGGCTTTTTCATGGTCAACTCGCAAGGGTTCATCCGGTATCATCGAGCCTTTCTTAATTGATGAGCGTAAGATCACCCTTAACTTGCTCGTCTTTGGTGTCATTCAGAGACTCAACGCCCAGAAATGGTTTGGGAACAACTAGGTTGGGGCTAGACTAAGCCGCGATCATCTGGTCGGGGTCGAGCAGAAACAGAGATGCGCCTTCCTTATTCTTCGCCATCATTGAACTGAGGCAGCGAATCTTACTGCGGGCTGCATAGGTGGCAGGGAGTGGCACAAACTCAGATTTAGCCAGTCTTCTGACCTCGGGTTGAGAGTCAATGGGTAGCCCCACGAGCTCACCCTCTGACGTTCTGAAAATGATCAACGATCTTTGCTCGTTCTCCTGCTGTATGGTGCCACTAAGTTCAGTGGTGTCTTCAAAAATGCGCTGGCTGACGTCGATCACGAGAAGCTCCTTATCTTGGTAGCGCATCAGCCCCACCCCCGTCTGGCTGGGATCACCAAAGATCTTGCCCATTGTGATAACGCGTTGAACTGACTCAATGGGGAGCCCAAACCATTCTTGACGGAGACGAAAAGCAATATATTGTTCGGTGGCTTCGGCCTTGCGGCCCCGCCGAGATCGCCCAGAAGACAAAATAGCCATAGGTTATTTATCCATGAAACTGTACAGAAGAGAGATTATTTGCTAGCAATTAGTCGATGCAGCGTTTCCAATAGCTCTGGCTCCCGGAATGGCTTGGAAAAATAGCCGGTTGCCCCCAGCGTCATTGCTAGATTGCGATGCTTATCACCACTGCGTGAGGTGAGCATCACGACTGGAATCTGTTTCAATTTGGGCTGTGATTTAACATGGGCCAGAAAGCCGAAGCCATCTAATCGAGGCATTTCTACGTCGGAGATGATGGCTTGTACCTTCAAGCCCGCCTGCAGTTTCTCTAGGGCATGTTGCCCATCTTTTGCCTGTTCGACGCGGAACCCTGCCTTCTCAAGGGTGAGTGCCAAAAAGCGTCGAACGTTGATGGAGTCATCCACAATCAAGATCTGTGACTGTACGCTACTGACTTCCGGTGTGTTCGATGGGGCTTCAGGGGTTGGCATCTTAGGCATTGCACCACCACTGGCCTGTTGATCCTCAATCCAGGATAGAAGACCGACAGCATCAACGAGGGGGACGATGCGACCATCACCCAAAATGGTACAGCCAGCAAATCCTGTGGGTAAAGGAAGATCGCCTTCAATTTGTCGGATGGTTACCTCCTGTTCCCCCCAATATCGATCAACCGTCATCGCAACGAGATCATCCCCTTTGTTTAACATCAGTGTCATGGGTTCACTAATCAGTGGGGCTTCTTCGGTATCGGGTTGTCTGGGAGGGGTTGGGAATGTCAGCCATTGCTCCAATTTCATCATCGGCACGATTGTGTCGTTCCATCGAATGGCGCCCTGGTCGATATGAGAGAGGATTTGTTTTGGATCAAGTAACGTAATTTCCTCCACTGAATCGGTGGGAAAGGCCAGCAACATATTGGCGCTTTCTACGAGTAGG
>CALFCG010000181.1 GCA_937951315.1 uncultured cyanobacterium
CCTGGTCTAGTGATTCTGTTGATGGTGCTATCGTTTACGCTCCTGGGGGATGAATTGCGTGATCGCTTCGATCCCAAATCTCAGATCCGATAGCCAAAATTGTCTCGTTAGGTTTTTCCCCCTCAAGTTCATCATCGGAGAGAAACTATAGATTCTTTGCGCTTCTTAACTTTTCGAATGCTTCTGAAACCTATCCGTGGTCGTTGAGCACCTGGATCGCTGAGGGCCAGGAACTGGCGCTGAACACTACACGTCAAGAGTTCCTATGAACCCCCTCGGGGACTTGCGCTGGGCCTTGACGACAGGGCCAGTCCCTGAGTGAATGTTGGCGACCCGACTGTATGTGATGGATAACAATTGATGAATCGCTATTTGCTTCCGCTCCCCGTTCTTGCCGGCATCAGCCTGGCCGTGAGTCCCCCAGCCTTTGCTCAATCCGTCACCCAGCAAGGGACTCAAATTCAACTCAATGGTCAGACATTTAATGCTGCTTGGGGGGCTTGGTCCTCAGACTCCGGACAAACCATTGGTATTAGCGATAGTGGTTTGCGACAGCGTATAGGGGCTGATCTCCTCAGCACCAGTCGTCCTGAGCAGCAGCCTATTAATTGGTTTACATCTCAGCCTACCGTCCTTTCAGCTCGGCATGCCCCTTCTGGTGCCTATCGCTACCTAGATGTCACTCCCTTTGCTCAGACCTTTGGCTGGCAGATGCAGCCCCAGGGAAATGTACTTCAGATTCAAGCACCGGCTGCTCAGTCCCAGACTGTCCGTCTAGGGCGGCAGGCTTGGGGGCACCGCATTGTTGTGGATTTAGATCGCCCAGCACCTTGGCGGATGAAAGAACTCACTGTGAGTCGAGATGCAGTGAAGCCTCGCACCTTTAGTTTGGCCGTCGATGCCACCTTTGTTCCCTCGGAGCTACAGAAATGGGAAGGCTCCGATACTGACGCCTTACGTAAGTTGGAGGTGAAGCCGAAGGCCGGTCAAACCATCATCACTGGGGAAATTGCTGGAAATATGCGACCCCAGATTTCAATGGTTCCCAATCCTAATCGACTTGTCATTGATATTTTGGCTAGTGCACCGCAACCTCGGAGTATTGAGTGGGCGCCCGGTCTTCGATGGCAAGAACAATCTGTGACCTTGGGCAAGGATCAGTTCCCGGTGGTATGGCTAGCGCTGAAGCCTCAACAACCGGCCTTGAAGCTCGAGCCTATTTGGGGCAATCCCAATGCACTGGTGGGGATTAATCCGTTGCTCTCGATTGCCAAGCGTTCACAAGTAGCCGCTGCGATTAATGGGGGCTATTTCAATCGCAATAACCAGACCCCATTGGGTGCAATTCGAAAGGCAGGACAGTGGATTTCTAGCCCTATTCTGAACCGGGGGGCTGTGGCTTGGAGTGATCAGGGACAATTGGCGATGGGCCGTCTGGCTCTGCAGGAAACCTTGGTCACTCCGAGTGGTCAATTGCCCATTGTGTCTCGAGATAGTGGCTATCCACAGCGTGGTATTGCCCTTTATTCACCCGTTTGGGGGGCTAGCTATACTCCGATCTTAGAAACTGAAAAAATCATATCAGTGGTCAATGATCGCGTCGTGGATCAGAAAGATAGTCAGAGCGCTGACTCGTTCCCCATTCCGAGGGAGGGCTATCTACTCGTGCTGCGTTCCTTTGACGCAGGTACTGCTTTAGCACCGGGTAGCTCCCTAACGACGCAGGCTAAAGCCAGTCCGACTCAATTTGATCCGTTCCCCAATATTGTCGGGGCCGGCCCACTTTTAGTTCAGAACAGTCAGATCGTTTTAAATGCTGCCACTGAGCAGTTTAAACCGCCCTTCGATACTCAGGCCGCACCCCGAAGCGCCATTGCTCAACAAGCTGATGGCACGCTTTTGCTTGCAGCAGCTCACAACCGCATCAATGGTCCAGGACCCACCTTGAGGGAGTGGGCTGGGATTTTGCAGCAGCTGGGGGCAACACAGGCGCTTAACCTTGACGGTGGCAGCTCCACTGCTCTCTATTTGGGGGGGCAGCTTTTAGACCGGCATCCGGGCACGGCCGCACGTGTTCAGAATGCAATTGGAATTTCGCTTTCTTCAGGCGAGTAACTTAGACTACTTCCTGAGCTTGCGTAAAGGTGTTAAATCCAAGAGATATAAACTATAGCAACTTAAAGTAGATGATTTTTAATCCGCTGGGTATACTGAGAGAGCAGGATGTTTGATCTGAGGGGTAGATCAATCATCTGCGCAAAATTCAAAGCTTTTTCATTCATTTGCACGTAATCTGAGGAATTGTTGTGACTCAAGCCACAGACCTAACCCTGACTGTCTCCGACCATAACGGTCTTGCCGCGACTGAACTGCGCCCTTGGGGATCTTTCACCATCTTAGAAGAAGGCCATGGCTATAAAATTAAGCGCATTGAAGTGAAGCCTGGGCATCGTCTGAGCTTGCAAATGCATCATCATCGCAGTGAGCACTGGATTGTGATTGCTGGTATTGCTAAGGTCCAGCGTGGTGAACAAGAACTGATGCTGAGCACCAACGAGTCCACCTACGTTCCACGCTTTACCTCTCACCGCCTTGAGAACCCTGGTATGGTTCCGTTGGTTTTGATTGAGGTTCAAAACGGAGAGTATTTGGGAGAAGATGATATTGTGCGCTTTGACGATGACTATGCGCGCAAGAATAGTTAATCCTTCAAAATCTCTATGGTGCATTTGAGCGCTACCGCCCTTGATGAAGTGACACGGCTGAAGTCTAAGCCTGCTTACCGTGATTCGAAAGTTTTAAGAATAGCTGTTCATGAAAGTGGCTGTTCGGGTTGGTCTTACCAGATGTCCTTCGAAACGATGGCTGAACCTGTCGATCAAGTTTTTGATTGTGGCAAGGTTCAGGTGGTTGTTGATCCCAATAGTTTGCCCTATCTAAAAGGTCTAACGCTGGATTACACAGAAGATCTGATGGGCGGTAGCTTTCGGTTTGATAATCCTAATGCTAGACAAACCTGTAGTTGTGGTCATTCCTTTGGCCTCTGAGCTACAGCGCTTTGTTGAGAAACAATTGCTGAAAGATGTGAGATTGGCCAGAAGTGCGTCTATTTTTAGATCTCTGCATAAGTGCTGATGTTCACAAGCCTTGGGAGCGGGGCAGAATTGCGTTATTAATGTGTTAGATCTGGCAGAGTGACGGTCTGCTTTCACAGTCATAGCGCCTATGCATTCTTTGCTAGTTCTCCCCGTGAGCGATCTTCGAGATGAGATTCGGCGGAGATATATCAAGGCAAGAGAGAATACGCTGCATCTTTTTGATAATTTAGATGCTGAGTTTTTCTATCGGCAGGCTCATCCAGACTTTAGTCCGATGGGTTGGCATTTGGGCCATATTGGTTTTACTGAGGGGTTATGGCTGTTGGAGCAAAGAGCAGGGCAGCCCCCTTTGTTTCCTGACTATCGTCAACTTTTTGCTGCGGATGGTCTCCCTAAAAGTCAGCGGCAGCAGCTTCCCAGCTTTGAAGAAGTCTGTCACTATCTTGCCGAAATTCGCTTTCAGGTTTTTGAGTATTTAGACGGTGCCCCTCTTGAGGAACAAGCTTGGCTGTGGTTGTGGTTGATTCAACATGAAAGTCAGCATTGCGAGACGATTACGTGGGTGTTGCACCTACATCAGCTACAAACATTACGTCAAACCTATGTGACGCTGCAGACGTCTCCTGCAGAAGCCTTGCAGAAGCCCATTGGTCAGCTAAATTCACCCACAGCGGTTTCATTTGCCGAAATGGTGCTTATTGAGGGTGGTCCTTTTCGCTGCGGCAATGACGGGATTGAGGCACTGGATAATGAAAAGCCTGAACATACGGTTTCATTAGCCCCTTACTGGATTGATGTAACGCCCGTCACATGTGGTGCCTATGCTCAGTTTATAGATGCTGGGGGGTATGTCGAGCGGCAATGGTGGTCTGAAGACGGTTGGGCATGGCTGCAGGATAATCCTGTGACACACCCTCGCTACTGGAAACTTGTTGATATGACGAATCACCCGGTTTGCGGTGTGAGCTGGTTTGAGGCAGATGCCTATGCTCGGTTTATGGGCAAGCGTTTGCCCACAGAAGCTGAATGGGAAAAGGCGGCGAGTTGGCATCCCGAACTGTCCGTTGGATATGCCTACCCCTGGGGACCGGAGGCCCCAACCCATCA
>CALFCG010000182.1 GCA_937951315.1 uncultured cyanobacterium
CATCCGGTTGTTGCTGATAGCGTTCAAGCTCGGCTTTGCCTGGAAAGTCAAGATGATCAATACGGTCATCATTTGCCATGTGATTAATCACTAAGTCGGCATACACATGCAGTTTTGGTGTTCCCTGATGACAAGCTGCGATCAAGCGTTCTAGATCTCGTTTGCCCCCGAGATGAGAGAGAAGTACCCGATAGTCTTTGGGTTGATATCGTTGCCACCATTGATCACCATTGGGTTCAGAGTACAGAGGGGGGGGGATCAAGATGGCTCCATAGCCTGCTTCTTTAATGGAATCAAGATTATCGATGATGTCGGTATAGCGCCAGTTAAAGGCATGGAGAGTTACGTTGCGCACTGTTTTTCCCTTCGGTTGTTGAAGCATCTAGAAGCAAGGATAAGAATATAGCCTGCATCCTGCCTACAGAATTGGAGAGATGGGGTGAAGGCCTGATGGTTTGGATATTCTAGTGTGAGGGTGCTGATGGGGTCAGACTAAGAATGGGGCTGATTTATGATATGTTTTGGGTATCGGGGGATAAGCTGGTTACGGCTTGAAAGGTAATCACATGATGGTTCATCAAGTCACAACAAAAATGCACCCGCTTGGGCTAGGCTAATCGCTTCAAAAGTTTTAGCTGCTAACAGTTTTAATTTATTTTCAGAATACAGTAAAGATTCTGCGTACTGAGGGAGACGTTTAAGTGACGGCCGAGGTAGATCTGGAAGGACAGTCTGGTGACAAAAAAAATTCAACGCAAGCCAAAAAAATGACTAAAGCAAAGGCTGTGGGTTTTCCGCTCTTGTTGCTTGGAGCACTCACAGTTGCGATCGCATGTGCTGCTCTTTTACGACGGCCTAACACTAGCCCTGTTTCTGAAGGGGCGGTTAAAGGTGCTGACAGCAAGACGGCAACAGCGATTCCCCCATTGAAGGGGGCTTCTGAGATAGACGTATTGGGCGATACCTTTTTGGGCTATAGCACCCTCTGGGATGAAAAATTCCAGCAGAGTTTGAAGCAGGACGGTATCACGGTTGATTATGCCGATGAGCTTGATCAAAAGATGCGATCGCAAAAGCTGTCATCGGGTGAAGCTGACTTTATGGTCACCACCATCAATCAATTGTTTGAGACCCCGAGCAAAGGCAAGATCGTCGCAATGTGGGACTGGACCCATGGTGCTGACCGCTTGATTCTGAATAGCAAACAGTGGCCACAGCTTACCAGTATCCGAAACTTGGATACTGTAGCAACGAAGGCTGTTGCACAAGGAAAGCTGCTCTCCATTGTCTTTGCAGGTAATACACCCAGTGAGTACCTCAGCCTATTGCTCGCGGACACTTCTCCTAATTTTTCTTTAGAGAACTTCAATATCGTTAGGGTTGAAGATTCCTCTGTCGCCTGGGAGCGCTTTCAGAATCCGCTGCCGGGGGAGCAATTCGCGGCCGGTATTTTTTGGGAGCCCTACGTTACTCAATCGATGCGAGAGGGATACATTGCTTCCCTCTCCTCTGCCGATGTTCAACGCTCAATTGTTGATGTCGTCGTGGCCTCGCCCCAGGTGCTGAAGGAGGAACCTAGCAAAGTCCAAGCCTTTGTTAAGGCCTACTATGCCCATATGGCTCGGAGCGCAGTGGATAAAACCCCACTGAGAAAACAGTTTGAAACCCTCGGTCAACTGACGCCACCAGAAGCGGTTAACTTTTTGCAAGGTGTTTATTTTTTCGATGCCAACTGTGCCAACTATTGGATGAATGGCACGGATGCTTTGCTTGAGCAACGCTTAAATCATACGGCTCGCGTGTTGTATGGAAGCGGGCGCATTGCAAACACGCCCGTGAATCTTGAGCAATTCTATGATGGACGTTTTGTTGCCAATGTTGCTAGTTCTGCGGCTGCTGAAAGCTGCCCAAACTTCAGTATCACGGCGTCTCAGTCGGAACCGTTGATTGCTTCACAACTAGACTCTAGTGGGACAGTTGCTCTCATCTCCGTGAGTCTTAAAAAGGAGTCTGCCAAGTTAGATTCAGAAGCAACCTATGCGTTGGATCAGGTTCTCAGTTCTGCTAGACAAGGAGATACCTTTCGGATTGATGCCACCTTTAGGAAGGATAATACTTTGCCTTTTGTCGAGAGTAAGGTGAGTGCGGTTGAGCAGTATGTGGCTAAAAAGTTACCTTCGGCCAAGATTCGTTCAACCCTCAGTCCCGGAAACTCTGGACGTCCTAACATTCGGGTTTCTATTAATTAATGCCTCGAAGAGAGGGCATGACTTGTTCTGTTGAAGTTGCTGTTCTGAAAAATGAAAGGTGGCCGAAATGCGTCGACTTATTGCATTGATGCTGATGTTCATGATGGGAATCACGTCTTCCTCTGCTGCATTGGCTGAGGCCATCGGGCCAGATGGGGCGGCACTATTTGAAGTTCACTGTGTGGGTTGTCATCCTCAAGGTAAAAATATTATCCGGCGAGGTAAGACGCTGCAGACAAAAGCACTGCAACGGAATGGGGTGGATAGTTTAGATGCGATCTCAACCCTCATCGCTAACGGTAAAAACAACATGTCCGCCTATGCCGATAAACTCACTACACCCGAAATAGAGGCGGTATCCATCTACGTTCTTCAGCAAGCCGAACAGGGCTGGCATTAAACTTGCTGTGCACCTAGCAGACATGCAATGATCGGGCTTCTGTCTATATTGCGCGTTCAAAGGACATCACCTTGCCAACTCTGGGAGTCAATATCGATCACGTTGCCACCATTCGTCAGGCCCGTCGCACCGTCGAACCGGACCCCGTTGCTGCTGCTGTCTTGGCGGAGCTAGCTGGGGCCGATGGCATCACTGTCCATTTGAGAGAAGATCGCCGCCATATTCAGGATCGTGATGTTCGCCTATTGCGCCAAACAGTTCGCACCCACTTAAATTTGGAAATGGCTGCCACCGAAGAGATGATCGGTATTGCCCTAGATATTCAGCCTGACTATGTGACCCTTGTGCCCGAGAAGCGAGAAGAGGTCACCACAGAAGGGGGCTTAGATATTATGGGTCAGCAGTCCTATCTCACAGAGGCGGTGAAGAAACTGCAGGCCGCCCAGATTCCCGTCAGTCTATTTATCGATGC
>CALFCG010000183.1 GCA_937951315.1 uncultured cyanobacterium
CCACGCAACTATGGTTAAGCTACGGCCTCAATAATCTGGGTTTAAAGAAGATATATCTCAATACCCTCGATACAAATTTGCGGAATCTTCGACTCAACGAACAACTGGGATTTAAAATTGAAGGCATTCTAAGAAATGAAGTCTATTTTGATGCCAAATATCATGATGTCTTGAGGATGGGGCTGTGGCGAGAGGTGGCACCGGATGAACATAGCCTGTCATCCTAGAACAGTAGGATTTTCAAGGTATATGAACGGGAGCAAGTGAAAAATATAAATTGTGACACCGTGGAGCAGTATCTCCATATGCATATTCCCTTAGCCCAAGCAATGGGAGTATCCGTCATACATTTGAGTCAGACTATTGTTAGTTTATCTGCGCCCCTCAACCCCAACATCAATCACCGTAGTACAGCCTTTGGTGGGAGTATCTCGGCCTTAGGGATTCTGGCGGCTTGGACATATCTTCATGTTCAGCTTCAGTGTTTATCGATGCCCTGTCGTATCGTAATCCAAACGAATAGCATTGAGTATCTGCGCCCCATTGATACGGCACTCAAGGCTCACTGCTTTGCGCCCCCTCAACAGTCCTGGGAACGCTTTATCACAACAATCTCTAGACGAGGAAAGGGGCGTATGACTCTAAACGCTGAAATTCACGCAGAAGATCTGCTGGCGGCAAAGTTCCAAGGTCGATATGTGGCTCTGAGGCTTTAAAGAGCAGGCAAACCTGGCTGCTATAGCCTCATGAAATTCACAGTTGCCAACTAAAGTTTCTCATAGGCCGGAAGAACTCCGGCCTTTGTATTCTGAGACATGAGGATTGAAACACCACAGACTTCTAGAGTTGGATGCCTTGAGAGGAGTTGGTGCAGTGGCTGTGGTCCTGTACCACTACTTTTTCCGTTACAACGAAATTTATGGTCACCCCAACCTAGCTGTGGATTGGGCCTACTTTGGGAAAGATGGCGTCCCGTTATTTTTTTTGATTAGTGGATTTGTGATCTACTGGACCCTCCATCGAGGCCAGAAGCCGCTGGATTTTTGGGTTGCTCGCTTTTCTCGACTTTACCCGGTTTATTGGGGCGCCTTGGCGATCACATTTTCTGTCGTCAGCTTTTGGGGGCTAGCGGGGCGAGAGGTTGCTTTTAGGGATGCAATGCAGAACTTGCTGATGTTCCATGAATATCTAGGGGTTCCGCATGTTGATGGTGTCTACTGGACTTTGACCGTAGAACTCAGCTTTTATGTGTTGATCTTTGCGATTTATCTCTGTCGGCAGCTTCGGGTTGGTGAGCAATGGTTGTCACTCCTGATTGTTCTATCTTTATTGAAAACAGTAGGGTTTATTGTGATTCCGGATGTGGTCGCAAAGCTCTTAATTACGGACTATATTATGTTCTTTGTGGGGGGAATGTGTTTTTTCAAAATTCACAAAGGCCTGGCAAGTGGGATGACCGTTTTTATCTTGCTTCTGTCTCTTGTCTCTACGATCTTGATTTTTTCAATTCGAGATTTTCTGGTCTTTTCAGTTCTGTATGTCCTCTTCTATGTATCGATTTCAGGGTGGCTTGCTTTTCTCCGCTCTAGGTTGTTAGTTAGCCTAGGGACGCTCTCCTATTCCTTGTATTTGATTCACCAAAATATTGGCTATGTCATCATAAATCGGTTCTATCGCTGGAATTTTAACCCTAATCTTGGGATATGCTTGGCATTCGCTATTTCTTTCCTATTAGCCTATGGTTTGACCCATTATCTTGAAAAGCCTGCGGTGAAGATGGTGCGACGTGTCTATTTACAGCAAGCCTGACGTTGATTGAACTTGTCTTTTGACTGGGTGCGTTTTGTGAGGTTTATCTTAAGACAGCAACCAACGTAATAAAAAAGAGCTGCGGTTAAAGATCGCAGCTCATGGGTGTGTTTGGAGTGTGAGGAGTCGTTGATGTTGTCATTTTAGGACGATCGGTTCGGGAAGTTGAGAGCCGTAACAGTTTTAGTAACCAAGTTTGTTGTAGGTGTTCTGTTTTCGTAACCGGGTCATGAGATCAGAGGGCATCCCTCATACTTGAGAGATGGTCTATTGCTGGATTGTTTGCGCTGTCGGCCATACTAGATTCTGTGGAGTTTTTATACAAGGATAGTTGTGCGATGACAGGGATGAAGCGCCGTCACTTTTTACAGTTTGCCGGTGGTGCGATCTCATCTTTGGGGTTCAGTCAACTTGATATTCAACGGCAAAGCCTTCGCTATGCCCAGGTGTTGGCCCAGGAAAATGCTCGGAAACTGGCGTTGTTGGTGGGTATCAACACCTATCCCACCGCTCCACTTTACGGATGCGTCACCGATGTGGAATTGCAGCGTGAACTGTTAATCCATCGATTTGGCTTCAATCCCAAAAATATTTTGATGGTGACCGATGCCCAGGCAACGCGCAAAGGCATTTTTCAAGCCTTTGAAGAACATCTGATTAAGCAAGCTAAACCAGGAGATGTTGCGGTTTTCCACTACTCGGGTCATGGCTCACAGGTGAATGACCCAGATAAAGACACCCCCGATGGCCTCAATGGCACATTAGTGCCGGTCGATAGAGCATCCGGCCAAGAGCAGGGCCGACGGGTGGTCAACGATATCATGGGGCACACGCTTTTTCTGTTGATGTCTGCAGTCCCCACCGATAATTTAACAATGGTGTTAGATAGCTGTTTCTCAGGGGGCGGCAAGCGCGGGAATATGCGTGTTCGGTCGATTAACCGTTTGGCTAAAGAAAATGGCGGTGTTTTCCCGAATCAAGATGAACTGGCCTACCAGCAGCAGTGGTTGTCTCGGTTAAAGATGTCGCCCGAGGAATTTAAGCAAAGGCGACGCGCTGGCGTTGCCAAAGGCGTTGTAATTGCCTCCGCGAACCGCGATCAACTTGCCTCTGATGCCACCTTTGATGGGTTTAATGCTGGGGCCTTTACCTACAACATGACGAAATATCTATGGCAACAGACCGGAGAGACACCCGTTGTCGGTGCGATCTCAAATATCTCTCGACGTACCACCCAAGAACACGATCAGGATCCTGAACTTGAATGTACGCCCCAATGTGATCCGAACCGGGTTGACGATCCACGTCCCTTCTACTTTCTCAATTCCTCTGCGACCCCTGCTGAAGCCGTGATCACCAGCGTTAGCGGTAAGTCCTTTGACTGCTGGCTAGGAGGAATTGAAACCTCGAATCCACTCGATAAAAACACGATTTTGGCGGTTGTGGATGCTCAAAGTCAAGAACTCGCAAAAGTGAAACTAGAGTCCCGAGCAGGGCTGATGGCCAAAGGGATCTTATTAGAGGGCAGTGCCCAAGCGCTCAAACCAGGTACTCTGCTTCAAGAAGAAGTGCGGGGTATTCCCACTGATCTCTCGCTGCGAATTGGACTAGATTCTTCTTTAGAAAGTGAGATAGCAGCGGTAAAAGCCGCATTAAATGGGGCCTCTCGCATTAAAGCTGTGGAGCTGGGGCAGGGCCAAGTTGACTATATTCTGGGGCACATAACATCTAAAGATCGCAAGCGTCTTCAGGGGCGCGTTGCCACTGTGCCGGACGTTGGCACAGTGGGGTTGTTCACTCCCACGAAAGAGAACATCATCAGTGACTCTTTTTCCGGTGTCCCGAATGAATCCGCCACCGCTGCTGTGCTGCGGCTGCAGGCAAAGTTCAAACTCTTGTTGGCGAACCGCATCCTCAAAGCCATTCTCAACCCAAGCTCCTCAAAATTAAGCGTTACCGCTAGTGTGGCTCCAGTTGGGGGTGACAATCGAACCCTGGCGGAGACTGGAACGCGTGGAACGCAACGTAGCGATCTTGTGACCACTGCGCTGACCCCTGACGTTGGTGCGGTTCGACCTGGCGATAATATCCGGGTGCAAGTGAATAACCAGGAGGCTCAAGATCTCTATATCAGTGTTTTGGGCATTGGATCGGATGGTGAAATGACAGTCTTGTTCCCGTCTGACTATACGGCAGCAACCGACGCCTCTCTGGTAGGGGCTGGCCAAACGCTTACGGTGCCGCAAGCCGGACGAGATGACTATGATTTTGTGGTCAGTGGTCCCGCGGGGACAATAGAGTTGATTGTGTTGGCGAGTGCTCGTTCTCTCCGCGATACGCTCAAGGGTCTGAAAAAAATTGCGAACCGCTCGGGGCAACAACCCGGTCAGCCTTTGGCCATAAATGAGCCTTCTGCCGTTATAGAAGGATTGTTGGGGGATTTAACAGAGACCACCCGTGCTTTCTTGAAAGTTCAGCGTCAAGAAACGCAACAGATGGATGTTACCCAATTGGCCGCTCTCTCCCTTTCCCTGACTGTTGTGGAGTAATAAAAAAGCTCAGCTCCTGACGGAGCGAGCTTTTGCAAGAATCAGTTACGTTATATCTCAAGTGAAGAAGGTCAGACAGAGCGTTCCCACACGCAACTATGACCTTTTGTATAATTCCTCACATATTTATCGTAATGTAACGAATGCAACATTTCTTAATAGATAGTCTTTTGTGTTGTCTTCTGTTTTACAGATAGTGAATGCTTATCAAAGAGTCACGACTCCTTGGTCTTTTGGGTCATCTCTGAGTCTGCTTCATGATGGCTTTGGCGAGCTGGGGTTGTCCCCAAACGACCTTCTCCTGTTTATAGATCACCATTCCCGGTTGAGCACCCTTGGGTTTATACACATGTTTGGGGCTGGTATAAACGACGGGGACCTGATGGCTTTGGCGAGCACGACTGTAGAAGGCCACGACATGGGCAGCCCATTCGATATCGGCTTCGCTGGCAACCGCGCCAGCATCTAGGCGGAGGAGGGCATGGCTGCCGGGAATTTCTTGCGTGTGAAACCACAAATCATAGTTGGTGGCGACGCTAAAGGTGAGTTGGTCGTTCTGACGGTTATTGCGGCCGACTAGTAGTTCCCAGCCATCTGGGGTCTGATGGCGAATAAAATCGGTCTTTGCTTGGGGTTTGGCGATGTGTTCAGGGGTTGGCCAATAGTCCTGCTCGATGAGTTCGATGCGAATTTCCTCAAGGGTTTCGAGATCTGCATCGGTGCCGTAGGTTTCTATTTGCTCAATGGCGACCTCAACCTGATGGAGGTACTGCAGTTCTAGTTCGACTTCTGCCAGCAGTGGCTCTAGGCGATCGCGTGAACGCTTCAGTTTTTGATGTCGCTTGTATAAAGCCTGAGCATTTTGGACTGCATTTTGTTCGGGATTGAGGGTAATGGTACGTGATGTGTCTCCTTCAAAATCCGGTAGGGTAATGGACTGCATTCCCACTTCCCATGCCTGGAGATTTGCCATCAGGAGATCGGCCTGTTGGCGATGCTCGTCGGCGGTTTCTGAGGCTTGGAGCTGGGTGTGGAAACTGTTGGCCTTGACCTGTAGTTTTTTGGCGATGCTCCCGACCTTTTGCTGCAGCTGGTGGTGCAGTTGTTTAAAGGTTTGCTGGTTGAGGTGATGGGTGTAGTACTGATCTAAAACCTGATGGATGTTTTGGGCGGGCGAGGTGAGTTGCCAGCCCATGACGGTATATCCTTCGGTCTGCCAACCGGGGGTAAAGGTTTCTTGTTCCAGGGCCTGAAGCCATTTTTGCCAGCAGTTAAACAGCGCTGTCCATTGTTGGGGCGTGAGCTGATCGGTTGTATGGTCTGTCGACAGATCGGCTGCGCTCACCATCGAGCGAGCGAGGGCTGGGCTCAGACCCCGATAGGTGCGGAGATTCCGAGCTACAGGGCCAGGAACCAGAGCCACTCTTTCTTGCCAATGTTCCTGGGATTCCTGTAATGATGGCACTGGATCGGTGAGGGCTGGCGGTAAGCTATAGGGCTGTCCTGTCTGGAGCGGGCGGACCCTGGATTGTTTTTCGCTCACTTGGTGGGCGACAGTGACAATTTTCTGATCTGCGGTGGTCAAGATGACGTTGCTGTATTTATTCATCACCTCAACGTAGAGATGCCAAGCGACCGGATCTTGAGGGCGGCGGGCAAACTGTAGGTCTATGACACGTTCCCAGGGGCCAGTCGGTTTGAGTGATATGAGTGCTAAGCCTTTGAGCTGGTGGCGGAGCTGTTCACTAAAGGTAAACGTGTCTGCACCTTTGGGGGGCGGATCGCTGAGACAAAGGCGAGCGGCTTGGGGATGCCAAGAAACCGTGAGCCAGCCCCGATGCTTGAGTGTGCGGAGCGCGAGGGATAAGGTATGGCGATCTTGTTGATATATCTGTTCTAGTCGCGCGGGTAGCCAGTGCGATCGCAAATCGCAACAAGCTGCACACAAAGTGGTGAAGTCAACGGGCTGCACTGATTAAAATTCTCAACAACATCTGTCCTGACAATATTTCTTGTCAACAAAATAATAAGATGGGATCACCTTCCTTCCCTCGTTTGGGCATTGGATATTCACCTAATTGGGTGAAAAAGCCCGATTTCAAACGTAGATTGACGTTAAGTGCTGGTAAATTTATTGGTTTTGCCGATACCATAGGATATAGGGATCGAAATTTAGAGTATTTCTCAGTAAATGGCGTCTAATCCCAGTTTATGGGGTGAGGACGCACCGTTATTTATCTATAGCCACCTGCGGAGAGTTAAGTTGATGGATATCCGGCTCATTAATATTGGTTTTGGCAATATTGTCTCTGGGAATCGCGTAATTGCGATTGTGAGTCCAGAGTCAGCGCCTATTAAGCGTATCATCACCGATGCTCGAGAGCGGGGCGAGTTAATTGATGCAACCTATGGGCGCCGTACGCGAGCCGTAATTGTGACTGATTCAGGACATGTGATTCTCTCTGCAATTCAGCCTGAGACGGTTGCGAATCGATTCTTGCTCAATAAGGATGCACGAGACGAAGATGATTAACCTGCGTGGTACCTGATTGTAGGAAAAAATGTCTAATCTTCTGGTTGTGTTGACGGGTCCCAGCGGTGTGGGTAAGGGGACTTTGCTACAGTCTCTGCTGTTACAGCATCCTGATATCTATGTCTCTATTTCTGCAACGACCCGCCCGCCTCGTTCCGGTGAGGTTGAGGGGCAGCATTATTATTTTTTGACCCCTGAAAGGTTTCAGGCCATGATTGCAGCTGGAGAATTTTTTGAGTGGGCTCAGTTTGCCGGGAATTTCTATGGGACCCCACGGGCACCTGTGATGCAGCGCATGGAACAGGGGCAGCGTGTGATTTTAGAGATTGAGTTGGAGGGGGCAAGACAGGTACGACAGACAGCGCCTGATGCATTCCAGATTTTTATTTTGCCGCCTTCGGTCGATGAGCTTGAACGGCGTATTCGGGGTCGAGGGCAAGACGATGATGCTGCGATTGCCCGTCGTTTGAAGCAGGCGAAGGTGGAGTTAGCGGCTGCTGACGAGTTTGATCTGCAGATTGTGAATGATGATTTAGATACGGCCCTTTCCTCTCTGGAGGCTGCACTGTTTAAGACTCCGTTGTGTTAATTGGATGTTTCGCAATTGTTGGCAGATAGGGCTTGGGGATTGACGACCTCTGTGTAGTTGCCAATGCGAACAATGCCAAGGCCACTAGAGATGGCCAGGCAGCGTCCCGTATTTCCGGGTCGATAAAAGATAAGCAGATTGTTGGTGACGGTGGTGCCTTTCGGTGAGAACTCGATGGCTGTACCATTGGTGGTGGCCATTGCAATGCCCGTATCATTGTTGGCGAAGATGCTAACCCCCAATTTCTCTAGGTTCCTGGGGCCTGTGGGGAGACAGGTTTGTGTTGTTCCCTGGACCGTTGCTGTAATCGTATTGGGTGTTGCGACACCCAAGTCAACTTCACAAATTTGTCCCTTTTTAATGGCCTCCGACTGAGCTTCCTTTAAAGCGCCTTCGACTTGGGCCAGAACATCATCAATTCTTTTACGGTTGAGCCAACTCAAGAAGCTGGGGGTTGCGATCGCAGCAAACACACCCACGATCAAGAGAATGATCACGATTTCGGTCAATGTGAAACCGTGCTGGCTTGTTTTATACGTTGTATGCGTTTTATACGTTAACCACTGTTGGTGAATGGCTTTCAGCATTCCTTGTTACTCACAGGCAAAAGATGCGTTGGGGATGATCTCAGAATAAGAGGTTGCGATCGCGGCTTCATCCCGTGTATCGGTCGGATCACTTGGCTCCTCACCATCCGTATACACCGCATAGCTCACCCTCAAAACATTAAAAGGTGCAGTTGATGCGAGCGACATAACCCGCCGGAGAGTGTAGGGTCTTTGACCAATCGAACTTTGTTGAGGTAGATCTTTGTCGCTAATGGT
>CALFCG010000184.1 GCA_937951315.1 uncultured cyanobacterium
ATCTGACAATCGCCATCCAAAATGTTGGAGTCAGTTTTCAAAATAATTCTGATATAGATTTTACGTCCATAGTTTATAGGGCTTAGTGCTTGTTATTCTTGCTTTAGATGCAGTTAAGCAATTTCATCGGTCCGTTTATCATTCGTCAGAGGAGCTATAGGGAGATGAGCTTCCTGGTGTATCTGCTGCGCGTGGAGCTTGTTGTCTGTTGTGCGGGCGGAGAGGCAGAACGGTTTGAAGAGGTTGCTTTTTCCTTTTCGTTGACTGACGGCGACGAGACGTATTCTCTTCGCTCGTATCTTCAGCAATAACTTCATAGAGTCGAGCGAGTTTGCTCGGGTCTTTCCCTTTTCTGAGGATACGCCCGAGTCGTTGGATATGTTCTCGGGCTGAGCCAGTCCCAGAGAGAACAATGGCAACACTAGCGGCAGGGACGTCAACCCCTTCATTAAGCACCCGGGAAGCGACGATTCTTGGATATTCCCCTGAACGAAACCGCAGCAAAATATCATGACGTTCTTTTACTGGCGTTTGATGGGTGATGGCTGGAATCAAAAAGTCCTGTGAAATTCGGTAAACGGTGGCGTTATCGTCTGTAAAGATCAGCGTTTGTTGCTGATGATGTTGTGCTAATAAATCTTCTAAAACACGTAACTTGCCTTCAGTGCCGAATGCAAGGGCTCTGGCTTGTCGGTGAGCTCGCATGGCCCGCCGACCGGCTGTGGATTGAGCGCTTTGGCGGACGAAATTCTGCCATCCCTGAAGGCTTCCGAGATAAATACCAGCATCTTGCAAAAATTGATTGCGGAGATGGGTTAGCTTTTCATATTGCTGACGTTCTTGTTTGGAGAGCTTCACTTGAATTTGAACGGTTTCATGTTGGGCAAGGGCAAGTCCCGATAGCTCTTCTGGTGACTTTCGATAGATTTCCGGACCAATGAGTTGTGTGAGGTCTTCGTGCCTACCGTCACTGCGATCAGGGGTTGCCGTTAGGCCCAGTCGGTAAGGTGAGATGGCTCCTTCGGCAATGACTCGATGAAAGTCGCTGGGAAGGTGATGGCATTCGTCAAAGACCATCAGCCCGTAGAGATTACCCAAGTGCTCAGCTTGAATCGCGGCGCTATTGTAGGTTGCCACGAGCAATGGTGTACGGTCCCGTGAGCCACCTCCCAATAGTCCTACTTCTGTGTTCGGAAAGGTGGCTTCAAGTTGGGCATACCATTGGTGCATTAAGTCTAAGGTTGGGACAATGATCAGGGTCGATCGCTGGGTGGCTTGAATGGCCATCTGAGCCAAGTAGGTTTTCCCCGCAGCTGTGGGCAGAACAACAACACCTTGCTTGTTGGCTGCCTGCCATGCTGCTAATGCCTCTTGCTGGTGAGGATAGGGTGTCATTCCTAGGGCTGAAGTGAGCTCAAGTTTTTGATAGGCTTTAGCTTTGTCGATAAGGCGCGGGTCAGAATTTGCGATCGCATCCTTCAACCCTCGATAATCAATGGCTGGGATCCGAAACTTTTCAATCCGGTCATCCCACGTCGCAAAGTCTAACCAATCTTTACCCCGAGGTGGTGGGTGCAGGATTAAAGTGCCTCGATCATAGGTAAGAGTTGGATTGCGAGCCATCGTATGAAATCCACTTATCGCAAAGACAAATATGCATCAAAAAGACCTTGACCTGGTAAGGAAGGTCCTGGAATTCAGTTCCTGCCTTCGTCGCTTTGTCGTTTTATCCTTCCCCTGCTGCTCAATCTGTCTTATTGGCCAGGTTGTGAGTAATGCTGAGTCTTTTTGTTCAGCTGATAGCTACCGCTTAACGTATCTACTATCAACAATTTGACACACTTAGGGGGATCTCTCCATTCGGACAAGATCCAGCGTTTCCTCCGTCACGGTAAAACCCAGCCTTTTATAGAATCTCTGGGCAGGATTAATCGCTATGACTTGAAGACGAACAGGAATGTGGGTTTGTCTCGCTTCTGCAATTAGCTTGTTTAGCAACACTGTACAAATGCCTAACCTCTGATATTCAGGTAAGAGGTAGATTTGATCCAGTTGAATATGGGTTTGCAACCTTTCGACAATCAAGACGCCAACCGCAACATTTTGGATCTGAATAACCTGTGCCTTTGCAGAAAGACAGTCTTCTTGAGATTCACGTTGCACCCTTGATTCATCCCATCTGCCCCAAGTCGCAATAATGAACTTGCGCCTGGTTTGATCGATGACCTGAAAAAAGGGAGGGGCATCGTCTCGGTTGGCTGAGCGGAGCGTGAAGTTGACGGGTGGGGCCATATCATAGGTGCATGGATTGAATGTACTCGAGAGTACTTAGTGCTCTTTTTGGAGCCGCCCATTATGGGGTCGATGGCCAAATGTCTTTGTAGTAGACCTCTAAGCACTCGCGCATTAAATCTTGGTGGTTAAACGCTAATTGCATTGAGAGTGCTGCCTCTAGTTCATACCACCGCGCTTCAATGACTTCACCCTTTGAAACCTGTGGTTGTAGCTTCGGTAGTTCAGCTGCAGATGCCAAAAAGAACATGAGCGGAAACCGGAGCGTTACATTTTGGCGGCGAAGGGGTTCACTGTAGACAAAATACGGCTGCTCAAGATTCCCCTCAAACCGATGTTTCGCCTGTAGTGCTGGGATATCAATTCCCAATTCCTCCCAAATCTCTCGAATGACAGCCCCACCAGCGGTTTCGCCATAATCTAGATAACCACCTGCGAGGCCCCACTTGCCTTGCTCGTCAGGTAAGTCCGTTCCGCGCTGACCCAAAGGAACATAGGCTTCTGCATTGCCAACAACAAATAACGTGACGGGGACAACCGTGACGCTGCGACTAATCCAAATCTCTTCACCATTGTGGGAGATACAGCGGTTAGGGGTATTTTGAAACTTCAAAATCTAGCCTTAAAGAACAATTCAGTCATTTTATTCCTAAAAATTATCGCGTGTAACTGAAACAGACATTAGGCGTTTTCCAACAACAAAGATATAATGTTTGAATTAATTAAAGAAAATTTTACATTTATCTATTGAGCTTGATTATGCCTAGAGTAATTACTGATTTTGACGGTCCTATTATGGACGTTTCTGAACGTTATTACAGGGCTTATCTTTATTGTTTAGCCGAGGTGAGGCAGCCTGAGCAGTCAGTGCTGCAGCTTACAAAGCAAGAGTTTTGGTCTTTGAAACGAGCCAAAGTTGCTGAAACCCAGATTGCACTTCAGTCAGGTCTCGATGAAGATCAGTCTTTCCGGTTTGCTCAATTGCGTCGAGAGACCGTTCATGCAATGCCCTACTTTAAGTACGACACGCCTGTGCTGGGTGCAGTGGAAACATTAGAGATGCTCCAGCGCGCGGGATTTGATTTGGTCGTGATGACAATGCGGCGCACGCGAGAATTAGACTATGCTCTACAGCGGTTTGACCTAGGTCGTTTTTTCCCTTGGGATCGGCGCTACTGTTTAGCCAATGACTATGTAAAGACAGCAGATACGAAAGATAAGCCTTTGCTCATGGCACGAGCCATGCGTGAACTTCCGGCGACCTCTTCTACCTGGATGGTGGGGGATACTGAGGCTGACTTGGCTGCAGCACAGTCTCAACGTCTGCCTGCTATTGGTGTTCTTTCAGGAATTCGCGATCGCAGACAATTAGAGCAATACAGCCCCACTTACATTGCCTCCGATCTGGCCTCAGCCGCAGCAATGATATTGGATCGCTGTTTGCTAGCTGTCTAGAGGTGTTTGCAATATGGATCTTGCAATTGATGATCGAAAGATCCTCTATAGATAGTATTTTGAGACATAGGAGCTTCATTCTGAAGCCATTGACTTCTGTGGTTGGAGGCTTCAGTTCTTAGGCCCTGCGTAGCGATTTGGGATAAGTCGGATGAATCATATAATGAACACCTTACGGAATATAGGGTACAGCCTAAGACAAGGGGTGGTTGTCATTACGGCCCTGTTGGTAGGATTGCAGCTTGTGATGGCCGTCCCTGTTTTAGCTGCTACAAGTGTTTTTGATGTCCCCAACATTACCGCTGATCCCAATAATTGGGTCGCAGATGAAGCTGAGGTTTTGAGTTCCTTTGCCGAGCGAACAATCAATAAGACCCTCTCTGATGTGGCGCAGCAGACCGGAAATGAGATTCGGATGGTCGCCGTTCGTGGTTTAAATTACGGTGTAACGCCACAAGATTTTGCAGATCAGCTGTTTGAAGAGTGGTTCCCTGCTGAGTTTCAGGGGAATCAAGCTCTGCTGCTGCTAGATGTAAAGACAAAAGATGCTGCGATTCGTGTGGGGCAGCAGACTAAAGATGTTATTCCCAACGAATTGGCCCAGAGTTTGGCCCTAGAGTCGCTTCTGATTCCGGTGCGTCAGGGAAACTATAATCAGGCATTTCAGGATACTGCGACTCGGATTGAAACCGTGCTTTCAGGGAAAGCTGATCCAGGACCACCTGTGATCGAAATTGCACAGCTCCCAGAGCGCAACTACAAGACTTCCGGCGAAACGAATGATTATAATGCCGCGATTATTGTTGTTGTTTTATTGGTTGTCGCGACTATTGTGCCGATGGTGACTTACTTTATGTATCTAAAGTAAGTACCGTCACGATCGATTTTTCATCTATTCAAAACAACGACTTCTTGCAATTGGGAAGTCGTTGTTTAGGTTTAAATCTAGTCTAGAAATCCATTAGCTATGCTACCCACAGATTTATTGATGCATCGCTATCGGGGAGAAACTCTCGTTCCTAAGCGCTTGGCGTTAACTGAAGAAAATCTTGCGATCGCAACCACCCTGATCGCCTGTTTCCAGATGGCGAAAGCCCAGGGTGAAACCAAAGGTTCTCTCAGCACCCGTCTTCAGGCGTTAGAAGGAGACAGTACGAACTATCGTATCCAGAGAGGGTTAGCCCATCTTCTTATGGGACTCAGCACCTTTGAAACCATTAGTCCCCTAGATCCACCAGCTTTAAGGCAGAGAACTTTTCAATTGTCAGCCCTGACTATTTCTAGTCTAAAAACCACCCAAACAACCCTAGATAAAGTCGCCGATCAGCTTACTCAGTCTCTAGGCTATGACGTTCACCCTGAGCATGTTCGTCAAGGACTCTATGCAGACCTCACTGAAAATCAAATTTTGACTCAGTTTGAAGGCCCCACCGCTGAAGCCTTGCTGCACCGTTACAACCTCTCTCAAGTCCAGGGTGTCTTTTACCGAGCAAGCCAGATTCTCCTCACTGCACACCGCAATGATCCAGGAGAATACAAGTTGCTGTTTCGCTATCTTAAGCTTTTTGGCCTTATGGCCTATATCGAAGGTGATGCCGATCATGGATTTACGCTCACCATTGATGGTCCTGCCAGCCTCTTTAAGGCCAGTACACGCTATGGTTTGGCCTTAGCTAAGCTCCTGCCTGCATTGCTCCATGTCACCAAATGGAGCCTAACGGCGACGATTAACATCCGCGATACCTATACAAAAACGACGCGAACCCGTCAGTTTGCTCTAGCTTCAGGCTGTGAACTCACCAGTCATTATCCACCCGGTAAACCCTTCGACAGTATGTTAGAAGAAAGCTTTGCAGATCGTTGGCAGAAGACGAAGACACAATGGCAGTTAGAGCGAGAAGTTGATCTGATTCCCATTCCTGGAAGCGTCATGATTCCTGATTTTCGCTTAGTTCACCCCGATGGACGAACGTTCTTGCTTGAAATTGTGGGCTATTGGCGATCTAAGTATCTGCAAAAAAAGTTTGCCCAAGTTCGCAAAGCAAACCGAAGCGACCTGATTTTAGCCATTTCCGATCGTCTCAATTTAGATAAAGCCGGCGTCAAAGTAGAGGGAACGCCGGCTCAAATTATCTGGTTTAAGTCCAAGCTCTCTCCCAAAGCAGTATTAGATATATTGGAACCCGCGATATAAAGCTTCTAGGCTTTTCCAAATCACCTACTCAAGAGGTATAAACTATTGTCCGCTTCCGCTCCCTCTGTCTCTAAATTTGGCTGTCTCTATGGAGTGGGGGTAGGACCAGGAGATCCAGAGCTGATCAGTATTAAAGGACTTCGTTGTCTTCAGCAAGTTCCTATCGTGGCCTTTCCTGCAGGCTTAAAGGGGCAGCCTGGCGTAGCAGAAAGAATCATTGAGCCTTGGCTCAGTTCTACCCAACATCGGCTTTCTCTGTCCTTTCCCTACGTTCAAGAGCAATCAGTACTAGAGCAAGCTTGGCATTTAGCGGCTGAAAAAGTGGGGCAGCATTTGGGGCAAGGACAGGATGTTACCTTTGCCTGTGAAGGTGATGTTAGCTTTTTCAGCACGTTTACTTACCTGTCTCAAGCTGTTCAAACCTTATATCCGCAGGTGCGTGTTGAAACAATCCCTGGTATTTGTTCGCCAATGGCCGCAGCCGCGGCCATTGGTCTACCTTTGACGATGCAGCGAGATCGTCTTGCTATCTTACCTGCCCTCTATTGCCCAGACGATCTTATGGCGGTGATGACCTGGGCTGAAGTGGTTGTACTGATGAAAGTTGGTTCTGTCTATCGACAGGTTTGGTCTTTACTCAATCAGGCTCAGCTCTTGCCTCACAGTTATGTCGTGGTTCAGGCTAGTGCTTCTCAGCAAAGAATTTATCAGGATTTACAGCATCACCCCCAGCTTGAACTGCCTTATTTTTCCTTGTTAATTATCTATGTAAAGGCTGCTAGAGAGAAGATGCCGCATGACATAGGAGGGCTACCACATCCTTGAAATCGATCAATTGTTGGGCACTTATGTTTGAAGAGTGATTCCTGGTTGTCGGAGCGCAATGGATCTATCTATTGAACGTGTTCAATCTCATTTACCACATTCTTATTGAGAAATCTTGCAGATACTGCAAATTATGTAGACAATGGATACAGTTACTGAACTATGCTTGGTCTGCTAGTGGCCATTTCACCTACAACCTTATCTTGTCTTAAATGGAGTTACCCTCAATCCTTCAGATCGAAGAGATTACAAAGTCTTTTTCTCCTAGTACGCTTCCCGCCGTTGATCGTGTTTCCCTTGCGCTGAAGACTGGGGATATTTTGGGTCTATTGGGTCCATCAGGTTGTGGTAAGACAACCTTACTGAGAATTATTGCTGGTTTTGAACAAGCGCTGGGCTGTCTATATTTGAACGAAACACTTGTCTGTGGTCAAGGTGTTTGGGTCGAACCGGAGCTGCGGTCTGTCGGCATGGTTTTCCAGGATTTTGCTCTTTTCCCACATATGACCGTTAGCGACAATATTGGGTTTGGTTTACCAGGGAATCGAAGGCTAGGTGCGAGCTTCCAGCGTATTTCTGAGGTGATGGAGCTTGTCGGATTACAAGGACTGGAAAAACGCTACCCGCACGAGCTGTCTGGTGGGCAGCAGCAGCGAGTTGCTCTGGCACGTGCTTTGGCACCCCAACCCAGCTTAGTTTTGCTTGATGAACCCCTCAGTAACTTAGATGTTCAGGTGCGACTGCGGCTGCGCCAAGAGCTCCGAGATATTCTCAAATCAGCAGGTACCTCTGCTATTTTTGTGACTCATGATCAAGAAGAAGCAATGGCAATGGCGGATCAGGTTGCTGTCATGCGGGCGGGGCGGCTTGAGCAGATTGGTACACCGGAGGATATTTATCAGCATCCTCAGTCTCAATTTGTGGCTGAATTTGTGACACAGGCAAATTTTTTGCGGGTTGAGCGTCAAGGAACTGAGTGGCAAACGGAAGTATCAGATTTTGCTATTTCCGCAGGGCGGTCGGAGACTCTGACCCGTTCAATTAGTTTAAATGACTGCGCTACAGGGACTGTGATGATTCGCCAAGAAGATTTGCAACTGCGACCCAATCCAGCCGCAAGCACCATCATTCGAGATCGTCAGTACCTAGGGCGTGAATATCGTTACTGTCTTCAAACTGATTCTGGTAAAGAGCTTCACGCTCGCACAAATATTAGCCAATCGCTTGCCATTGGGACGATGGTTCAACTTTCGCTCGCGACTCAAAGTATTCAGATATTTCCGGACTTAGCCTCTCCGACTTTTTCTCGCCCCATGATTCTTCAGCGCTGACTTGCTTGAGCTCATCGGATTCTCGTTTTTCAGGATTCTGCTGCTTTGGATATTAAATATTTAATATTTGTGCTTGTTACTAATCTGTAGCTATTTCTAGCATGCAGTGATGTCATGTGGCCTGTTTCTCTCTTCGGGAATAGCTACCGCAACCCACTAGACTTTTGAAGCCGTGATCGCATACTATTTGTCTCGCTTGAATTGCGGTTCCACTCTCGCCGTTTTGGCTGTACTGATGTCTTCATTCAATATAAAAAACTAACCAGATGGTAAAAACACCACCTGGTTAATAGATGATCTCTACTCAGGGCAGAGATTTCCGGTTGCTACTTTCACAAGCAGCTGAAACTTTAGCCGGATTGCCTCTGTTGAGGTTGAGCTGAGGGTTCTTGCTCGCCGATGTATTTATGCCATAGACGACCTAAGCTTCTTGCCTCATCTCGCTTTTCTGCACTAATTTGATACATCCGCCGAGGACGACCCCGGCCCTGTACTTTCTGCCAGTACCCCTTAATAACCCCTTCTTCTTCTAGAAACTTGAGAGCACCGTATAGGACTGTATCTGACAATCGATAAAGTGAATGCTCAGCTTCAACAAGCTGAATCAAAGCTGTTCCGTAGGAATCACCATGCTCCACTAAAATCGCCAGAATATAGCAAACGGCTACTTCTTTACTGAGATAGATAGGTGGTGGATCTTGAAAATACTGGTAAATATCTTGAAATTTCATATTTCTGTTTCTACCAATTGGCCCCCCGATAGCTAAGTAAATAGGAATGTAAGCTTAAGTAACCATGGGCTGAATGCCTCACAATTTCTCATATAAGCCGGTATTAGCGATTTTTATCACGATTCCCGACTCAACAGCACACATTAACCTGAGATTAGGATATTATCATGTGCTTTCCCCGACAAAAGTTAAATTTACTCGACAGCTTTACCAAATTAAGGTAACTACATTTAAGTTTGAGTGCCACTTAAAGCTTTGGGTAAGCAACTCAGTGTCTTTGTTGGCGGGCTTTCTACGTCGGAAACCCCAGGGTGATCAGTCCGAATGTATTCTATTGCAAACTTTACATTGTGATACAGGCAAGATATTGAAAAATCAGATGTCTCTGGTTAATGCGTTATTAATCTGGGCACTGTAGGTTTAATGAATTTCTTATTGACCTCTTGGAATTAAGCTTGAACTCCAAGGGAGGATAGGAATAAGTGAGGCGTCCAGCAGCATGTTTCTTGGACCCTAACGCTACAATCAGAGGCAAGTTGAGGGAATGAACTCAAGTTTAGGGAATGAACTAAAGAATGGCGTCGCAAGTAGATCCTAATCTTGGACAGCTCCTACTCAATCGATATCGTCTTGCTAAGTTAGTGGGGCAAGGATCGATGGGTAAAGTTTATCTGGCTGAGGATCAAACCTTGGATGGTGTGCCAGTGGCTGCAAAGTTCCTTTCTCAGGCTTTGTTAAACGACAAGATGAAAAACCGGTTCGCTCAAGAAGCGCGAACTGGGGCCAAGTTAGGGCACCGCAGTAACCATATTGTCCGGGTGATTGACTATGGCGTTAATCAAGCCGACGTTCCGTTTTACATCATGGAGTACATGGAGTCTGGCGGGAGTCTGAGTGACTTGATTGTGGACAAGCCCCTTTCGCTTGATCGATTCCTTAACTTAATGCGGCAGGTGTGTTTAGGGCTGCAGTCTGCTCATGCGGGTATTAAGCTTGATGGGCAACTCTATCAGGTGGTCCACCGAGATATTAAACCGAGTAATGTGTTCATTATTCCCGACCCTGCTTTAGGTGAACTGGCCAAGGTTCTGGACTTTGGAATTGCTCAATTTTTGTCAGATGGGGTAGAAGGGACTCAGAATCGCTCGTTTATGGGAACATTGGCCTATGCGTCGCCTGAGCAAATTGAAGGGCAAGATATTGATGGGCGTTCTGATATCTATAGTCTAGGCATCACCATGTTTGAGGTGTTAACAGGGAGAATGCCGATTGAACCCGCGACGAATTCCATTGGTAGCTGGTACAAAGCCCACCGCTCTCAAGCACCTAGAAAGTTTTCAGATGTCGCACCTCGTGTGCAGTTTCCGCAGTCTCTGATTGACCTGGTCATGGGCTGTTTGGAGAAGGGGCCGGATAATCGTCCCCAAAATATGGCTGAAATATTGGATATTCTTCAACTTCTGGAGCGTCCTTCTCCTGCAGAACCTTTGGCTGCTGAAGAACCTGAATCAATCGTTGAAACGCCATTTCCGGAAAATACGGCGACTGAACCTATCTCTCAACCAGCGGTTGAGCCAATGGTCAAGGGAAAGTCGACTCAGGTCCCTAAAATCCCAGATCCTCAACAGTTATTTTGGTCAATTGAGGGGGCTGGGTGGAATGTACAATGGCCTTCTGATAAGCCAATTGCGAACATTGTGTTTCCTAGCTTTTTGGAGTCTGAGCATCAAGAGGCGATTGCGCTGTGGATGATGTTGTCGAGGGAAGAAATTCAGCAGCGTTTCTTGAATGCTCGTTACAACCAGTTTCTGTGTACAATGCAACCCCATCCCATGATTCTATGGATTACAACCTTGTATGACCGCACTCTCGGGGCGCGTTGGTTACCCTGTTATTTAGATTTAAAGCATTCACGAGGGCGCAAGATTGCTAATTTATTGAGTCAGACAGGTTACTATCCGGTCATCTTTTTTGCCTGTGAAGATCCTGAACAACCGGCAAATGTTCGTACGTTTTCGATCGCACCTGATATGCGTGTGAGGTTTCAAGAGTGGCTTCAGCATTCTAAGCATGCTCTTTCTGTTGATTCCCCAATGACGAGTAAGCAACTTTTAAAGGCAGAGTTAGAAAAGAATAAGCCTAAAATTTTACGTAAGTTGCAATTATCGCAAGGTCAGAGCATTGCGGAGTTATTCTCTTAACTATGGTTTGCGATGGCGTTGAAGCTTGATACTTAGGGTTTAGAGAGCCATATCAGCTTTGATAAATATTTCGGAGAATGATTTCATCCGCAAAGTTGAGTGGGGATAGCTCTTGGTCTCTTCCAAAGTCCTTAGATACGGTCGTTGTCGGTCAGTGTAATGTGAAGGCAAAGGGGGAGATTTCAGCAAGTTGAAAGGTGACCTGCTGGAAAAATGCTTGAGTAAGGTCTGAGATGAATTTAATCAGGTTCTGGTGTCTATTCGAAAAGCCTGTTGAGCTAAAACAACAATGAAAGCTGGAGGTCGACAGGTACTGCGAGCTGTGGGAACGTATTTTCAATTCAGCAGCTTCAGCCTGCTGAATTGACCAAGTGCTTCGTTGGTTTGTGATTCGTGTTTAATCTCAGGATATGTGTCTATGTTTAAGCAGTCTTCTCTGTGGGAACGTATCCCTGGACGGGCCTATCTGGGGCTGGCCATTGTCTTATTTGGTTCTGCCAGTGCTGTAACTCGGAAGCTGACGGAAATTGGAGCCCTGCAGAGTATTGATGGACGCAATCCGCTCTCATTCTGCAATGTCTTGTTTGTGGGGAATCTTTGCGCACTGATGGTTTTAGGGATAGCCTATGGGCGTCCCCGTCTTTTGGCCTCGTTTCTGCGTCTGTCGCGGCGGGATTATTTTGTTTTGCTGAGTGTTGCTATTTTGGCTGGAGCACTGGCCCCAGCTTTGTTCTTCTTAGCTCTGGAGCAAACTGATGTCAACAATGTGATCCTCATTGGACGGATTGAGCCGCCTTTGGCGTTAGCCCTGGCCGTCTTATTTCTCAAGGAAAGAACGAATGTTTGGATTGTTGGTGGGGCTGTTGTTGCTTTTGTGGGTGTGCTGCTGACCATTCTTCTACAGACCCATATCTCTGATGATGTGTTGGTTAATATGGGCAGCTTTTTGATCGGGCGGGGAGAACTATTTACTTTGGTGGCTGCTATCTCAACGGCCATTGCCACTGTCATTAGCCAAGTGGGTCTCCGTCAGATGCCCTTGGGGCTTTTTGCGATCGTCCGTACTGCTGTCGGTTCAATTGTTTTTTTTCTGATCGTGCTTCAATTCTTTGGTGGCGACCATTTTCGCGATGTTTTCGTTCCTGTCGTTTGGCAGTGGATGTTGATCTATGGCGCTGTGATAGTAGCGGGCGGGCAGCTTTCTTGGTTTCAAGGTCTCAAAACAACCAGTGCTGCAGAAATCTCCTTGGCCAGTGCCTTTTCTCCTATTGCAGGTCTTTTAGCCGCCTACTTTATTTTAGGGGAGCCTCCGACTGGGGCTCAGTTGATTGGTGGTGGTGTGATTATGTTAGGAATTATGCTCAATCAAGTGGGTGTTTCTCGGCAGAGCATCAACCAACTTAATGTCCAGGATCAGCACCGTTTAAAGGAACTAGATTTAGATGTGGGGTTTAAAGGTGTTTGAACCTCTGATCAGGGTACTTTAAGGGTAAGTGGCCTGGGGTAAGGTCACATTCTTGGCCAATAGAGGCTGATTGTGCGTGTTTAAGTGCAATCACGGTGTGCGCTACTCTAAACAAATACTACACTGAAGTAAATATTCACTGATCTTAGTGTTGTAACCCCCTTTCAAAATGGTTTTCCGTCTTATCTGTCATCATTTTGTCGCTTGAATCAATACAGCAAATTTTGAATGTTTCATTGTTTGCGGTTTCCCGTCCTTGATGAAGTAAAAAATGCTTTCGGTTCGTAAATATCCATGCTGCGGCTGCCTGCAGATGCCTTGAAAATAGCCTCTAATTATGAGTACTGTGCAATCTATCACTAGCCTTCCCCATGAGACTGATGCTACATCCACTAAAGGTCTTGTGCTGATTGTTGACGATACTCCCAATAATATTCAAATTCTTTCTGAGGCACTGGTTCAGCAAGGCTATCAAGTACGAGGGGCTGTGAATGGCTCAATGAGTTTGATCAGTGTTAAGCATCTCCGTCCTGATGTGATCTTATTGGATATTAAGATGGCAGATATGGATGGCTATGAAGTTTGTCGTCAGCTTAAGGCTGATCCAGAGACGGCTAATATTCCTGTTATTTTCATTAGTGCGCTAGATGATGCCCTCAATAAAGTAAAGGCTTTTGCGGTGGGGGGGGTGGATTATGTTACGAAGCCCTTTCAATTCCCAGAGGTTCTTGCGCGGATTGAAAATCAGTTGACAATTGGTCGCTTGCAGGATGATCTCCAACGTCAAAATCTGCGGTTGCAGCAAGAAATCCGAGAGCGTGTCGCGATTGAAGCCCAAGTGCATCGCTTAAATGCTGAGCTTGAAGAACGGGTAAGACAAAGAACGCTTCAGCTTGAACAAGAAATTGTGGAGCGGGAACAAGCTCAGGAGCAACTGCGCTATAGAGTCATGCATGATCCGCTCACGCGGTTGCCAAACCGAACATTACTCATGCAGTGTTTGGAGGAAGCGATAGAAAAATCGCAACAGTCTTCTGCTTTTGCCTTTGCTGTTCTTTTTCTAGATTGCGATCGCTTCAAAATCGTTAATGACTCGTTGGGACACTTTGTTGGCGATCAATTCCTGGTTGCGATCGCAGAACGATTGCAGACTTGTTTAAGTTCCGAGGCTACTTTGGCTCGTCTCGGGGGGGATGAGTTTACCATTCTCCTGAATAATGTTCATCACAACTCCGCGACTGCCGTGGCTCAAACGATTCAGGCTGCTCTATGTGCGCCGTTTCAGATTGAGGGCTATGAATTCTTTCTCACAGCGAGCATTGGCATTGTGCATAGCTGCTGGGGCTATCGGACGCCCGTAGATATCCTGCGGGATGCTGATACTGCTATGTATCGTGCTAAAGCACAGGGGAGTACTGGTAGTCGCTATCAGGTGTTTGATCCCAGCATGCATGCTGAGGCTCAGACAAGCTTGTTGTTGGATACTGATTTACATCGGGCGATTGAACGCCAAGAATTTTTCCTCAACTATCAGCCCATTGTGAGCTTAACCAGTGGCGAAATCCAAGGGTTTGAAGCGCTAGTCCGCTGGCAACACCCTGAACGTGGGCCAGTCTCTCCAGAGGACTTTATCCTTGTTGCTGAGGACATGGGGTTAATTGTTCCCATCGGTCAATGGGTCTTTCGTGAAGCTTGTCGCCAACTGAAAATCTGGCAACGCCAAAATTTGTTGCAGGGATCGATGTATATATGTATAAATTTATCGGTCAAACAGTTCTCACAACCCGATTTGATTGATCAAATTGATCAGGTTTTGCGGGAAACAGACCTGGATGGATGCCACCTCAAGCTAGAAATTACAGAAAGCGCCATTATGAATAACTCGACGTTTGCTTCTGAAATTCTGGAACAGTTGAGCGATCGCAAGATTCAGTTGAGCATTGATGACTTTGGCACTGGCTATTCTTCTTTAAGCTACCTGCACAATTTCCCTGTCAATACCTTAAAAATTGACCGCTCGTTTATTATCAGTATGGCAGAAACCCACAAAACGCCCGCGATTGTTCAGGCCATCATTACCCTTGCTCACAATTTGGGTATGGATGTTGTTGCTGAGGGCATTGAAAATGCTGAGCAACAACAACGCCTAACAGACCTTGGCTGTAATTGTGGTCAGGGCGACCTTTTCTCTAGACCTGTCGGTCCCCACGCTGTGGTTGAGATGCTCAATCATCAAAGTCAGTTCCTGCTGCGTTCTTAGACTGACGGGGACGTTGGTGAGGATTGTTTCGTCCTGACTGTCTCCTGTACCCGAGGCTGAAAAATTGTGGTACCTATGGTTTGAGCGGCTCGTAGAACCGCTGCCCCACTCAAACCCCCTGAACTATGACATCTGAAACTTCCATTGGTGTTGCTGTTGTTGGCACTGGCTTTGGTCAAAAAGTACATATTCCAGCCTTCCGAGATACTGCCACCACTGAGATTGTGGCCGTTTATAATCGCGATCGCTCTAAAGCTCAGCAGGTGGCTGCTGCTCATCAGATTCCCCATGCCGCAGACTCTCTTGAGGAGATTCTCGCGATGCCCAATGTCCAGGGCGTGAGTTTATCTACACCTCCTTTTCTTCACTATGAGATGGCTGAATCAATTTTGAAGGCCGGGAAGCATCTTTTCCTGGAGAAGCCGACAACGCTCACCGTCGCAGAGGCGAAGTCGCTGTACACCTTGGCTCATCAAAATCAGGTGCAAGCCACATTGAACTTTGAGTTCCGATTTGTACCTGCCTGGATGCATCTCAATCATCTTTTAGAGCAGGACTATGTGGGCCAAACGCGGCTGATTAAAATTGACTGGCTTGTGGGGGGGCGGGCAGACACCCAAAAACCTTGGAGTTGGCATGCTAGCAAGACCCTGGGGGGAGGTTCCCTTGGGGCTTTAGGGTCTCATAGCTTTGATTATATTGCTTGGTTATTTGGGCCTGTGAAGCGGCTCTCTGCCCAATTGATTACTTCCATTGATCAGAGACCCGATCCGCAGACTAAGCAGGCCAAGCGGGTGGATGCAGATGATACCTGTGTTCTGATGTTGGAGCTGGCAAGCGGCACGATTTGCCAGGTGAATATTAGCGCCACTGCCTATGCCGGTCGAGGACATTGGGTTGAGGTCTATGGTGAACGGGGTACTTTGGTTTTGGGGATGAATACTCCCGGTGATTATGTGCATGGTTTTGAGTTGCAGGGGAGTCAAAGTGGTGCCCCATTGGAAATGATTAAAATTCCAGATTTTCTAGAGTTCTCCAAAAATTATGATGATGGCCGTATTGCTCCCACGAAAAGGGTGATTGATCACTGGGTCGAGATGATCCAGACGGGACAGGAATCGGCTCCTGCGCTCCGAGAAGGGGTTTATTCACAACTTTTGATGGACTTAGCCCATCAGTCGCATCAGCAGCGGTGCTGGGTTGATGTACCACAGCTAGAGACTTTTCTGATGTAGTGTTTCCTTTCTCTAAAATTTATGGAGGGCCTGGGACCTGCTAAGGGCAGACTAGAGCAGAGCACCTACCCTTGGAGGAGGAGCAATGAGTACTATACTGCGCCAGAAAATCCAGCAACTGAATAGAGGCTCTATTCCATCTGCCCCGAGGCTGGTGGAAGACTCCGTCATGCTGCGCGTTTGTGTACAGGCGTTGGTTTCTGTGGGCATTCTGGCGACGGATATGGCTGCGTCTCTCGGGAACGGACTATGGGCCATTCCTCTCAGTCTGGTGGGGGCGATCTGGAGCTATCGTCAACGGCATCAGCGGAATCTTAGTGCCAAGATTTGCATTGCCGTGGGGATGTTGCTGGTGTTGTTTTTTTTTCTGTCTCGACTGGTCACTCAACTGGGAGATTCGCGGGTTGCCCTGGCTGAACTTCTAATTCAGTTGCAGGTGTTGCACACCTTTGATATGCCTCGCCGCAAGGATCTGGGCTACTCTGCCGTGATTGGCGTTATTTTGCTAGGGGTGGCTGCCACCATTAGCGAGACCATGGCTTTTGGTGGCTTCTTGCTTCTGTTTTTGGCCATTTCCCTCCCGGTTTTGATGCTGGATTATCGCTCGCGCCTGGGACTTGGGGCTGTCAAACAGCAGCTCATCCTCTCTCCTCGACGGTTATTGGGGGTGTTGCTGACGGTTGTTGTGTTGGGACTGACGATTTTTGCTCTGCTACCTCGGTTGCCCGGATACCAGCTCCGGACCTTTCCGGTGAGCAATCCGATTGAGTTTCAGGGGCAGTTTGATGGTCAGAAGATTATTAACCCCGGCTATGTGAAGGGCAATCCCTCTCAGACTGGGGAGGGAGGGCAAACCTTTGCTGATGGTGCTGAAACGGGCCAGCTTGATTCGGAGTTCTACAGTGGCTTTAACCAGACGATGAACCAGAATTTGCGCGGTAGCTTAACACCGAAGGAGGTGATGCGCGTTCGATCCCAGGCAGAGGGATTTTGGCATGTCCTTTCCTTTGATCAATATACAGGGCAAGGTTGGACAATCTCGCACAATGATAAGGTTCAAACCCTGAAGCGTCCGGCTTGGTCCTATCGCTTTTTTACGCCCCCAACGGCGGTCCAGCGGAAAAGTAAAGAGATTGTCCAAACCTATTCCATTCTGGCGGACTTCCCCAATCTGATTCCAGCCTTGCGGCAGCCGAAAGAGATATATTTTCCCACCCGTGAGATTGCAATTGATCAAGAAGGGAGTTTGCGATCGCCCGTGCAACTGGAAGAGGGGCTGACCTATACCGTGATTTCAGAGGTGCCTTATCGAGATCGCACCCTCCTTGGACAAGCAACAACGGATTATCCGGATAAGATTCGCAACGCCTACCTCCAGATCCCGAAGAAGATTGCCCAGCCGATTCGCCAAGAAGCAGAGCTTCTGCTGTCTAAGGCTAGCCAGAGCCCCACATCAGCCTACGAAAAGTCCTTATTTCTTGCTCAGGCCCTAAAGCAAAACTATACGATCCAGCCCGCCCTGCCGCCACTGGCTGACGATCAGGATCTGGTGGAAGCCTTTTTATTTCAGGTGGAGGGCGGCTATCCGGATCATTTCTCCACGACGCTCACGGTGATGCTGCGCTCTTTGGGGATTCCCGCGCGCTTAACGACGGGGTTTGGGCCAGGCAAGTTTAATGCCTTCACGGGTATGTATGTGGTTAAAAATACCGATGCCTATGCGCTGACGGAGGTTTATTTCCCCAAGTATGGCTGGTTTGCCTTTGATCCGATTCCAGGGCATGCTTTGATTCCTCCTTCAGTGGAACAAAATCAGACCTTTACCGTGCTGCGCCAGTTTTGGAACTGGGTGGCGGGATGGTTACCGTCTCCGCTGACAGGACTGCTCAGTGGTCTATTTGCTGTGATTGCAGCAGCTCTTACACGTCTGAGTTTGTTAACGGGCTGGTCAGGGTTGATGATGGGTATCATTGTCCTGGGTGGCTTGATGTTTACCTATTGGTTAAGTCGTCTGCTGTGGCGTACTTGGCGCTATCAACGCTGGTTAACAACGCTGCCCCCGATGGCTCGCCTCTATCAGAAAATGTTGAATCAACTTAGCGAGCGGGGACTTCCTAAGCGATCGCAAGATACCCCTCAAGAATATGTTCAGAAGATCCGACAGCAGTTCCCTTCAATGGCTGAGATTGTGGCCGAAATTTCTCAAGCGTATGTGGGGTGGCGCTATGGAGGACAGTCGGCAAATCTTCCTTATTTGCAAAAACAGCTCCGGGTTTTGAAAAAGATGCGTTCTCCTTCTTGAAATGAGTCATGCACCTAATTCAGCTGCTGGGTGGTTTCAGGGTTGAGTCCTATCTCGGCGCTTTGCAGCTCTGCGCTGCTGCCTCAGCTGTTTTTTGAGCAAATGCCTCGGGTAAAGAGGAACAACGGTGTCATAGCGGGCGACAACCCCTTCTCTGCTAACGACGTAGGGGATGCCATCATCTTCTCCGTAGTATGAGTCAGAAATAACGCCCACCTCCTTCGCGAGATTGGCCCAGAATTGAAACTCTAGGTTTCTTAATTTGAGCGTGCCTTGGGAGGTAACAACATAGGACTTGCCCACGTAACCGGAGATGTCGTAAAAGATTTGGTGAATGTATTGATCAAGTTCTTCTTCGTCTTGAAACTGCGGGCGATAAAAGGCCTTAATCTCGTTCTCCACATTTAGCTGTTGCAGGCGATCGTGGAGGGCTGGTTTGTCCTTCGCAAAGTAAGCTTGGCGAGCAGGACCATCGGCTAGGAATTGCACCACAATGGGGAGCGGGACACCCTGAACGGTGAGGGAAGGTGCGATCGCAACTCCGATTCCTACGACAATGGCAACACCGACTAAAATCCGAACCCCTTTTGTTGCGGATCTTGGCTTGGAGGGCATTAGATTTCAGGAGGGAAAAACTTTCTGCTTCTAAGATAGCCTATGCTTTCTGCGGATGTGATCATCTGCAATCGTTGCGAGAGACCCTTTATGATTTTCTATAAATTCTCTATCTGATATGACTTGCTCCAATCCGCGCTCTATTCCGGTTGCCCTCACAATTGCGGGATCTGATAGCGGGGGCGGAGCCGGTATCCAGGCTGACTTGCGGACTTTTGCATTTAATAAAGTGCATGGCACCAGTGCGATTACCTGTATCACAGCTCAGAATACGTTGGCTGTGTCGCGGGTTGATGTTTTAGCCCCAGAGGCTGTTATCGCTCAGGTTGAGGCTGTGGCGGCGGATATTGGATTTGATGCGGTCAAAACAGGGATGCTGCCCAATGCTGAGATTATTCTGGCTGTCAGTCAAGCGGTGAAGCAACATAAGATCCAGACTCTGGTGGTCGATCCGGTGATGGTGACTCGAACGGGGGCACGGTTAATTGATCAAGATGCGATCGCAACCCTCAAACAGCAACTCATCCCCCAAGCTTTCATTCTTACCCCTAACCGCTACGAAGCTGAAATCCTCAGCAACCAATCGATTGAGACCTTCGCCGATATGCAAGCCGCTGCCATCGCCATTCATCGCCTTGGCCCTCAAGCGGTTCTGATCAAAGGGGGGGGCTGCACAGGCGACCTGCTGGGCACAGATATTTGGTTTGACGGACAGCAGATGGACGTTCTGGGTGAGACCTCTATCTTCACCCCAAACACCCACGGTACGGGCTGTACTCTCTCTGCTGCGATCGCAGCGCAACTTGCTCTTGGACAGGCACCGCTCAGTGCGGTAAAAGCCGCCAAAGATTACGTTACCGAGGCCCTCCGTCAATCCCTAAACATTGGTCAAGGTCCAGGGCCCGTAGGGCACTGGTTTCCCCTAACGTCAGGGGACCCCTTGCCGCCTGTGGCCGAATAGGGGAGGATAATCCCATCGCTTACCGGGTCAGGATCGTTGAACATTGAATGCGACACCCACATTCCCTTCCCTCGCCCCCTTGTTTTTCAAACCTATCGAGATCAGCTGCTCAATCTAATTCCCTATCTGGCTAACGTTCGCAATATTGAAATTAAGTCCCGTCGAGAAGTTCAGGGGCAGCTATTTTGTATTAATCATTGGCACGGTGGCGGCGAGATCCCTGCCCTAGCTCGCAACATTCTCAGCGACGATATGCTCACCTGGACTGAGCATAATATTTGGGATGAAACGGCCTATAGCCTGATCTGGCGTATTGAAACCCATGCCTTCACCAAAGCCGTTGATTGTGGAGGTGAAAATCACTTTGTTGAAAATGGTAACGGCACAATTGTAGAAAATCGGGGACACCTGGTCATTAATCCACAACAGCTTGATGGTATTCCAGAGTTATTGAGGGGACAGGTGGCCAGCGTTGTGGAGAATTTTTTAGCCCAAAAAACGACCCCGAACCTACTCGAAATGGGGCAAGGGGTCCAGCGGTATTTAGAAACATTGAATGCTTAGCCGCATCGAAATCTAGCCTTCAATGTCTACTTCCGCTCGGGGTGTTCAGGGGCGCCCTCTCCCATTTTGTTAATGGCTCGAATCATTTGATAGAGACGGCCATGATTTCGTTGATTGAAATGAAAGACTAATCGAGGTAGATGCTCGGTTGCATCTTGTGTTTGATGCGGTTGAGGCATCTGACTTTCTTCAGGCAGCGCGACGCTGGTTTTGATCTGACCGGAAACGACAATATCACTGAATTCTTCATTGAGTTTTTGGACCTCAGCTTCTGTTAAAGCGCGGTTGAGGCGGATCACGAAACGATCGTCCACATAGCGGCTGGAATGGTAGACCCGATAGAAACCAGAAATGGCTGAGCAAGCCGTCTTTAAATCATCCGTAATGATGTATAAATTTTGATCTTCAGGATTAATCAATTGGCGGTCAGCCAGGTTCTTTTGAATATAGGCATCCCATTCCGTCCAATATGTACCACCCGGCTTATCGATCAGTACCAACGGCATTGGAGCAGATTTGCCTGTTTGGATGAGAGTTAGGCATTCAAATGCTTCATCCTGAGTCCCAAACCCCCCAGGAAATAATGCAATTGCATCGGTTTCTCTCAGAAAAAATAACTTTCGAGTGAAGAAATACTTAAAGTCAATGAGCTTATCACTGTGGGTAATAAATGAGTTGGCTCCCTGCTCAAACGGGAGTTGAATATTGAGACCGAAGGATTTTTCTGCACCTGCGCCCTGATTTCCGGCTTCCATGATGCCGCCACCAGCCCCTGTCATCACCATGAATCCCTGCGCAACCACACATTGTGCAAAATCTATCGCAAGCTGATACTCGGCGCTACTGGCCGGGATGCGAGCAGAACCAAAAATCGAAATCTTACGCACATGTCGATAGGGATGGAAGACCTTGAAACCCTCCTCAAGATCCTGAAGTGAAGCACTGAGAATTTTCCAGTCTAGGCGATCGGTTTGTCCCATGGTCATTTGCAGCACCGTGAGCAATGCCTGATGAATTAAATCACTGTTTTCTTGGTTTGGTAAATCCTCCGCAAGTATTTTCAGATGCTTATAGAGATCATCAAAATTATTTTCATTAAACAAAGAGGCCATAGACCCTTAACGCAACCTTATGATTGAACAGATACATGATTCAGCGTTTTCCACACCCAGCTAAATCAGAATCACCTGCCTATCCTAGCCCAGCCTTTGTCTGACGCCCAAAATAAAGGGAGCCTTAGACAAGACTCCCTTTGCTCTAAAATTTTCTACAACTGCCATGAAGGGTTCTGGATCTCTAGAGAACCTAAACCCTCCTAAATACTTCTCACGCGCTTAAATATTTTTCAAGCGTTGTTGCTAAGGTCGTTTTCGGTACTGCGCCCACAACCATATCAACCCGCTGACCGCCTTTGAAAATCATCAAAGTCGGGATACTGCGAATACCATACTGGCTTGCAACCTGAGGATTCTCGTCAGTGTTGACTTTGAATACCTGGATCTGGCCTTCGTATTGCTCAGCAATTTCAGCAACAACTGGCCCAACCATGCGACAAGGACCACACCAGGGAGCCCAAAAGTCTACCAAAACCGGAACATCACAATCGATTACTTTCTCTTTAAATGTATCGTCTGTGACGTCCAAAACTAACTTTGAACCTTCTGCCATGCTTGGAGACCCTTGCGATCATTTTATCTACGATTCCTACGATAGCAGGAACTTCTGCACTTCGATGTAAATTTAGCTATCGAATCCCTAGCAAGAGACAAGAAGCCGCCCGAACATATGCTCAGGCGGAGTGTGGTGTGAGGAGTGAACGGAAACAATTGTCTCCGCACATATCTATTGTATGCAAGTCAACTCCGTTTGCCACGTCTTTCGCCGTAAAGTCCTGTGACAACCTTTTTGAGAGAGCAGCAGCCAGGTGCTATTTTCCCATTCCGAGGTGTTGCGCTTTTTGATAGACCTTACCTTCTGTTAATAGTGAAGGGGCAATGACCACATCAACCTGCTGCATCTCTTTGATATCCTTTGCTCCCAAGGTTCCCATACTGGTTTGCAGGGACCCTAAGAAATTATGGGTTCCATCATCGAGCTGGGCCGGTCCCTTAAGAATCTGTTCTAAAGTACCTGTGGTGCCCACACGAATTCGCGTTCCCCTTGGTAGCACTGGGCTGGGTGTTGCCATGCCCCAGTGAAAGCCTCGACCCGGGGCTTCGCTGGCCCGAGCAAAAGGAGAGCCCATCATGACGGCATCAGCTCCGCAGGCAATACATTTGCAGACATCACCGCCTGTGACTAAGCCACCGTCGGCAATTATAGGGATGTATTGACCACTTTCCTGATAGAAGTCATCGCGGGCTGCAGCACAGTCTGAAATCGCGGTGGCTTGGGGTACACCTACGCCCAAAACCCCCCGTGATGTACAGGCAGCTCCTGGACCAATGCCGACCATGATGCCTGCAGCACCGGCTTTAAGAAGCTGAAGGGTGACTTCATAGGTGACACAGTTGCCCATGATGACCGGGATGGGCGTGTCTTGGCAAAAGTTTGCTAAATCGAGGGGCGTCACTGATTCGGGTGATAGATGAGCTGTTGAAACCACGGTGCCTTGGACAAAAAATAAGTCAGCGCCGGCCTCAGCGGCAACTAGTCCATATTTACTGGCTGCAACAGGGGTGCCGCTCACCGCTGCAATACCACCCTGCTGTTTGATTTCTTGGACGCGCTGACGCACTAGCTCTGGCTTGATGGGCTCCGCATAGAGCTTTTGCATCAATGTCACAAAGCCGGTGACCTCGACCTGGGCAATTTGATCAAGAATCGGCTCTGGGTCTGTGTAGCGAGTTTGGATGCCTTCTAGGTTAAGGACACCCAATGCACCAAGTTGAGATAGCTGAACAGCCATCTTGACATCGATAACTCCATCCATTGCGCTGGCAATAATGGGAATGTCTCGACGAATTCCACCGATTTCCCAGTGGGTATCCGCTAAGCGCGGATCCAATGTTCGTTGTCCTGGAACCAGAGCAATCTCGTCCATGCCATAGGCACGGCGCGCGATTTTACTCCGACCAATTTGAATATCCACTCTCTATTCCCCTTCCAGAACCATTTAGCTAGACTAGCAAAGCCCAAAATGCCCTGTCAAAGGGAGATGCATCGAGCAGCAATTACTGAATATATCGTCGTTCACTTACTCGTCCCCGGCAGGACGAGTCTGTCGCTTGATAGGACGTTCAACGATTCGCGGCCCTTTCTTGGGGGCTGCAACTGGTTTACTGGGGCCTGACCGAGCCCCGTCTGATTTCTTCTTGGGATGGGGAGACCCTGATTTTTTGCGCTTTTTCAGGGGGACCATGGCGACTGAAGTGCCTTTGGTAATTGCGAGGGCATTTCCCTGGCGTTGGACTTGTAAATCCCAGAAATATCCGATGGGTTGTCCTTCAAGGGTACCGAGTAACTTGAGTTTAAAGTCTTTGGGGCGATCTGAGCTTTTCCGGGGTGCCTGCTGAATTTTGACCAAAACAAACTGCTTCTCAGGTGAGTGAAAGACTACCTGGCCCCGCACAGAGAAATAGCCATCTTGGAGAGGTGCCGTTAGACCACCAGGGTTAACCTGAGCTGCTTCTGATTTCTCTTCATCCGAGTCTTCATCTTCTGCGCCAAATCCATCATCTGACCAGACTCCTACAATTTGGACATGCAAAGTCTCTTGTTTATCCCGGGTTCTAGGATAAACAACCCAAAGGTAAGGTTGCTCAAGTTCAAGATACTTTTTAACGAGGCTCATGACCTGCCCTAGAAGAACAGCGTCTAGGTGGGTTCCATCTTCAGTGACGAGGGTACCTCGGTTGAACTGTTCCTCGGATGGCTGGTAAACGCCCCGAACGAGTCCAATGGCCCTGTATTGCATGGGCTCACTGGGAGAAGGAATAGGCTGCTGTGAGCTCAAGTCGGTGTCAGAGCTATCGGTTGGGGGTGGGGTTACTTCTGCTGGTATCTCAGGTTCCGGCTCAGGTTTCGGTTCTGGTGGTGCAGGTCGGCGGGGGCGGTGGAGCAGAATATCGCTCGCTGTGTGTCCTTTCGAGCCACCTGTCTTTTTCGCATCCGGTGCCTGCGGGGACACTGCACTGGAACGGTCCTTCTGTGAAGGATCAGTAAATTTCGAAGACTGTTCGCGGGAGGAACTCATAGGTATTGCAGACTGATCAACCGGACTATTGCATGGGCTTGTCGGAGGTTTGTTTTACCATCCTAACTGGGGAACAGCTAAAACACTAACCTGAAATTCGAGACATGGCTCGATAATATTGTTTTGAATTTGAGGTGACGTTTGTCATTTCTTGGCATGATGAGTCATTGTAATTGATGCGATGATGCAAGGACAGGATTGAGATATCTCCTGCCAGAAGCGAGGTTAAAACCGATTCTAAAATAGATTATCCGTTTTCCAGAGCTTCTCCGACCGAAACATGTAAGCCGTTTGCAAAGTCCCAGCCTGACTGACGTTTTTTCCCAGATAGCTGTACTGATTCCAGGCAAAGATACCCTTTTCCAGTTTGGACAACGGGGCCTTTGTTTTTGACAATGGATACAATGGTGCCTGGTTTTTGGTGCTCTGTGGGCTCAGGTATTGGAATCGCGTCACTTACCTTTGAAAATGATTTTTCTTCATCTAAAGGGACTGTTGCGATGACTTTGAGGGGGCGTCCCCGAAAGCTAGCGATGCAAGAAGGGAAGAAGCCTCGAACCTGATTATGCAGAGTGAGTCCAGAGTTAGCCCAGTCTAATTGGTAATCCTCTTTCTTGATCAGGCGTGCATGGGTTGCTTGCGTTTCATCTTGAGGAATGGGAGTAATTTTATTTTGTTCTAATTGGATCAATGTTTCTATAAGTAGGTCTCCAGATTTTTGTGCGAGTCGGTCTGCGAGTTCATGGGCATTCTCGTGGAGATCGATGTCAACTGTTGCTTTCAGCAACATATGCCCTGTATCCATGCCTGCGTCCATGAGCATTGTGGTCAACCCTGTTTTTTTCTGGCCGTCACGTATTGACCATTGAATGGGAGCCGCTCCCCGATAAGCCGGGAGCAGTGAGCCATGGCTGTTGATGCAGCCAAGGCGTGGCATAGATAATATTTCTGGGGATAAGAGTTGACCATAGGCAACAACTACGAAAGCGTCAGCTTGTTGCGATCGCAACTCCGCCAATGTCTTTGCATCTTTCTTCACAGAATGTGGCTGCCATACTGGCAAGCCGTATTCTAGAGCCTTTGCTTTTACTGCGGAAGGAATCAACTGCTTGCCTCGGCCTCGTCGTCGATCCGGTTGTGTGACCACCCCTAAGACCTCAAAAGCGGAATCATTAACCAAACGCATTAGACTGGGCACCGCAAACTGAGGTGTTCCCCAGAAAACAAGCTTAATCACACCGCTATATCCCTCGAAAGCTTCTGCAAAGCGTATTATAAATATTTTTCAGACAGATGTGACTTAAGCCTCGCTCGCCTCAGAGGTCTCGTCAACCCCCTTGAGTAGCTGTCGTAAAGTCGTCAATCCCTTCTTTACCTGTCGCGAAACTGTAACTGCACTGATGCCCAAGCGCTCTGCCGTTTCTTTCTGCGTCAAATCATAGAGGAAAACAAATTCTAGAACTTGGGACGTTCTCTTCTCCAGTTTTGCCAGGGCCTGCTGGACCCGAATTTGATCTTCTTGAGCCAATTGAAAACTTCTATGGTGGCCATCTGTTAGTAAATCGCCCAGGGTTGACTCACTCTCAGCCTGTTGAATAGGAGTATCTAAACTGAGGGGAGAGCGATTAGACATCGCTACTTTAACCTCTTGCCACTCCGTTTCTGAGACCCCTAAAGCTTCGATAACCTCCGCTTCTGTGGGTTGCCGCCGGAGTTCATCTCTCATCTGGTGTGTGACCTGAGCTGCCTGTCTTTGGAGATCCTGCCAGCGGCGTGGAATCCTAACCTGAGGACTTTTATCACGAAGGTAGTGTTGAATTTCGCCTCGAATGTAGGGAACGGCAAAAGAACTGAACGCCCTGCCTTTCGTCAGATCAAAACGCTCAATGGCTTGGATCAGACCAAAGCAGCCCACCTGTAGCAAATCCTCGAAACTTTCCCCCGAATTATTCACCCATCGGTGAGCTTCCTTACGCACCAGTCCCAAATTCATTTGGACCAACTGATTTCGTATGGTTGTGCTTGGATTAGATTGATAGCCCTGCAGAAGTTGTAAACTTTCACTCTTAAGCTCTTGGGTGCAGGTTGAAAGCATGGGTGTAAGTGATAGATGAACTGAGTCGAGAATTTTTGTAGCGAGAGGTCTTACCGATCACGTCTACTTATCGATATAACCTTCTCTAAGGTTAGAAATCTCAGCCACAATAAACATCAGCAAAATTACTGATTTCTCGATTTAAGTCAGCACACTGAACCTTTCAAGCCGTATTGCTCCACTGTCAAATATAAAAAAACGACTGGGAGACTTCAAACTCTCCCAGTCGTTTTCTAAGAATGAAACTATAAACCAAAGTGTCTGATTTACTCTACTCGGCCGTAAACAATACCTTCAATTCTGACTTCAAGTGGGTCAACGGCACCCAGGTCAGAGTCAGCAAACTGTTCACTTGCAAAGGTTCCTGTAAACTCACCCGTTTGGCTATCCACCGCAGAGATATTGAGTGCAAGATCACCCTTTGAAACATCAAAGCGCTTGGCGTTGGCTCGATTTAGTTCATCGTCATCAGCAGCGGCAGGTCTCGCAACTGCATTATCATAACCAGCTGCAACACCGCGTCCCTTGGGATCTAGGAAGTTAGAGGTCCGATAAGAAGGAACTGTGTACTGACCTTCGAAGGACGTGCCTGGCTCAATAGAGCTGCCCTCTGCTGTTGCTACTAACTCCTTGAGTGTGAAGAGCATGGGCACACGCTCACCATTAGGGATCTGGACCGTGATGGGCTGAAAATCAATTCCGTCTGTCTCGTTGAAAGTTAGACCATTAGCACTTGAAGATAATGGACCCGACATTGACTCTAGGGTGGTGGTGAAGCGAGTCATAACATTTGCCGGTACAAACTCGGCCTCTCTGCGAGAATTCTTAGGTTCCTCTTTGACAAAGAAAGTTGTTGGGTGCATGCACAGATCAACAATAGATTGGCCCGAACTCACTGAAATTGAGCCACTAGTACCACCTACCAAACCGGGACAGTTATCGGCAAGGCCAGTGTTTTTGACTTGGTCGTAGGTCAGACCAGCCGGGGTAACAGCTAAAGCGGTCTGAGTAGCTGCAAACATCCCCAAACAAACTGCAAAGAATGCAACAATTAAAGCGCGAAATCTCATTGATTACCCTCAGTATCAAAAGTATGTAAATGTCTAGTACCAGCTTCGAGAGGGGCACCCCTACAGCAACCTGATATTAGAAGAAGTTCAGCCTTCAACCCAATAATAATTTCTATCGGTATGGCACATTACAGGTACTACAAAATAAATGCAACCACCGGCGACAAGCGTTACGCTTCGCAGCAGAGTTGTACCAATACGATGGCCTTTGACCGGCTCTTGACCATCGCGAAAGAGATTCGCGAATTCATCACTTTGACTTTTTTGTAAAACACCAAAGGGTAAAAGGCATTCACGCAAAGGACAAAGCAAGAGTCGCTCTCTCTTAAAGCATTGTACACGGGGTTGTCGCCTTTACCGTGACTGGGTCTAGAAAACCAATATCTAAGCCCATTCGTGCAGCTTCTCTAATGGGTTTTTATAACTTTACGTAACTTAATAAAGCGTGAATTATTGCTGCTTTGTGAGAGCTTTCTTTGTGATTTCAGAAGATTGTTGAGGGGGCTGATTTATGTATGTTGCTCATGTGCTCATTTATTCCAGTGGAATCGCGAAAATCCAGTCCTTGTGCTCCAAGGTCCGATTTTCAGTTATGGCGGTTAAGGTATCCCTTAGCTTTTGAGTGATGGGCTTGGTTTTTGGTAGCGTGAAGTTCTCGATACGCTTCACGGGGGTTACCTTTGCTGCTGTCCCGCTGAGGAAAACTTCATCTGCAATGAATAGTTCTGACTTGTCGATTGGACGCTCTACGACCTCTAAGCCCATGTCATGAGCGAGTTGAATGATGCTATCGCGAGTAATTCCCTCCAAGATATCTTGATCGGTGGGAGGGGTGAAAATCTGTCCCCGCCTAATCACAAAAATGTTCATGCCCGAGGCTTCGCTGACCTTGCCTTGGGTGTTCATTAAAATCGCTTCATCAAACCCTGACTCCACGGCCTCTGTTTTAGCCAACGATGATGTAATGTAAGCGCCACTGATTTTGCCGCGAAGGGGCAGGCTGCGATCTTCCTGCCGCAACCAAGAGCTAATGCGGCAGCTCACACCGTCGGGTGATAAATAGTCTCCTAGCTCAATCCCATATATGAAGAAGCTTTTATCTATTTTGTGTAACCTTGGAGCAATCCCTAGATCAGAGGTGTAGACAAAGGGACGAATGTAGAAGGGGGATTGAGGCCTATTGTGGCGGACAAACTCCGTAATTGCGCTTTGGATTTTTGCTGCGGATAAATCGTAATGGAGAAACTTTGCACTTTGACTCAGTCGTTGACAATGACGATCCAGTCTGAAAAGTAATATTTGCTGTGGATTTTGCGGATCCGGAAGACCTCGCATTCCTCCAAAAGCACCTGTCCCATAATGTAGTGCATGGGTTGCGATTGAGATGTTGGCCTCCGCAAACGGAACAAACTGTTCTTGAAAGTAGGCGATGGGGAGGAAATTATCCATAAATCGTAAGAGTGGCAATGGGCTGTTCTCAGCCTATTGGACGGTAGTGGTGATGGCAACCAAAATAGAACTTAATGACATTTAGACGAAGGCTACCGTAGAGCATTGCCTTGACGCTGTTCTGGTTTCTGCGGTGTCATCGCCTCCTGTAGACTGCGACTGGTGTCTTCGCCTATGGACTGAAGCTGAGAGGTTGATCCGCAACAAGATTTCTAGGAAGGCTGACCTTGATGTTTTGCTTTGGTTGCAATGGAATATGTTTGCTGATTTCAGGCCGATTGTTTGCGCTGTGTTTTAAACACTCGTACTTAAGCAACAGCATTCTAAGGGGCGGTTTTGCTTGAGAGATTATTTGAACTGAGCTGCTTCTAGAAGCCAAGATGTGAGCCTTGTTGGCAGGAGTGTGGCTTACGTTCTGATTCAAAAGAATGATTTGTATTTCAAAGACCCTAAATGCTTATACTGGACGTCTTTTTGGGCATCTTAGAGCAAGAGGGATGAATCTGTCATTGCTATATCAACCTTACTTGCTCATGGGAACGTGGCTCTAACTGTTACGGCCAATCTAAAGAGAACAAGGCACCTGCTGGTCATTGATGAAGGCGAGGGGCATCGTGTTATTGAGTTGAAAGCTTCTTCCTATTTCGTCGGTCGGGATCCAACAAATGCGATTGTCTTAGACTCTAAAGATGTCTCTCGGCAGCATGCTATCTTTCTGCGGCTGACTAGCGCCAACCCCAATGATTATAATTTCTTGTTGATTGATGGAAATCTCCAAGGAACAGCTAGTTCGAATGGAACACGTGTTAATGCTGAACCCTGCCTGTCTACGCGACTTTGTCATGGTGATCAAATCCGATTTGGGTGTCAGGCGAAGGCTAATTATTTAATCTTAGACCCACTGACGGATCAAGAATTCAAGGATTATTGTCAAAAAGGTGAGTATGAAGACTTACTGACAGAAGTTCATAATGCTCGTGGCACGATTATCATTGATCACCCCCAGCAGACAAACTTTGAGGCGGCCTCTCTGGTTCGGTTGGCGTCATTTCCTGAGATTATCCCTAGTCCCATGTTCGAGGTTAATCTCAGGGGAGAGCTGACCTATTTGAATCCTGCGGCAATGCGAGATTTCCCCGATTTACATAATCAGGGTATGCAGCATCCAATTCTGCAGGGATTGATGGCATTGATTAAGCAATCAAACCGAAATATCCTCAGTCGTGAAGTTGAGATCGAAGGCAAATTTTTTGAGCAGTCGATTCACTTTATTTCTGAAACAAGTTTGATTCGCTGTTGTTTATTTGATGTCACTCAGCGCAAGCATGCAGAATCTGAACTTAAAAAACGCGATCGTCTTTTGCAGAGTGTGGCTCAGTCTACGGCACACTTATTAACGACTGTTGATTATGAAATGGCTATTTCCAAGGCATTAGCTACCTTTGGGGAGATGGCTGGTGTCGATCGTATTTGTGTCTTTGAGAATCATCTTCAAGAGGATTCATTTCTTGCGAGCGTGCGCTTTGAATGGAGGCACGATGCTGTTCCCTCTGTTCGAGGTACTTCTCATCGAGAGAGTCAACCTTATAAAGATTCCTATCTACAGCGGTGGTTGCCTATTCTTGCGAATGGCGGCACAATCCGAGACTCTACCTGTGCTCTACCTGAGCTTGAGCGCCAGCAGCTTGTCCAGGATGGGATTCTTTCATTGATGATCGTTCCCATCATCGTGAGTGGTAGTTTTTGGGGATTTATTGAGTTAGATAGCTGTGTTGAAGAGCATATTTGGTCTGAACAGGAAGAATCAATTGTTGCAACCCTTGCGACTAGCATTAGTGCTGCACTGCAGCGCCAGTATAAAGATGAGATTATTCAGCGACAGGCTTTCCATGATGCGTTAACGGGGTTGCCCAACCGGATCTTGTTCACGGATCGACTGAATTTGGCCCTCACCGAAGCACGGCGATCACAGCACAGCTTAGCCGTCATGTTTATGGATCTAGATCGGTTCAAAACGATCAACGATACTTTAGGCCACTCTGCAGGAGATGCCCTTCTTCAAGAGGTTGCGAATCGAGTGAAGCACTGTTTGCGAGAGAGTGACACAGTTGCTCGATGGGGAGGAGATGAGTTTACGCTTTTGTTGCCCAATATTGATCATATTGAAGATGCAACTCGTACCGCCCAGCGAATTTTAGAAGCCTTTCGGGAGGTCATTCCCCTTGAAGGTCATGATATTTATGTCAATACGAGTATTGGTATCGCTTTCTATCCAGCGGATGGTAGAGAAGCCGAGACACTTTTAAAGAACGCAGATGTTGCCCTCTATCAAGCGAAAGAGCGGGGACGTGGCATTTATCAGCTCTATAACCGAGTGATGAATTCCGCAGCGTCTGAGCAGTTCATACTCCGCAATGGACTCAGACATGCTTTAGATCGGCAGGAACTCTTGCTTCACTACCAGCCACAGGTTGATCTATTGAGCGGGAGATTTGTCGGTATCGAAGCTTTGCTCCGGTGGCAGCATCCAGAAAAGGGGCTCATTTCTCCAGCGACATTCATACCTTTGGCAGAAGAAACGGGGCTGATTATTGAAATTGGTGAGTGGGTGCTTCGCACAGCCATTCAACAAGCTGTTGAATGGCAGCGAGAAGGTTTTCAGCCTTTATCAATTGCAGTCAACTTGTCAGCCCGGCAATTCTATGAGCCAAACTTAGTTGAGATGATTGCTGATATTCTGCAAGAAACCCAGCTAGATCCTAGTTCTCTTGAATTAGAAATTACTGAATCCACCGCGATTAAAAATATTCATGTAACCCAAGATATTCTGCAACAAATTCAGGCGATGGGTATTCGTATTGCGATGGATGATTTTGGTACCGGATACTCCTCTTTGAATTATTTAACTCAATTGCCGCTTGATACCCTCAAGATCGATCGCTCTTTTATTCAGAATTTATGGTCAGAAGCAAAAGAGTTAGAGATTATTCATGCTGTTATTTCTCTAGGCCGGGCACTGCATCTAACTGTAATTGCAGAAGGAATCGACAATACAGAGCAACTGGATTTGCTTAAATCTCTCAACTGTCCAATTGTTCAAGGCTACCTGACAGGATGCCCCTGTCCAGCGAATGAGATTAGAACAACTCTGCAGAAAAATTGGTTCCAGCGTACTTCAGGTTCTGAAGTTCAGCTTGCGCTCTAATATAGATTATTGCCAACGGAGACTCAACATTGGCTTGTGAATGATCCCAGGGACAGGCTTAGGATTTTTCTGAGGATGTCTTTTTTGAGCTTGCTTTTTTAGTGGTTGTTTTCTTCGCCGTCGATTTCTTCGATGCTGCTTTTTTAGTGGTTGTTTTCTTTGTCGCTGCTTTTTTTGTTTTCGATGCTGTTGAGCGGGTTGACTTTCGTTTTGTGGACTTGCTTGATTCTTTTGTGGCTAATAAATCTACTGCCTGTTCAAGGGTGAGATCCTCCACAGCTTGCCCTTCCGGAACTGACACATTAGTTTTGTTGTGCTTGATATAGGGACCGTAGGGACCGTCGTAAACGTTGACAGCGGTCTCATCGCTTGGGTGATTGCCGAGTTCCTTCAACGCTTTTTTTTGTGAGCGTTGTCCCCGTCCTCGCTTCGGCTGTGCTAATAGCTCCAGCGCACGCTCTAGGCCCACTGTAAATAAATCGTCTTCTTTTTTGAGGGAGCGGTAGTCTTTGCCATCTTTACCCTGATCATGAAGAATGTAGGGACCAAACCGGCCCAGCCCCACTTTTATATTTCGGCCAGATTCAGGATGAACCCCTAATAAGCGTGGCAAGGCAAGTAAATTAACAGCTTGCTCTAGTGTCACTGTCTCCATTGCGACCCCTTTCGGTAGGGACGATCGCTTGGGCTTTTTATTTTCTTCTGTCACATCTCCCAGTTGTACATAGGGACCATAGGCCCCTAGAAGGACATATATGGGTTCTCCTGTTTCTGGATGAAGACCTAGTTTTTCTGGGCCTTCTAATTTTTGTTTGAGAACCTGTTGAATTTGTTCAGGACTGAGATCGGCTGGCGTGAGGTCTTTTGGAAGTGAGGCTTTTACCGTTTCTTCGCTGTCTCCGTTTACGGATTCTACGTAGGGACCAAATCGCCCAATTCGGACGGTCGCTTCAAGATCTGATAGATCGATTGTCCGAGCTTCTGTTGGATCAATTTGTGTTTCTCGTTCCTTTACCTGGCCTTCCAATCCCGTATCGCCAGAGTAAAATTTTTTCAAGTAGGGGAGCCATTGAGCTTCACCGGTGGAGATCTCATCTAATGTTTTTTCCATCCGAGCTGTGAAGCTGGTGTCAACCAAGTCGGGAAAGTGTTTTTCCAGTAATGTGGTGACCGCAAAGGCAGTGAAAGTCGGTATTAGAGCATTGCCGCCTTTTTGGGCGTAGCCTCGATCAATAATTGTGCCAATAACAGAGGCGTAGGTACTGGGACGACCGATCCCTTCTTTCTCTAGGGTTTTTACCAAGCTGGCTTCGGTAAAACGAGCGGGGGGTTGGGTCTCATGACCAATGGCGCTTAACTCAGTGCATTCTGGCGTGTCGCCTGCTTTGAGGGGCGGGAGAATCACCTCTTGATCATCTAGGGCTGCGTCTGGATTATCGGAGCCTTCAACGTAGGCCCTAAAGAAACCTGGGAAATCAATTCGCTTGCCGCTGGCTCGGAACCCTGCATCTTCAACCTGTAAATTGACGGTGATGAAGGTTTGACGTGCTTCCGCCATCTGGGTGGCAATCGTGCGTTTCCAGATTAAATCGTAGAGGGCTAACTCGTTTTTCTGCAGCTTGGTTTCTTTTGGTGTCCGGAAGCTGCTACCTGCAGGGCGAATCGCTTCATGGGCTTCTTGGGCGCCCTTGCTCTTGGTTGTGTATTGGCGCGGTTTCGGGCTGAGGTAAGGTTTGCCATATAAAGCCTCGACGCCGCTGCGGGCTGCTTCAATCGCTTGCTGAGAAAGGTGGACTGAGTCCGTTCTCATATAGGTAATAAAGCCTTTCTCATAGAGGCTCTGGGCCGTTCGCATTGTGTCTCGAGCCGACAGACGCAGTTTTCGGTTTGCCTCTTGCTGCAGGGTCGATGTGATGAAAGGAGGCGCGGGTTTCCGGGTAACGGGACGTTCTTCTATGCCTGAAACTTGCCATGTTTTAGCTTCTAAGCGCGTCTGAAGAGCACTGGCCTCAGTTGCGTTGAGCAGGACAACATCCCGACCCTCAATGACTTGCCCGGTATTCTCGTCGAAATCACTACCCGTGGCAAGACGTTTCCCTGCGAGGGTGGTTAATTTTGCTTCGAAGGGGAGTTTTTCCTGCTGGAGGGAGGCTTTTAAGTCCCAGTAACTACCTTGCTTGAAGGCTCTGCGTTCCCTCTCTCGAACGACAAGGAGTCTGACGGCGACGGATTGTACCCGCCCGGCCGAAAGGCTAGGGGCAATCTTCTTCCATAGCAAAGGGGAGAGGGTGTAGCCCACGAGCCGATCAAGAATGCGTCGGGTTTCTTGGGCTCGGACGAGACGTTGGTCAACTTCGCGGCAATTGTCGAGAGCCGCTTTGATGGCTTCATCGGTGATCTCATGAAAGACCATGCGTTTAATCGGCACTTTGGGTTTGAGAACCTGGAGGAGGTGCCAACTAATGCTTTCGCCTTCACGATCTTCGTCTGTGGCCAGAATGAGCTCGTCAGAAGTTTTGAGAGCATCTTTAAGCTCTTTGACTATTTTCTTCTTGTCTTTGGGAATGACGTAGAGGGGATCAAAGTCTGATGAAACATTGACGCCCAAGCTGGACCATTTTTGACCTTTGACGGCTGCGGGGATTTCGGTGGCATCACGAGGTAAATCACGAACGTGCCCCATCGAAGCAGTGACGTGATAGCTAGATGGGAGATAATTCCGGATGGTACGGGCTTTGGTAGGAGACTCAACGATAACCAGGGTGGACATGGTCTCAGCAGATTTAAGGGCGGATGAGTGAACTTAACTTCTTCAGTATAGGGACAGCTTTTGGAGATGACGATTTTTTTTGACCATTAGCTTAAGTTCTGTACTTTTGCTAACAGACAATCTAGAGGCCATCGCAGCTCTTGAACTGCAATACCGTCCTCAAGTTCTGAAGCCAGGATAGCATCGGTCAAGCATGGGAGGCATTGAGTCGCTAGGTTGAAACTTTTGGTAATCGTTCGGGCTTAAGTCGAGATGAGGGGAGCGAATTTAGCGAAATTTCTAGTATGTCGATTGTTGGGGATGGCCTCAATCTTGTTATCCTGTTGAATGGTAACGGCACCTTTTCAAGAGGTTTAAGGAAGTGCATAAGGGCGACCTAAAACTCTCATGAATGAGTTCAGTGCCAATGGTCCTTCAATAATCCGCCAATATATATATGGATGTCGCTAATCTCGCTAGTCAACTAAATGCAGCCACGATTTTGCCGGAGGGGATTGTCATTATTACCCTCCTTGTGGTCTTAGTGGGTGATATTGCCTATGGCCAAAACTCGGCACGCTGGACACCTTATGTGGCGATCGCAGGTCTCTTAGCATCGGTCGGATTCCTTGTGCTTCAGTGGAATCAGCCGAATTCAATTAGTTTTTTAGGCAGCTTCAACGGCGACAACCTCAGTATTGTTTTTCGCGGCATTGTGGCGTTATCGACGGTGGTCACGATCTTGATGTCGATTCGCTATGTTGAGCAGGCGGGGAGTTCCATCGGCGAATTTATGACGATTTTGCTCACGGCCACTGTGGGCGGGATGTTCCTCTGTGGGGCAGAGGAGCTGGTGATGATTTTCGTCTCACTGGAGACGCTGAGTATTGCCTCTTATCTGATGACGGGTTACATGAAGCGTGATCCTCGCTCGAATGAGGCGGCGCTGAAGTATCTACTGATTGGGGCTTCGAGTTCTGCGATTTTTCTCTACGGTCTCTCTCTTCTCTATGGCTTGTCCGGTGGGGAAACTCACCTGAGTGATATTGCTGCTGCATTGCCGGATAGTGCAGGCTCTCTTGCCCTTGCCATCTCTCTAGTCTTTGTCATTGCGGGTATTAGCTTCAAAATTGCGGCGGTTCCCTTTCATCAATGGACCCCTGATGTATATGAAGGGGCTCCGACCCCTGTGGTTGCGTTTCTTTCCGTGGGCTCGAAAGCGGCGGGTTTTGCCTTAGCGATTCGGTTGCTGACGACGGCGTTCCCGATGTTGGCCGCTCAGTGGCAGTTTATCTTCACGGCCCTAGCGATTTTGAGCATGATCTTGGGGAATATTGTTGCGATTGCACAAACCAGCATGAAGCGCATGTTGGCATACTCCTCGATTGGTCAAGCTGGATTCATCATGATTGGCTTCATTATTGGCACTGAGGCCGGTTACGCCAGCATGTTGTTCTACCTGATGATTTATCTGTTCATGAACTTGGGTGCCTTTGCCTGTGTGAT
>CALFCG010000185.1 GCA_937951315.1 uncultured cyanobacterium
AAAAGTGGCAAAAAACGAAGACGAAGGACTAGTTGATTCCATGGAAGAGATCATTTCAGGTACCTATACCAATTGTCGTAGCCCGAGGGCTGTGAATTGACAGCCAGGTCTCTTCCTAAGCGGGTTCAGTGCTTCAGAAAAGGTGACTGGTGAAAATGTTTGTGGGACTGTCAGCAGCTGTTTCCTGAGCAAAATAACCAAGGCTTGATGGGGATTTGCCCACTGTCATTGTTGCCAGGAGAGTCAACACAATTGCATGACAAAAGATTAATACTGACTTAAAAGCGATCTTATTCATCAATCTATCCTCACTGACTAATTGTGCCCAATCAGTATGCTGTTACAACATCACAGGTACAGTGATATTCTCCTTAAGCCCCTGTGATACCGGTCACATATGCCATCTGCTAACATAAGGGCATGTTTACAATCGTTTATGACTCATTATCATGAGACTTAAATCCTGGGAATCTCCCCGCCGAGGGAGGCAGAGAAATCATAAGTCTCGTCAAGCATCCGCTCGGTTGAGACAGCTCAAAAAACAGCGGCAGCAGCTGCGCCAACATCTAAAAGCAGCGACAAAAAAGCAACGAACCTCAGGAAGGCCTCCTGAGGTTTTTTATGATCTATATGTGCGTTTTAATACTTGCGTTCCTGGGGCTCAAACATCTTGAGATTCACCGGCATATATTGCAAATCAATCCCCGCAGCAGAATAGTAGGCCAGCGTATGCTTCAAGAACTTTTCATCATTCCGTTGTGGAAAATCTTCGCGGGAATGGGCTCCTCGACTTTCTTGACGCTGCAGTGCCCCGGTCATAATCACTTCACCCACAATAAATAAGCTTTGCAGTTCTAATGCCTCAATAATTTCTGTGTTCCAAACCTTGTCCTGATCATCGAGGCGAATCTGACCCAACTGCTGTTTCAACGCCTGCAGTTTGGCTAGCCCTTCAGAAATAATGTCATCACTCCGAAAAACACTGCAATGTTCTGCCATACAGTCCTGAACTTGTTGTCGCACCGCATTAATCCGAAGGGTTCCTTGCTGATCTAAAAGTGATTGAATTCGATCTTGTGCCTGCTGCCGATACTGCTGTTCACTCACTTCCGGTAATGTTTGAGTCTGGACAAACTTAGCAATGTTCGCTCCGGTACGACGTCCATAAACGACACATTCCAAAAGAGAATTGCTACCCAATCGATTGGCCCCATGAACTGAGACACAGGCACATTCACCCGCAGCGAAGAAATTATCAATGAATTCATCTGCGCTGCGACGGACTCTACCTTCTGTATCAACAGGAATTCCTCCCATTGAGTAGTGGGCTGTGGGACGGACTGGAATGGGTTCTATGACTGCATCAACCCCAGCAAGCCGGTGAGATTCTTCCCAGGCGAAAGGGACACGGCTCATAATTTTCTCTCGCCCCATGTGCCGCAGATCTAGATGGATAAAGGGTCCACCGGCACTGCCATCTGGGTTAATTCCACGCCCCGCTCTTACTTCCGTCGTGATAGCGCGGGACGTGATGTCGCGGGGAGCTAGCTCCATTTGCTTGGGAGCATAGGTTTCCATAAACCTTTTCCCTTCGCTGTTGAGCAAATAAGCTCCCTCGCCTCTAACAGCTTCAGAGATCAGGACACCTGCTGGATATAAACCTGTGGGGTGAAACTGGACAAATTCCATGTCCTCTAGCGGAATGCCTGCCATGGCGGCCATTGATAGTCCATCCCCGGTGGAGGCAAAGTCATTGGAGGTGGTGTTAAAGACACGACCATACCCTCCGGTAGCAAACATCACTGCTTTTGCTCTCAGAACCTTGATCTCACCATCGAGCAGATGGTACATCACAATACCCTTAGCCTGGTTATCTTCGAGAATCAGGTTGAGGACGTACCACTCATCGTAAATTTGGACCCCATGCTTGACAATATTGTTGTACAGCTCATGCAGAATGGCATGTCCCGTTTTATCGGCCGCATAGCAAGTTCGCTTGTGGCTGTGACCGCCAAAGGCACGCTGGGCAATCCGGCCATCTTCCAGTCGAGAGAATAGGACACCAAGATGCTCTAGATCAATGACCACCTCTGGTGCTTCGCGGGTCAAAACCTCTACTGCATCTTGGTCAGCGAGATAGTCTGAACCTTTAACCGTATCGAAGGCATGAGCTTCCCAACTGTCTTGATCATCAACATTCTTGAGTGTCGCCGCCATTCCCCCCTGAGCGGCGACGGAATGGGACCGAATCGGATGGGTCTTGGCCACCATGGCAATGTTGATTGCCGGATCGATGCGGGCAATTTCTAAGGCCGCTCGACAGCCTGCTAGTCCGCCACCGACAATAACAACATCATGCTCAAACATGGCTGTATCCTTCGTTTCTGAGTAATGCTTATCCCCTAGGGGACTGAGATAGGTTCATCCTAGGTGGAATAAAAGAGGTGTACCTCGTTATTCCAGACCTTTTTAACATTCAACAAAAGAGACTATTCTCAAAGCCATCAAGGTCTATCTATCCAACCTGAGCTGTGACATAGGGCCTTTACTCAAGAATCGGACATCGTGGACCTGTCTTACCGTAAAGATATCCAGGACTTATGCACGTCCAGGATATGACTTTAGGGAGTCGCGCCCAAAAGCCTAAAAATATGCTCCCAAAGGACTTTTGTTTGAATAATTGACTGATCCATGAAGTTTTTAGAAAGCAGTCAGAGCCAGGAGACAACAGACAAGTTGCCATTGTTGTTGCTCCATTTGGGTATTCTGCAGTCAGATCGAGCACCGATAGTTTTCCATTTCGGAGCCATATCCAAATCCTGACCTATATATTTGCTATGGATCGGCGTCACTTTATTCAACTCACAGGGGCTGCTACTACCCTTAGCGCATTTCGGGGTGGAGTCGCTGCTCAACCCAAAATCACGAACAGAATTGAACTCCGAGCCTGGACTGCCTTAGGGGAGCCTATGCCCAGTGCCGTCCTAGAACAGCTATATTTCTTGGACCTCAATGATGAACCAATACCCGATCAATTCCCTCGACAGGTTGAGGAGGGACGACTGTGGTGCCAGCCTCCTCCACAACCCTTTGCCATTGCCTTCACATTAGCTGTCAAAGGTTTTGGCAATATGGTTTTGTTCGCAGATAATCAAGGGCGTGGCTACTCACCGAATAATTTTCCATTAAATCTTAATCTTGCTTGTGCTCGATCGCGCATTCATCGCGTTCAGCATGCCATTCGGCAATGGTCAGGGCACTACTCGACCGTTACAGAAAAGCTACAGCAAGCCTCAGCTAAACTGCTGCGGGCAGAGACTGCTTCAGACCCGGCTCAAATGGCAGGATGGGCCAATGAGTCCCTGCGTCACAGTTTATGGGCTGGTGAACAGGCAGCACTGATCCAGGCTGAATACAAAATTACCCAACAGGGTAGCCGACCCAATTTTCTGTGGGGTTGTAATTTTTTTGGCCACCCTGATGCTGGGCCCGAGTATGATCGTCAGTTTCAAGAACTCTTTAACTTCGCGACCCTTCCCCTCTATTGGCGATCCTTTGAACCCCAACGCCATCACCCCAACTTTGCTCAGATAGATCGTTCTGTGAACTGGTTACGAAAAGCTGGCATCACACCAAAGGGGCATCCATTGGTGTGGTTTCATGAGATAGGTGTCCCCGACTGGATTCGGGACCTTCCCTATGCCAAAATCCGCGATCAAACCCGGGCAAGAGTTAAGCGCATCACCCGCCATTGGGGTAATCGAGTTCCATATTACGACATCATCAATGAAGCCCATGACATCGAATGGGGCAACATTCTCAATTTCTCCCCTGAGCAAATGCTCGAAATGACGCGAGTCGCTGCGACTTCTGCCGCTGAGGGCTACGCTGAGACAAAGCGCATTATTAATACTTGCTGTGCTTGGTCTCGTTATGTCGTAAGAACGAAATCCGAACGCCCTCTGGTCAGTACCAATAGTTATCTGCAGGCCTGTCTAGCCCAAGATATCCCCTTTGAAATTATTGGGCTGCAATTCTATTACCCAGATCAGGATATGTTCGAAATTAACCGTATGCTAGAGCGTTTTGGAAAATTAGGTAAGCCCGTCCACATTACAGAGTTAGGTGTTTCTTCATCCACTGAGCGGGATGAGCATAGCTATTTCAAAGATCCCCCAGGTTTGTGGCATGCCCCCTGGACTGAGACGATTCAAGCAGATTGGATTGAGCAGTTCTATACTCTCTGCTATAGCAAGCCTTACATTCAAGCGATTACTTGGTGGGACTTTGCAGATAAGGGCTTTTGGCCCCATGGTGGTTTATTGCGTCAGGACATGACCCCCAAGGAATCTTATTGGCGATTAAAAGCTCTCCGCCGCTATTGGGGTGGGTTGAGTTGATGACTAAATCAATGCGAGCAACTTCTAAGGCCGCTCGATAGACGGCCAGTTCGCCCTTCAAAGATGACAATGTCATGCTCAAACACAGCCCTATCCGCGATCCAGAAGTTCGATTTCCCGAGAGGTGAGGCAGTTACAGTTTGTACTTATCATCACTTTCTCTCGAAAGGATCCAGAATAGAATTATCCCAATGGCTGCTAGCTTGAGAAGACAAAGTTTTTCGTCCCCTCGTTAAGCTGTGATCTGATGAGAGGCAGATGTCGATGCGAGTCAATTCTTCATCCCTTTCTGTTCAAGGTATAGGCAGGAGCCTTACAATTTGACTGATCAGGCAGGTTTGGGGGACCCACATACAGATCACAGAATCTGCTCAAATTTGCATTAAGACCTGCTACGCCTCTGTCAACCTCATTGAAATGTCTAGGCGAATTCTAGTACGCTGAGATTCCCTGGACTTCAGTTAGGTCAAACCTATCTTGCTCTGTTCAGCTTCACCTACCGCGTCCTTTCATATGAATAGCTATTCTCGTCCTTCTCAGCAAGGCCTTTACAATCCACAGTTCGAGCATGATGCCTGTGGTTTAGGCTTCGTGGTTCACCAGAAAGGTAAGAAGTCCCACGAGATTATTGAACAGGCGTTGACCATTTTGGTCAATCTTGATCACCGAGGCGCCTGTGGTTGTGAGACGAATACAGGCGACGGCGCGGGTCTGCTGATGCAGTTGCCCCATAAGTTTTTCTTAAAAGAAGCCGCTCGATTGCAGATCGACCTGCCGGAACCAGGAGAGTACGGTGTTGGCATGATTTATGCTTCCCCTGATGCTCAGGAGCGGGAAGCCAGTCGGCGAGCATTCGAGAAAGTGGTGGCTGGGGAAGGTCACAAGGTGATCGGTTGGCGGGATGTTCCCACCGATAATTCGTCTCTCGGGAATACGGCTAAGGCGAGTGAACCTTTCATGGAGCAGGTCTTCATTCAGCGCAGTGCCGATATTACGGATGACATGGCCTTTGAACGCAAGCTCTATGTGCTGCGGAAGCTCGCTCACAATGCGATCCGCCCTACGGGCATTGATGAGCATTGGTATATCTCGACGATGTCTTGTCGCACGATTGTCTATAAAGGCATGTTGATGCCGATTCAGGTGGGGCAATATTACCCCGATCTACATGACCCTGATCTTGAGAGCGCCTTGGGGCTCGTGCATTCACGCTTTAGCACAAATACGTTTCCCAGCTGGGACCGGGCACATCCCTATCGTTACATTGCTCACAATGGTGAAATCAACACCATGCGTGGCAACATTAACTGGATGAATGCACGCCAATCGATGTTTGAATCAGATCTATTTGGTTCAGATATGGCGAAGGTGCAGCCGGTCATTAATGTTGACGGCAGCGACTCTACAATTTTCGACAACACATTGGAGACGTTGTTCTTAGCCGGACGCTCTCTTCCCCATGCCGTCATGATGATGATTCCTGAGCCTTGGACAGCTCATGAGTCGATGAGTGCAGAGAAGAAAGCCTTTTATAAGTACCATTCTTGCTTGATGGAACCTTGGGACGGTCCGGCATCAATTTCGTTTACGGATGGCACCATGATTGGTGCTGTTTTGGATCGGAATGGCCTGCGCCCATCTCGTTACTACGTCACAAAAGATGATCTAGTGATTATGGCCTCTGAGGCTGGGGTGCTACCCATTGCCCCGGAGCGTGTCGAGAAGAAAGGTCGCCTTCAGCCCGGTCGCATGTTTGTGGTGGATATGTCCCAGGGCCGCATTATTGCTGACCAAGAAATTAAGGATCAAATCATTGCCGAACAACCCTACGGAGATTGGCTTGATCAACAGATGGTGAGCTTAGAAAAGCTTCCGAAGGCAGCGGCTCCAGCCCATGATGCAGAGACGGTACTGCAGCGCCAAATGGCTTTTGGCTATACCTTTGAAGAGTTGCGGATGCTGATGGCTCCGATGGCAAATAATGGTGTTGAAGCCATTGGAGCCATGGGAACCGATACGCCGTTGGCGGTGCTGTCTAACAAGCCAAAGCTACTCTACAACTATTTTCAGCAGTTGTTTGCTCAGGTAACGAATCCACCCATTGATTCGATCCGAGAGGCGATCATCACCTCGGCGGAAACAACGATTGGGGCCGAGCGCAATTTGCTCAAGGCGGAACCGGAAAGCTGTCATTTGTTGGAGTTGAAGACACCGATCCTCACCAATGATGATTTGGCGCAGATTAAGGCTTTGGATGGTGATCCGTTTAAGTCGGTGACGATCCCGATTTTGTTTGATCCCAATGCTGGAGTGCAGGGGCTAGAAGCCGCGATGGATCGGATTTGCCAGCAGGCAAATGAAGCGATTGAGAGCGGTGCAAGTTTGATTGTGTTGAGCGATCGCAACTTAGATACAGACAATGCCCCCATTCCGGCTCTGATGGCGGTGGCCGGTGTACATCATCATTTAATTCGTGAAGGAACCCGAACCCGTGTCGGCCTCGTACTGGAATCGGGTGAACCTCGAGAAGTTCATCACTTTGCGATGTTGATTGGCTATGGCTGCGGTGCCATTAACCCCTATATGGCGTTTGAGACCATCCATGACATGATTCACCAGGGTCTCATGGTGGGGATTGAGCCCCAAGCGGCCTGCAAAAACTACATCAAAGCAGCCACTAAAGGCGTGATTAAAGTAGCGTCAAAAATTGGCATTTCTACGATCCAGAGCTATCGGGGCGCTCAAATCTTTGAGGCGATTGGCCTGAATAAAGCCGTGGTGGATAAGTACTTTAGTTGGACCGCTTCTCGGATTGAAGGGTCTGATTTAGCCGTTCTGGCGGAAGAAGCGATTCAGCGCCATCGTCATGCCTTCCCAGATCGGGATGTGGAGGTGCATACCCTGGACGTGGGGGGCGAATACCAGTGGCGGAAGGAAGGAGAAGCGCATCTGTTTAGTCCACAGGTGATTCATACGCTGCAGCAAGCGACCCGAAAGGCTGATTTTGAGCTGTTCCAGAAATATTCGGCCTTGGTAAATGAACAGAATGAGCAGTTGTTTACGCTGCGGGGCTTGCTGGAATTCAAAGACAGAGAGCCAATTCCCCTAGAGGAAGTGGAGCCGATTGAGGAGATTACCCGACGCTTTAAGACGGGAGCGATGAGCTACGGGTCCATCTCTAAAGAGGCCCATGAATCACTTGCGATCGCAATGAATCGAGTCGGCGGAAAATCTAATACGGGCGAGGGTGGCGAAGATCCTGAACGCTTTACATGGACAAACGATCGAGGTGATTCAAAGAACAGCGCCATCAAGCAAGTCGCCTCCGGTCGATTTGGTGTGACGAGTCTTTATTTATCTCAGGCTAAAGAGATCCAAATCAAAATGGCCCAGGGGGCAAAGCCGGGTGAAGGTGGACAGCTACCTGGGCGAAAGGTGTACCCCTGGATTGCCAAGGTGCGTCACTCGACCCCTGGTGTGGGGCTAATTTCTCCACCACCCCACCACGATATCTACTCCATTGAAGACTTGGCGGAGCTGATTCACGATCTCAAAAATGCTAATCGTGCAGCTCGGATCAACGTCAAATTAGTGTCTGAAGTTGGCGTTGGCACCATCGCCGCAGGCGTGGCTAAAGCCCATGCAGACGTGGTGCTCGTGTCTGGTTTTGATGGGGGTACTGGAGCGTCACCCCAAACGTCAATTAAACATGCAGGCTTACCTTGGGAGCTAGGTATTGCTGAAACCCATCAAACTCTGGTGCTCAACAACCTCCGAAGTCGCATTGTCGTAGAAACCGATGGTC
>CALFCG010000186.1 GCA_937951315.1 uncultured cyanobacterium
CTGGATTGGTCACCCAATGGTGCCTATATTCTCAGCGCTAGCGAAGATCAAACACTACGGGTCTGGGAGGCTGAGACGGGGGATTGTCTCCATGTTCTTGAAGGACATTGCGATCGCATCTGGCGAGTCATTTGCCCCAACAACGAAATTGCAATCACCAGCAGCAGCGACCAAACCCTAAAAATCTGGGACTTTCTTAACGGTCAATGCGTCATGACTCTAGCCTGTGAAAGCGATGTTGTCGCCTTAGCCGTTAGTGAACCCGAGCAGCTCATTTTCTGTGGTGGTGCTGATGGCATCCTTCAATGCTGGCATTGGGCAACAGGGCAACAACTTGAAGCTTGCTTATCTCCACAGGGGGGCATCTGGGCTATGGCCTACTGTAGATCCACCCAAACCATTTATAGTGCAGGTGACAGTGGTGTCATTGAAGTTTGGCGACGAGGCGACTCTTCACCCGTCGATACATTGGGACAACTTAAGGGGCGGATTTGGTCCTTGGCGCTCAGTCCTTGTGATCAATACTTAGTAGCGGGGGGTGACAGCACGCAGCTCACACTTTGGAACTTGAACTCTAGCCAAATCGATCACAGTTTAGGTGGATATGAAGGACGCATCTCAGCGGTGGACTATGGACTCAGCGGTCATCGGGTCGTGACCACTAGCGAAGATCAAACCATTCGTTTGTGGGATATCCATCGGGGACAACCTTTACTGAACATCCGCAGTTATTCTAACTGGGCCTGTGATGTGACCTGGGCCTCTGCAAGAGAACAGACCGCTTTCGTTGTGACCGCCCAGAGCGATGGCAACCTCTATCAGTGGGACACCGAAAATAATGGCCAACCCAAGACATTTCAGGGGCATCAACGGTCAGTCTGGGCTGTGGCCTCGAACCCATTTGGTACCCATTTGGTTAGCGGCAGTGACGAGGGCTATCTCAGAGTTTGGGATCTCAGCTCGGGGCTTTGCCAGATGGGACTTCACGGCCATAGTAGCCGAATCTGGAGTGTGGCCTGGAGTTCAGATGGCAAGATGATTGCCAGTGGAAGTGGCGACCGTACCCTTAAACTTTGGGATGCAACCTCGGGGGACTGCATATATACATTATTGGGGCATCAAAGCCGGGTGTGGTCCGTTGCCTTTAGTGCTGACGGACAGTGGGTCGCAAGCGGAAGCAGCGATTGCACACTCAAAGTTTGGAACCCAAAAACTGGGGCTTGTACAGCCTCGCTAGAAGGACATCAACGCCTCATCCTATCTGTGGCCTTTCATCCACAGCAGCAGATCCTTGCATCTGTGTCGGGGGATGGGACCTGCAAGCTCTGGAATTTAAATACCTTCACCTGCGAAACCACTATCCCTGTACCAGTCAAAATGACCTGGAGTCTTGCATGGAGTCCAGACGGGCATTTATTAGCCTTCGGAGGCAATGATGGCCAGATTAGATTCTGGAACCCAAAGCAGCAAACTTGGGATTCAGATCTGTCCGGTCATACTGAATGTATCTGGTCGGTCGCCTTTAGTCCTGATGGACAAACTTTATGCAGTGCTTCACAAGACGGTACAACCCGCCTGTGGGATATGCAATCTAAAAAATGCCTCTCTGTCTTCAAACCTCAGTCCCCCTACGAAGGGTTAAATATTATGGATACAAGGGGGATTTCTCCTGCCCAGAGAATATCCTTAAGAGCTCTTGGTGCAAAAGCTTAGGAATAACCTTAACGTCACAAAGGAGTTGTGCGATTTGTGGGACTATGTCTAGATTGTCGGCCCCTTCTGTGTGTTTGAGTGAGTCAGAATGGTTAAACTCAGCAGGACAGTCACCCATTCGAATTTGTCAGCTCTGAGTAGCCAAACTCAATTGATGGGCATGACAACCCCTTAATTTTTCCACTCTTGGATCACCCCGCTAGGAACAATGCCTCCAGCTCCTCAACGCCTTACAGGAACGTCTCTCTTCGATCTGATAGACACACGAATTCTGTCATTTGACTGCGCGGCCTCTGAACAGATGCGATCTACCGTCTTTAGGGTTTGCTCAACATCATTTTGAACCTGCTGAAGATCATGGGAGGAAAGCCCCAGTTTAATCTGATTGCGGGTGCGGTTAGCACTAGCAACAAGACCCTTAATTCTGAGGGATGCATGCTTAGACATCGATTTCTGAGTGACTGCAGAGGAGAAAGGTTGCTCTATTTTACGGACAATAGTTGTGGGTCTCTCATACTAAATTGTCACAGCTATTCAAAAACCAAAGAGATTTTGAAATAATTCAGCATACTTTTAAGTATGGTAAGTTGAAGCGTGTCTTTTCTGGCGTTTAGCCTTTGAGAGACTCCAATTATCCCTCGCGCTTGTGTTTCTGATGCTGAACGAACTATTTTCTAAGGCTTGGGTTAATCACGCATTGATTTTGCTGGCGCATCCCAGCAAGTTGAGAAGCACATTTATCATCCTTGCCCTAGCTGCACCATTGCAAGTTAATCGAGGGCAGGCGAAAGTCAGGCCGGATGCAACGTTAAAAGGTGAACGCTCGGTGGTGACTCCTATCAATAGTCGAGAGGATCGGATTGACGGGGGTGCTGCTCGGGGCAGGAATCTGTTCCATAGTTTTCAAGACTTCAATGTGGGCCAAGGGCGGGGGGTTCTCTTTGCCAATCCCACAGGTATTGAGAATATTATGTCTCGAGTCACTGGCAATAATCCGTCCAATATTTTAGGTGAGCTGGGCGTGTTAGGTCAGGCGAATCTTTTTCTCCTCAACCCGAACGGTATTATCTTTGGGCCAAACGCGAATTTAGACATCGGTGGTTCTTTTCTAAGCAGCACGGCTAACACTGTTCTGTTCGAGGATGGCCAAGAATTCACAGCACTCAAGAGTCAGGGGAAACCCATACTCGCGATCAATACTCCCCTGGGATTGAAGTTTGGGAATAGACCAGCCGCGTTGAATATCAGGGGTGCAAGGTTAGCGGTAGATAGAGGGCAATCCCTTCTGCTGGCTGGTGGAAACATCAATATTGAGGATGCCAGACTCATTGCCCGTGGCGGGAGAATAGAGTTGAGTTCTTTAGCTACTGCAGGTGATTTTGATCTGACTGAGAGGAGTGAATTGAAGACCACTAACGAAGCAAGAAAGTCAGATATTACGCTGTCTGGAACTAAAGTAGATGTCGCTGCGGCAGGTGAGGGGTACATTTCTTTTGATGCCAGAAATATAGACATTTCAGACAATAGTTCTCTAGAAGCAGGTATAGCACAGGATCAAGGAAGACCTGGGGCTCAAGCAGGAGATATAGATCTTAATGCTAATGAAGATATTTTTATTCAACGACAAAGTAGAGTAGCAAATGGAGTAGGAGGTAAAGTCGTAGATCCTATTCCAGAGGAACCGCAGGCCATTGGTAATGGTGGAGATATTAACCTGCGAGCTAAAACTGTCACCATTAGAATTGGCAGTGAAATTAGTGGAGATAACTCAGGGAAAGGGAACACTGGCTTGATCAATATTCAAGCCCAAAATTCTGTACTGCTCGAGAAAGAGATCCTAGGTAAAGCTTTCAAAATAGTTGATAGGAATGGCATATTCAGCAATATCAACGCATCAGCTCAAGGCAATACAGGCGACGTTGTAATTGAAACAGGAAACTTGACGCTCAGAGCTGTGAGTCGCATCCAGTCTACAAGTTTTGGTGCAGGGAATGCGGGGAAAGTAATTATCAGGGCCAAGGATTCTGTTTCTCTTGAAGGAGATGGTAGCAATATATTTAGCAGCATTAATCTTACACAGCTCAGTGAAATGGGTAGGGCAGTCGCCGGTAGTACAGACGGAATTTATATTGAAACGAGTTCTCTAACTCTCAGGCAAGGAAGTCGAATAGAATCAAGTATTCGACTGGGAACACAAGTCATTGGGGCAACAAACTCAGGGCGTCTAGGCTCAGTGAAAATTTTTGCAAGCGACTCGATCTTGCTCGAAGGGGAGAGTAATCGTCGAAACGCTGGGAGTGGCATATTTGCAGTATCAGTCAATCAGACACCACAGGAACTGAGAAATCTGATTGATATTGAGACAGGATCACTCACTCTTAGAGAGGGCGGGCGAATCCGTGCAGATAATTTTGGGGCTGGGGATGGAGGAGACATTAATATTCAAGCGAGGAACTTCATTCAAATCGATAGTCGGAGTCCAAATTTTGGTGCAGATAGCTTAATCTCTTCAAGTACTTCTGGGCGTGGAAAAGGTGGAGATATTAATCTTACGACAGGGCTTCTGACCATAGAAACAGGCTCTGTTACAGCCGAAACAGACAGCAGCTTTGGTGGCAATATTGAAGTGACAGCCCAAGAAATCAGACTCGGTGACACCGATATAACGACCAGTGTCAATTCTGGTGTGGGTGGTGGCGGAGATATCTTGCTAACTGCGAAAAATTTTATCATAGCTACCGGAGATAGCGACATACTCGCTTTTTCCGCTGGTGGTAATGGTGGCAATATCGAACTTGATACCCCCATCTTCATCGGTGAGAGTCTTACCCTCACTCCAAACGTTTCAGACTTCATCGATTTTGATGGCAATGGCAGAGTCGATATCAATGCTTCTGGTGAACTAAATTCAGGTACTATCAGCACCCCAGATAACAGCATCATCGAAGCAAGCCTGACCGAACTCCCGAATAATCTCATCGATACCAGCGATCTGCTCGCCAATAGCTGCATTGTCCGCAACGAAGCGCCTGAGGGCAGCTTCATAATCACTGGATCAGATAGCCTTCGCGCACGCCCCGGTTACCCCGCCGCCCCTTCTTTCCCTACCGGCACCGTCCGAACGATCCCCACAGAAAAGACAGCCGACGCCAATCGACCTTGGCAAATTGGCGATCCCATCGTCGAACCGGAGAGCGTCTATCGCCTGCCAGATGGTGAACTCGTTATCAGCCGTGAGTGCCAAGAATAACTATCGCACCACCTCAGCCAGAGCCAGCAGCGATCGCAAAACTGCAGCATTCCAACAGCTAATTCTTCCGCTTATCGAGCGGGGCACCGAAGGAATCCTGAGAATAGCTGGGGGTAAGCCAAAGTGCTGCTGATGGATACGAAAAATCAAATCAATCGTCGGCATGGTCACCAGTTGTTTTTCTTTACTCGCAGG
>CALFCG010000187.1 GCA_937951315.1 uncultured cyanobacterium
CTGGTTTGAGGCAGATGCCTATGCTCGGTTTATGGGCAAGCGTTTGCCCACAGAAGCTGAATGGGAAAAGGCGGCGAGTTGGCATCCCGAACTGTCCGTTGGATATGCCTACCCCTGGGGACCGGAGGCCCCAACCCATCAACATTGCAATTTTGGTGGTCAGCAGGGACAAACAACACCTGTTTCCCAATATGTACAGGGGCGGAGTGCCTATGGATGCTATGACATGCTTGGCAATGTTTGGGAATGGACGAACACTTGGTTCCACCCCTATCAGGGCTATATGAGTTTTCCCTATGAGGGATACTCAAAAGTTTATTTTGATGATCAGCATCGCGTTTTAAAGGGAGGTAGTTGGGCGGTGCAAGCACCCGTGCTGCGGTGTGCCTTTCGGAATTGGTATTATCCTGGGACGCGTGAGCATTTTGCTGGCTTTCGGTGCGCTTATTCCTATTTGTGAGGGGAAGCTTGGATAGTTCAGGATAACTCTTGGTGATTCAGGTTCCTGAGTGGCTTGTCTGGGGGCGGCGAATAAGTCGCCCTGGCGGGATGAGCTGCTTTGCGAGTTTAAGTTTCAGCACAGCTCGGATATTTTACTTTCTCCGGTAGTGGCACTTTGTCCGACTTGTCTCGAGAAAAGTGTGAGTTTAATTGCTTCTGTGCTTTCCTCTGTGCCTATGGCATTAACGAAGGAGCGAGAAAGTTTCAGGCCATGACGAGGAAATGACGCTGGCCCAATTTAGTGATAGACATGCCGCGATTATTCATCAGAATTACGATTTCCAATGACTGAAGCCGTTTCAGGGTGGGCCGCTCGTGTCAAGTTGACTAACTATACTTCTCCAGCCACTAGACAGTCTGTTGCAGGATACATTGCTGGTACAGAATCTGTTTAATCTAGGTAATGCAATTTAGTTGTAAGCGTCTTTTGGCTGAGACATTGACGCTCATTCGAGACTGTGTTTGGGACCTTTGTTGGGTGTAAGCTGCCTGATTATCGAGACACAATCGTTTAAAGTGTTTGAGGGTTACCCTACTTACCCTCAATTGTCCGTTGTTGAGGTTCATTCTAGATGCTTTGGAGCGCAGTTCATGTCAACGTCTCAGTCTGCTTCAGGTAGCCAGCTCAATTTCCTTACAGCATCTATCGCAGACCTGGAATCCCGCCTCACTCTTTTGAATCTGCAGCCTAGAGATCAAGCGAATACTGTTGATGGTCGTGATGTCGTAGCCGGTTTAAAACAAACAAAGAAAACGCTACCGCCTAAATATTTTTACGACGATCGTGGTTCTGAATTGTTCGAACAGATTTGTACGCTACCTGAGTATTATGTCACCCGGACTGAAGCCCAAATATTGCAAGAGGCTGCCTCAGAAATTGCACAGCTCACTGGCTCGTGTGAGTTAGTGGAGCTAGGAAGTGGTAGCTCCACTAAAACCCGTTTTTTATTAGATGCTTATCGTGACCAGCATTGTCTTGATCAGACGATTCCTTTTGCCTATGCGCCGATTGATGTGAGTGGTGGCATTCTTAAAGAAAGTGCAATCGATCTGCTTCGACAATATCCATCTCTGCAGATTCGTGGGTTGATTGGCACTTACGAGCAGGGATTGCAGAACCTTCCCCCTGCTCTAGCTCCTCATCGTATGATCTGCTTTCTGGGCAGTACCTTAGGTAATCTCAATGCTAAGGAGTGCCAACAGTTCTTTGATCAAATTCGGAGTGCACTCCAGCCCGGAGACTACTTTTTACTCGGCATTGATCTCCAAAAATCGTCTCAGGTTTTGGAGGCTGCCTACAATGACGTTCAGGGGGTCACAGCAGCCTTCAACCTGAATATGTTGCGGCATTTGAATTGGCGATTTCAAGCTGATTTTAATCTCGAGCAGTTTGAGCATTTTGCTTTCTATAATCGGCGATATCAGCAAATTGAAATGCACCTGCGCAGTCTGTGTGATCAGACCGTAAACTTAGCAGCGCTTGATGTTTCGATCTCGTTAGCCGCCGGGGAAACGATACATACTGAGATTTCTCGAAAATTTGACTTAGAGCAATTACCCCTTCTTTTAGGTCCAAGTTCTGGGCCCAAATGGCTTAAATCTAGGAAAATTTGGACAGATTCTCAAAAATGGTTTGGTCTAGCTTTGTGTCAAGCTGTCCTAGAATAGGGCCATCATCCTTGTGATGTTGTTGTCTGATTCTCTGAAATCAAGTCATGGCGGTTCGTAAGTCCTCAAAAAAGGTCCCTGTCTATCAGTTAAAAGTTACATTGCAGGGCCTTCAACCTCCAGTTTGGAGAGAAATTCAGGTCACGAGCGAAACGACATTGGCTGAGCTTCATCTTGTGATTCAAATTGTTATGGGGTGGGAAGGTGGACATCTCCATGCTTTTGACATCGCTGGCACATCCTATGGCCGAACGGATGTAGACCGTGTAAATGAGTGGGAGAGTGATCAGATTGAACTACGTCAACTCATCTCAAATCAAACGCTGAAGTTTTCCTATGCCTATGATTTTGGAGATGATTGGCAGCATGAAATCCTCGTGGAAAAAGTGCTTCCCTATGATTTAGACATATCCTATCCCCTGTGTCTGCAAGGGCAGCGCGCTTGTCCGCCGGAGGACTGTGGTGGTGTTTGGGGGTACACAGAACTCCTGGAAGTTCTGCAAGATCCGCAAAATCCAGAATATAAAGAAAGACTGGAGTGGGCGGGGCCGCTTGATCCAGAGGCATTTAATCTAGATACGGTGAACCAAGAACTGAGTAGCCTCGATGTTGCTGGATAAGTGATGTTTGAAACAGGGTGACAATGAAACTCTAAATTGTCACCCTGTTTCACCTGTAAACATTGAGTAACGGTCTTAGCGCTTAGTCTCTTTGTCGGGGGACGTGTAAGCCGGACTGGAAATATGCTGGACAGCTTACTCCGCAATCATCCTCTAGAATGCACTGACCTTTCAACATAAGCTAGAAACCGATTTTTGTTAGTCTGATAGGCTGTCAAAATGTCTGTTGGTGAGAATGCTAGCCTTGACCCCACTCGCTAGATTCGGTTATGAACACCTTATGAGATTAGCTTGGGCAGGATACAATAAAATTCACGAATAAAATTTACAAATCTCAATGGGCTTGCAGGAGAAGCGCACTTCATGGGGAAAATTGTCGGCATTGACCTAGGCACCACAAATTCGGTAGTCGCCGTCATGGAAGGGGGCAAACCCGTTGTGATTGCCAACGTAGAGGGCAGCCGGACGACCCCTTCTATGGTTGCTTTTGGCAAAGATGGTGAACGCTTGATTGGTCAATTTGCACGACGGCAAGCTGTCTTGAACCCTCAAAATACATTTTTTGCTATTAAGCGCTACGTAGGACGTAAATACAGTGAGCTAACGCCAGAATCGAAACGGGTTCCCTACACTATTCGGCGTGGTCAGGACGATAACGTTCGGATTAAATGTCCTCGTCTAGAGCGGGAGTTTGCGCCAGAAGAAATCTCCGCCATGATTTTGCGTAAGTTAGCAGAAGAGGCCAGTCGCTATCTGGGTGAAACGGTCACTGGTGCTGTGTTGACGGTACCGGCCTATTTCAATGATGCCCAACGGCAAGCGACCCGAGATGCGGGTCGAATTGCTGGATTAGATATCAAGCGCATTTTAAATGAGCCAACAGCAGCCTCGCTGGCTTATGGTTTGGAGAACCGTGGACCTCAGATGGTCATGGTCTTTGACCTCGGGGGGGGCACCTTTGATGTTTCTGTTCTAAAAATCGGTAACGGTGTTTTTGAAGTCCAGGCCACAAGTGGTGATACTCAGTTGGGCGGAAATGACTTTGACTCTGTGATTGTTGATTGGTTGGCTGAACGTTTCTTGGATGACGAAAGAATTGATTTAAGACGCGATCGTCAGTCTTTGCAACGCCTCAACGAGGCGGCTGAAAAGGCCAAAATCGAGCTTTCGGGTCTGCCGGATACTAATATTAGCCTTCCCTTCATCACAGCGACAGAAGATGGCCCTAAGCATTTAGATGTCAATCTTAGCCGCGGTGAGTTTGAAAGCCTGTGTCAGACTTTGGTTGGTCGTTTGCGGGGACCTGTAGAACAGGCTATGCGAGATGCTGGACTGCGATCTTATGACATTGACGAAGTTGTGTTAGTGGGTGGCTCCACGCGGATCCCGCTAGTCCAGAAAGTGGTGCGACAGCTCATTGATAAAGAACCCAATCAAAACGTCAATCCTGATGAAGTGGTTGCTGTGGGTGCTGCCGTTCAGGCTGGGATTACTGCTGGAGAAGTTACCGATCTCCTATTGTTGGATGTCACACCTTTAACTGTGGGGCTAGAAACGATTGGTGGTGTCATGAAGCCAGTTATTCCTCGTAACACCACGATTCCAGTTCGTCGCTCTGATATTTTTTCGACATCAGATAGCAATCAAAGCCAGGTTGAAGTCCATGTTCTGCAGGGTGAGCGACAGTTGGCTGAACATAATAAGTCTTTGGGCCGTTTCCAACTGCGTGGAATTCCGCCGGCGCCACGTGGGGTGCCTCAAATTCAGGTTGCCTTTGATGTAGATGCTAACGGTATTTTGCAGGTGACGGCGGTTGATAAATACACCGGACGTGAGCAGAGCATTACCGTTCAGGGGGCTGCGAGCATCTCTGAAGCTGAAGTGAATAAGATGATCCGTGATGCAGAGCAGTTTGCGGATACCGATCGCAACCGGCGGCAGCGTATTGATAAGCGTAATCAAGCGCAGGACTTAATTACGAAGTGCGATCGCAGATTGCGGGAAGTCACCCTAGACTATGGTCCGCAGTTTGCGCGCGATTTACGCCAAGAGATTGAGCAGCTAACGCGAGATCTGCGTGATAGCGTTGCCCGCGATGACGATCGCCAAATTGATCTCGACTACGCTAATCTGCAGGATGCCCTCTACGACCTGAATCGGGAAGTTGCTGCGGCTAGAGATGAGTTCTATGACGATGATGATTTCTTAGAGCTACCTTCTCTAGACTCGATTAAGGATACGGTGACGAAGGGTATCTCTAAGGGGGTTGAGGCGGTGACAGGGCGCTCATCCAATACCACGACGACCCGTCGTCCAGCGACCCGCTATGATGACAACACATTTGATGATTGGGATGACGATGATTGGTAAGGATAGTTAATTTTTGGCTGCTGTGGCGGCATGATAAGTAAGAGAGTGGTCAATACCAACGAAATGGCTAACACATAGAGATTGGTTTGTTTCGCTGGGTTAACCCCAGGGTGTTCACTCATCGTTTGAACCTAAAATTTGATGCGCAATTTCCGTAACTATTACGATATCCTCGGTGTTCCTAGAGATTCATCCAATGATGAGATTAAAAAGTCTTATCGTCAGTTGGCGCGAAAATTTCACCCGGATCTAAATCCTGGTGATAAGGCGGCTGAAGAGCGCTTCAAAGATATTAGTGAAGCCTATGATGTTTTATCAGATGCTGAGAAGAGATCGCAGTATGACCGCTTCGGACAGTTCTGGAATCAGAGTGGTTTTCAGGGTGGTAATAAGGAACAGAAACGCAGTTGGGGAAGTCGACCTTTTTCCACTGAGGACTTAGATTTTAGTGAGTATGCTGATTTTCAAGATTTTCTTGATCAGCTTTTAGGTCAGCGATTTAAGAAAAGCAGCACTACTGCCACGGCTGAGCGTGACCCTTTTCGCCCTGGAACCACTAAGACTAGCTATACCGCTCGTGGCAGCGGTCGCCGGGATGCTGAAGCCCGCCTTGTGGTTCCCTTAGAGAAAGCTTACCAGGGGGGATGGGAACGCATTCGGCTTGAGGATGGCCGCTCTTTAGAGGTCAATATGCCAGAGGGCATGGTTTCTGATCAGCGCATTCGCGTGACAGGACAAGGAACAAGTGGCGGTGATCTGTACCTGCGTATTGAGGTAAAACCCCATCCTTTCTTCAAGATTGAAGGATCGGATGTGATCTGTGAGTTACCGATTACACCTGTTGAAGCGATTTTGGGAGGCCAGGTTGAAACTCCGACCCTGGATGGTTGGGTGACGATGAATCTGCCGAGTGGGGTGAGAACCGGCCAACGTCTGCGCTTAGGAGGGAAGGGCTATCCCACAAGTAATAAGACACGGGGCGATCAGCTTGTGGAAATTCGGATTGAGGTACCCCAGTCTATTGGTGACGAAGAGCGGGATCTCTATAAAAGGCTGCGGCAAATTGAAACTTATAAACCACGTAAAAATTTGCCTGTTTAGGCATTGTTTGTCTGTTGGTTGGAGAGGCGATTGATTCTCCGAACTTTTCAGATAGCTAACAGACACCTGCGTGATGCTCGGTGTACGTTTGTCTTGGGAGGTGCATTATGCCAGGTGTCCTCAAGAAAATTGCAAACTGCTGTAGATACTGGCTTGAATGTGGGCTACACAATAAAGCCAGTATCTATCCGCTAGTATCCGTATGACGGTCCTACGCCTTTATGTATGGATAGTGTTTTTCCAAAAGACAGGAGGCAATTAGGGGCTAAAGGCTTTTTGCCAACCCACAGTGATCGTGAAATCATTCTCAAGCTGTGGGCCTGAGAGGGACTGAAAAATAGGCAGTCCTGCTTCCAAGGCAAACCGATGGCCTTTCAAAAAGCCCTTTTGGGCAAGAAAGTTAAGTCCCACATTCAGATCCATACGAGAACCGCCTCGCAAATCGGGATCAATGGTGGGAATGAGTGGTGGCACCAACTGGTTCCCTGGTGCCAAACGTGGATCTTCACCTGTATTGTTGCCCAAAAGTCTCCCTTTCAATCGTAGCGATGTGCTGATGGACTTTGACCACTGGCGAGCTCCCCAAGCGGTCAGACTGAGCTGGTTCCCTAAACGATAATCCTGACTGTTGCGTCCTAGTCGGATGGTTCCCATGCCTTGGCCACCCCAGGACCAGCGTCCCGCTTGACCGAGATAAGTGATGCCGGGCATCAAGTCAACGGTGCCAGACCCAATCTGCATGGGGTAGGGTAATACTTGGTCTGGTCCTGCAGGTGTCGCATCTCGCTCGCTAATTGAACCGGTCGGAAAGCTAATGCCAGCATTGAAGTGGACCCGCTGACGATTGCGATCCAGGATGTTGTATAGACCCGACAGGCGGATATCACCAAACCCTTCTGAGTTGGTTGTAAAGTTGGTGCCCATACCTGTGAGGTGATCCATGCTTTTAATCACGTAGGGGGCCATCACCATCAGGGTGAGCTCATCTGTGGGAGCGTACATAGCTCCAAACATGTGCATTTTAGTGGTCATCCGTAAAGGAGTGACTTGAAACTGCTCTAAGACTTCGTTTGGGGTGAGGTTATTCTGCCCATCTAGGTTGCCGCCCATTCCCATGCGCATATAGCGGTAGGACAGCATGACTTCTCCTTTGTTATGCGTATGGTCTCCCATCACTCCTAAGGGAGCATGACTATCGGGGCGTCCTGGATCCCATTTGTTGTTGCGATCGTTTGCCTCAGTCCCTTCTGTATCGTTGGGGGTATCTGCCAGCAAAGTGGCGGCTTGTAACCTCTCGGCTAATTCTTCATGAAATCGGCGATCTGATGCAGGGGCATTGAAGGGATGTTGGGCTCTTGGTGATTGCAGAGGTGAAAAGCTAATGGTGGGGGATGTTGCTGGACCCTCGAAAGCATTCACCTCTGCTGCATGATGCTGAGGATCTATGACTTGAGGCGAGGAGCCAAATAGGTATGCTGCGTCAGAGAGTGTTTCAACAGACCGTTCTTTGAGATCTGCGGGCTGTAAATCTTGAAAATCCTGTGAGGTCAGCTCAGTCAGGGGTGAGGTTGATGTTTCAGATGTATTGGCGAGAGTCGGCTCTGATGAGGTGGGGTGAGATGGAGGTAACGAAGATGTTTCAGCCCAACTCAGCATTGGGGATACGACGCTCAATAAACTGCCACTTACCAATGTTAAAAAAGACCAGCTGAAGGGAATATTTTTTTGTCTCAAGGAATGAACCACTAAACCAATAGAGGCATCGTAAATGAAATGCTTCGTTCCTATACTCTCTATGACTTGTTGTCAAACAAAAAACAATCTAAAGTTTCTAATTCTCGAGATCAAAAAACTCTTCAAGAATGAGGCTCTATATTGCTTAAAGTCTTTTCTTGAAAGGGTAGTAGCTTCATGTGTGGTTGGCTTGCATATATTGAATTCCAGGATTTCAAAGTGTTTTATCCTGATTCCAAGGGAGACGAAAGTCTGTTTCACTTCTCAGTTGAATAAGGTAATTATATCGTCAATTCTCGATAGGAAATCTCTTCATAAGTCATCTTTTTTAGAGTATTATGAAGAGATTTTCTGTCAGCTTTATGTACCGTCAATATACCTGAGTAAATCGATCTTTTTTGCGACGAAAATCCAAGGTTTTTCGAGGGCTATTTATCTCCTCGTTTTCCTGTTTGGGCGTTCCTCTGGAGTCGATGTTCACCGAGTATTTTTTGCAGCCAATATTATGCTTTGCTACCTATTCGGTCTTTGGGATGGCTGATTGTCTGAGCGAACGTTTTAATGATCGTCCTGCTGTACTTCTAAGGAAAAGTAACAACCAAAGGCGCAGCAAATAAACCAAAAGCTGAATAACTGTGTCATAAAGGATTCCCACACTGTTCTTCCTCCAGAATGACTGGATCTGCTGAGCAAACAGCAGATCCATCTGTCGCAATGTACCCCTAAGTTAATTATCGCTGTAAAATCCAGGTTTTATGCAGGATATTCACGTTTTATATCAAAAACAGAGAATTAGTTAACCCGTTGTTATGGGGCTGTGGCGCTGAACCAATATCCTTTGCCATAGATGGTGTGGATGAGAGGGGAGGCTTTGGGGCTACCCAGTTTGCGGCGTAGTAGTCTGATTTGAGCTGCTAAAACGTTGCTATTAGGAGTTTCCCCGGCGGGCCAGAGTTGTTGATAGATTTCTTCGTGGGTCAAAAGCTGTCGAGGATGTTCCATGAGGTAGGCTAGCAATCGGCTTTCTTTATCGGACAGTGAGATTGCTAATCCTTGTCGGTAGGCGACTTGACTGTCTAACTCTAGCTCTAGCCCTTCGCTGTGAATGCGTTGAGACGTTGATGGTTCGTCGTTGGACTTCGCGAGTTGCTCATTCCTGCGGATGAGCGCTCGCACTCTAGCCAGGAGTTCTCTGAGTTCAAAGGGTTTAACGAGGTAATCGTCTGCACCCGCATCCAGACCCAAGACGCGATCGTCTAGGGTATCTTTTGCTGTGAGGAATAGGACTGGGGTTGTGATGGCTTGAGCTCGCAACTGCTGACAAATTTCTAAGCCACTTTGATGGGGTAACATCCAGTCAAGAATTAGCAACTGGTAGGGAGAACCTTGCTGTTCATGGTTTTGGATGAGTTGGAGAGCCGTTTCACCATTGTTGGCAATCTCAACCCCATATCCCTCCCGTTTGAGTAGGCGACTGAGGGGCGTTGTTAGCTCTATTTCATCATCGACAAGCAGAATTTGCATAGTCTGCAGATATGCCTAGATGGGCGACTACAATAATTCTAGGGTTTTGTGCCCAGTCCCGATCCCTTCCATGAGATCAGCAGTGTAAGTTATGACGGCCAACTCTAACGCTACCGGTAACCTCTGGTCTTTCCTGGGTAAGATTTTCATTCTCTCTGCTGCGATTTCGGTGTCGATTAAGTATTTGGGACCATCGCTGCATCTTCCAGTCATTCATGGTGTGGCTCTGGCTCTGGTGCTAAGCCCCACACTCATTATGTCTGTACTCCTCGCCTTTAGAGCGCGGCAGACGTAAACTTCAACTCTGCCAAATGGGTGATGCTTTCAGCTGATGCTCGTTCAGGCTCAATGGAATCTTCCTTCCGATAGAGCCACACCCCCTGTAGCCCTGCTGCGATCGAGCCCTGATAGTCTTCTGACCAACTATCGCCAATGTGGATGGCTTGTTCTGGGCTGCATTGATGCTTTGCGATCGCAACTTCAAAAATACGGGCCTGTGGTTTTGCAGCCCCTACCCCTGTAGATATTGTCACGGATGTGAAGAATGGAGCCAAGCCTAAGACTGCTAGCACGGTGTGTAGGCGCGTATCGAAATTAGAAATGACGCCTAACTGAATCCCTTGTTCTTGCCACTGTTGCAGTGTCGGTACAACGTCCGGATAGACAATCCAGGGATCCGGTTTAGCAAAGTGATCAAATAGAACGTGAAAGAAATCATCAAAGTTAGCGAACTGATTGATGACGCCTACCTTTGT
>CALFCG010000188.1 GCA_937951315.1 uncultured cyanobacterium
GATGAACTTTTGTTTTTGGGGCAGCCACAGGCTGCCCGTAAGTCCTATGAACAAGCCGCAGCTTGGGCTGGTCTTTCAAACAGTCCTGAACTGAGACGAGTGGCTCAACGCTCTCGACAAACTGCACAGTTTTTAGCGACAAATCCCGATAGTCGTCAGGCGCAAGCCAGCTCCTGGTCAAATGTGTTGGTGAGTGCGGTGGATCAGCGTACCCGCCAGTATGCCAGCCGTCAAATTGAGGCTCTGGGCGGTCGAGTATCGGTCTCGGATGATGGTCTATTGTCAATTCAGCTCCCCTCTGATGATCAGAAGCAGCAGTAAGCACTTGTAAATTAGACTATCTATAACCTCTTTTGTCTCCTGCAACCAATCAAGCTTATACTAACGGCTAATTCCTGAAATATCGCATAGTATGCCTGTAAGTTGAGTTTTTGCTTGGCTTGAGGTCAGGAAGCTTTCAACTGTTGGAATGATTCCTGATGTCAATAGATTCCATGCCCGAGGCTCGACCTTGGTCCCTTTGGCCAACCCTAGGGTTTTCAGCACTGGTGATTGGGGCTTTGCTGAGTGTCAGCACGGTGATTGCATTGGTTGCACTCGTCATTGTTATGGTGCAGACGCCTAATGTAGAGCTCCAGGAGATTACGCAAGTTGCTAAAAGATTAGAGTCGAACGGCCTCTTGCTGGCTATCTCAACCCTTGTGGCTGACACCATTGGTATCGGACTGATTTATTGGTTTATCCGCCTGCGCCCTTCCATCACATTCTCGGAATATCTGGGATTGCGCCGCATTTCTTTAAAGACCTTTATGCTTTGGCACCTAATACTTTTCGTTTTTTTGGTGCTATCAGAACTTTTGATGAAAACCTTTCATCAGTCAGACCAGTTTATGGTTCGTGCTTTTTCGTCGACGGCACACTTCGTGCCCTTGTTTCTTGCTGTGGTCGTTGTGGGGCCTCTCTTTGAAGAACTTCTCTTTCGTGGCTTTATGATTCCTGGAATTGCGCTCTCTCAACTGGGTCCCGTCGGTGCGGTCTTGATCACGTCAGGAATCTGGGCTGTGATTCACCTACAGTACAACTTTTTTTTCATGGGCATTATCTTTGGATTTGGCTTGCTCTTGGGATATGCCCAACTGCAAACAAGGTCTATCTACGTACCCATCGCGATGCATAGCTTCAACAATTTGATTGCATTTATGGGAGCCGCTTGGATGGCTAAATAAGCGCAAAGACTAAGTATCTTTGCTTAAAGTAAAGCTGTTAAACTAAAGCTTGCACCCCGTCACAGTTCATTGTGATGATTAAGGTCTCTCTATCTCAGCTCAGCGACTATGCCTAGAACTCAACGCAACGATAACTTTGTTGATAAGACGTTTACTGTCATTGCCGACATTATTCTTAAGATCTTACCGACTAATCCTAAGGCTAAAGAAGCGTTTGCTTATTATCGTGATGGGATGTCGGCTCAGGCTGATGGTGAATATGCCGAAGCTCTCGACAACTATAAAGAAGCCCTAGAGCTAGAAGAAGATCCCTACGATCGCAGCTTTGTTCTGTACAACATGGCTCTTATTTATACCAGCAACGCTGAGTATGACAAGGCATTGAGTACCTACGACGAAGCTTTAGACCTCAATCCTCAGATGCCTCAGGCGCTCAATAACTCAGCGGTTATCTTCCATCAGCGTGGGGAAGAGGCGACTCAGGCCGGTAAGACGGACGAGGCAGAAGAGATGTACGATCGCGCTGCAGATCTTTGGGTCAAGGCTGTTCGAATCGTACCGAACAACTATCCTGAGGCACAGAACTGGTTAAAGACCACGGGTCGAGCAACGTTGGATAGTAAGTAAGAGCTTTTTATACATGATTGAACGTGAAGAGGTGCTCAAGGTGGCGAACCTTGCGCGTCTAGAGCTAACGACTGACGAAGAGTCGCAATTTACAACTCAGCTTGGCGATATCTTGGACTATTTTGAACAGCTAAGTGAGTTAGACGTCACAGGGGTGGAGCCGACCACGAGGGCTATTGATGTTAGCAATGTGACTCGTATGGATCAACAGCAGACCTGTGAAGACCGAGATCGAATCCTCGCGGGTGCCCCCGAGCAAGATGGGGATTTTTTCCGAGTTCCCCAAATTATGGCTGAGGACTAGGAAAAAGCGCAGATATTCTCCTTGCTTTACGCAAAGAAATAAGATGCAAATCTTGTTTTATTCTGTTAGCTCGGTAGCTTCTGGGGCCTCTGCAGCAATGTCGTGAATGTTCCAGAATGCCCCTCCGAGAGCTGAGTATTGGATGCCAGTAAATTTGTTGCGGACCGCATTCAACGATAGTGGGTTAATTAGATAAATGAGAGGCAATTGTTCCTGGGAAATTTGCTGGGTTTTTGCATAAATTTCTTTTCGCTTTGCTTCGTCTAATTCCCGTGCACCTTGAATATAAAGTTGACCAATTTCTTGCTCCCAATCATTCACGACACGTCCCTCAACGCCGTCAGCACTTTGGTTAAACATATGGAGACCACCATTCGGGTCCCAGACGTTTTTGCCGAAGTGTGGTTCAGTGCCACCTGTGAGGCCTAAAAGGACACATTCCCACTCTAGTGAAGAAGAAAGCTGATCAACGAGCGTGCCAAAGGCAAGGGGGGCAAAGTCTACCTGCATTCCAATCGCTGCTAGATCTTGTTTGATCTGTGCACCCAATGCTTCGCGGGTTGCATTACCAGAATTTGTTTTGAGCACGAACTGTACTCGATTTCCCTCTGAGTCGAACAGTTCGTTCCCTTTATATTGAAAACCAGCTTGCTTGAGTAGCTGTTTGGCCTTTGCCGGATCGTAATCATAGGTTTTGAGTCCTTCTTCTGGGGACAGATAAAAGGGACTCTGAACTGAAACGGGGGAATTTTGGGTTTTCCCGAGACCTAGGAACGTGTTGGTGAGCATTTTTTGCCGATTGACGGCGTAGGCCACGGCTTGGCGAAAGGCAACGTCATTAAACCACTTTGATTTAATGGGATCTACTAAAGGCCTCCCCTTTCGCTTTCCTGTATTCAAATTGAAGAAAATAAAGTTTGTGCCAGGGGCGGGGCCACCTTCCAAGATCTCAAAGTTGCCTTCTTCTTCTTCTCGTTTCAGGAGCGAAAATTGTTCGGGCGTGACGCTGAAAGAGTCCAGCCCCCCAGAACGAAACTGTAGCAGCGAAGCATCGGCAGATTCGACAATCTGCCAGACAATGCGTTCAATGTTGCCCTGTGAGGCTCCTTCTGTTTGATAGCGCCAATAATAAGGGTTGCGTCGGTAAATGACCCGCTGGTCAACAGTATAGTTGGCTAGTTTATAGGGGCCATTGACAATGATTTTCTCTGGAGCCGTTTCGACGCTCCAAGTTGAGTTGAAAATAGGCTTCCCTGCAGAATCTTTCTTTTCCACTGTTTCCCGCAGGATATGGGCTGGCAGGATGGGAGTGCCCGTTGCTTCTAAGAAAGGAGCAAAGGGTTCCGGTACTGTAAACTCAACACGACGGTCATCTATTTTACGAATCGTGGGGAATGTGCCACTTTCACCAATCCTTAAAGCATCACGGGTATCGGTGGGGATCTCTTCGTTGAGATAGATATCGTTGTAGGTAAAGACTATGTCTTCGGCTGTCAAGGGCTGACCGTCCGACCATTTGAGATTGGGCCGCAGTAGAAATTCAATTTTTAGCTTGTCTTCTGAAATCTCCCAGGACTTGGCTAGAGCGGGTTCAACGTCTCCTGTGATCGGGTTACTGGTGACGAGACCTTCGTAGGTGTAGCTGAAAATATTGGGAGATTCTTGATTGAGAGCATAGTTAAAGGTTTTCGGACCACTGAGGACGCTGGTGACGAGTTCTGGGACCTGTGCCGCGTCGGTTTTGAAGTTCTCTAAGCTGCAGCCGCTGGTTGCGATCGCAAACACAAAAGCAAGACCTATCGAGACCCAACGCTGCAGGCGTGAACCAGTAGTTGCCACACTAAACCTCAAGAAGCACGAACGATGTCAGCTTAAATCATACCGTTCAGCTCTGACTACCCAGTTTAATGGAATCTCCGACTCTGAGAATCTTGCCCGCCTCAGAAACCGGAACTTTGGTATTCACTGTCAGACGATAGAAATGATTAAACCGTGAGCGCGAGACCCCCTCCGGCAGAGTTTCTCGTCGCTGCTGCACAAAGGTTTTCTGGAAGCCTGAGTAAGGTGTCCCTGTGTTGGGATCGCGGGTGGGGACTGGGCAGCGCTGACAGGGATTGATCCCCAAAAACTGGATATCTCCAATCTGAAATGGCAGTGGAACATCTGGCTCACCGAATAGTCGATCTTCCCAGAAGGCAGGGACTGCATCAATCTCTAGATTGGTACGAAACCGACGCCGGATGATTTCGACTTCTAAGTCGGGATACCAACTGGTTACCGTTTCTAAGCTCGCGAGACTGACAATGGTGGGGCCGGTTGAATCCGGGTCGTCGGGGAAACCAGTCTCAAGATTCTGAAGCAGCCGCACGGGTTGCTCAAAATAGGAACTCAACCAAGCTTCTAAAGCTGGCCGCTGCCGATCAAGATGGAAGCTCTCTGAGGATGAATCCCCTTGAATGTTGAGATGGATTAAGCGTTGCGGCAAATCGAATTGCGATCGCAACCGATGTACCTTCGGATTTCGTTTCCCATTAATGACATGATTCGCGGTATCAACCATCGCAAATTCGCGATCGTACTCTAATGCTCCACCCTTTAGAAGCTTTATCTCTGATACAGCTAACCCATCCAAAGATTTGATTGGATACAGCAAAATTTGGTTGAGTTGGGGCATTTTTCTTAGTCCTCAAAGTGCCCACTAGAGAGCCGATAAGCCTCTTTTTTCCCACTAGTGGCTGTTGCCTGTCTATAAGTTACTATCACTATTAATTGAATACTCTCGACGAATAATACTCAATGAATTATCTTAGATAAAGTGGGTCTATGTCTTTTTTGAGACGGACGGATTATTGGGGGAATACCGCATATTTAGGGGTAGGTATTTCGCGTCTCCGTGATTTCACAATCAAGAATATTGATTAAATCAGCATCTGGTTCTCATGATAGGGAGGTCAGGCGATTCCTTGCGTGCTGAACCACTGATGTGGGGGGAATACCGCATCACAAGGAGTAATGTTTTGATGAACTGTAGGATCGGCCTGACCGAAAAAGAAATTGATAATTTGATCTCAGTGTTGTACCTTCAGACAGCTATTGACGATCAGAATGCTTTAGCCTTGCTAGACCGACTCACACAGGCTCTTGATCAGTGCATTGCTGAAAATCAAGGGCGTAGCTATCAGCCCTCTGCCCAGTTCCTTGAGTTTAGGCAGCAGCTAAATCGGCAGCTATATGCACAGATGCGATCGCGTTCTTTCCCGGGTGATGAGCCTATTGACCTTCGCTAGTCATTTAGGGCCATCGCCCTGTAGAACACTTGTTGAACAGTGGATTGCCGCTACAGTGGAGATTTGCAGCCATCCTCTGAAACTTGCATGTCATTGCGTCATTTCCGCCACATCAGGAAACAACATCGTTTGTGGCTTTCCATCCTGTGTTTAGCTGTTCTCTTTGGCATTGCCTTTATCTGGCAGTTGGGCAGCATTGGACTGGTTGATGAAACTGAACCTCTGTTTGTCGAGGCGGCTCGTCAAATGCAAGAAACGGGAAATTGGATAACCCCGTATTTCAATGGCGAGACTCGTTTTGATAAGCCACCTCTGATTTACTGGTTCATGGGCGTGACTTATCAAGTTCTTGGGGTCAATGAATGGGCGGCGCGACTCCCGTCGGCTTTTTCGGCTTTGGCGCTGGTGGGACTAAGTTTTTATACGCTGCGCTGTTTTGGTTGTCCTAGCCTGTCAGCGTCAAGGACTGATCGCCAAGCACAGTCTCATACCCATGTAGCTTGGATCAGTACCGCCATGATTATCCTGACGCCCGAGCTAATTGTTTGGGGACGTCAGGGGGTATCAGATATGTTGCTGACAGGCTGCATGGGGATAGCCCTGCTGGCCTTTTTCCTCGGCTATGCGTATCAGGGGCATTCCTGGCAGCAACGGGGCTGGTATTTAACCTTTTTTATTTTTGATGCCCTGGCTGTTTTAACCAAGGGACCAGTGGGCCTTGTCTTGCCCTGTTTAATCATTCTTTCATTCCTGCTTTATCTGGGGCAGCTGGGTTCAGTCTTGCGTGAACTTCCGCTTTTACTGGGAGGCAGCTTATTCCTGCTGCTGACGGTGCCCTGGTATGTCCTTGTGATTTTGGCCAATGGTCAAACCTATCTAGAGTCTTTCTTTGGCTATCACAACCTGGAGCGGTTCACGAGCGTTGTCAATAACCATGGCGCGCCTTGGTACTTTTACCTTTTAATTGTCTTACTCGGCTTTGCGCCTTGGTCAGTGTGGCTACCGTGGGGGATGGCTCGCCTTCAGATTTGGCGACCGATGCGTTGGCGACAGCAACCCAGAACTGCTCAGTTGGGTTTGTTTGCCCTGCATTGGTTCTTGGGTGTTTTGCTCTTCTTCACGGTGGCGGTGACAAAACTACCCAGCTATGTTTTGCCGCTGATGCCTGCTGCAGCGATTTTGGTGGGAGGATTGAGCGATCGCATGATCGGCCCTATCCGTCAGCGGTGGGGCGTTATTCTGAGCGTCATCGCCCATCTATTGATGTTAATAGCGCTGTCTGTTGCCTGTGTTTATAGTTCGAGCTGGCTGGGGAACGATCAGTCGATGCCTGAGTTCCCTCGGCTCGTGCAACAGTCCGGTGTGATGATTTGGGGCAGTTTGATTTGGGGAGGGGGGGCGTTCGCAAGCCTCTTCTTGCTCTGGAAAAATCTGCGTAGTTTGTGGTGGGTCAACATCATCGCGATGGGGTTATTTATCAGTGTTACCTTTTTGCCGACCCTCCAGATTATGGATAGTCAGCGTCAGCTCCCGCTACGTCAAATTGCAGAGACCATCAAACGAGAGCATCAACCTGGCGAATTGATTATTCAGGCTGGTTTTAAGCCCAGCTTAGTGTTCTATACACAGATGCCCATTGCATATCTATACAAGGTGCGACAGATTAAAGCGCAGTTACAGGCGTCTTGGGACCAATCAGACCGTTCAGTATTGTTGGTCGCTTATCCCCAGCGAGTGGAAACCCTTGAGCTAGACCCTCAGCGCCTTCAGATTTTGCAGGATGTTGAAACCTATCAACTGGTCAGAGTACAGCAGCCCTAACCCCCAATTTGAGACATTGTGCGGCCATAGGTACTGTCGGTTCCGGATTCGCGCTCTTTGTAGTTAATCTCGGGTTTTAGCAGCAGTAAATTCTGGACGCGATCTCGCAGAACCTCCATCTTGTGCCCCGCCCTTAGCAAGGTTTTGAGATCGAGTTGCCCTGTTTCGTTGAGCAGGCAAGGCCGGAGCCAGCCATCGGCAGAAAGTCGCATTCGATTGCAGCGATCGCAAAAGCATTCAGACATTTGACTAATAAATCCCAGCGTTCCCTGCGCGCCCGGAATTTGAAAGACATCTGCCGGTCCATTCCCCTTGACGAATCCGGGGTTCAAGCCCCAGCGCTCGCGAATCTGCTGACGAATCTCCTCCGATGGCACCCAGCCTCGCTCTCCAAACAGCTCCGCATTGCCGATGGGCATAAACTCAATAAAACGAATATGCCATTGACGATCAATGCTCAAAGCCGCTAAATCTAGCACCTCTGCTTCATTGACACCTGGAATAACAACCACATTCAGCTTGAGAGGATTAAAGCCCACCTCATAGGCTGCCTGAATTCCAGACCAAACCTTTTGCCAACGTTTCTGCGTTCTATCGCCGACGATGACGCCAAAGGTTTCCGGATTCAAGGAATCTAAGCTAATATTCAAACGCCGTAAGCCCGCATCATAGAGTGCGGCCGCTCGATCTTCGAGGAGAAAGCCATTGGTTGTCATGGATAGATCCTGTACCTGGGGCAAGGCTGAGATCTCGCCCACAATATCCACTACATCCGGTCGGATCAGAGGTTCGCCCCCCGTCAGCCGAAAACGGGAAAACCCCACCGGAATCATGACCTGTTTGAGTAGTGTGAGGAGTTCTTCGGTCTGTAATAGTTCGTTCTGCTGCAAAAACTGGAGTGCAGCATCTTCAGGCATGCAATATTGGCACCGGAAATTGCACCGATCAACGAGGCTGACGCGTAGATAATCCACAAGATTCATGCTTTAACCATCCTCGTGAAGAAAGTCATTTCTAACTGCTTCTACCCCATCCATAACAAAATAGGAACGTCTCGACAACGTTCCTACCTTTGGCTCAATCTTCGGCTGTCGATAAATTAGCTGCATCCCTCCTAAGGGAAGAGATTATCTTCTTCGTGGGTGATGATGGTGCAGTCCGAGGCTGGGTAAGCGACACAGGTCAATACAAAGCCACTCTCTAGTTGGTCGTCATCAAGAAACGATTGATCCGATTGATCAACCGTGCCTGCAATGATTTTGCCCGTACAGGTCGAACAAGCACCTGCTCGACAAGAGGCTGGAAGCTCTAATCCCTGCTCAGTGGCTGCGTCAATAATGTATACGTCATCTGGGCACTCAATGGTCTGGTTAATTCCCTCAGACTCATTCTTGAGCGTGACTTTGTAGGTTGCCATAGCTAAACCTTGGTATATACCTGTCGTAAAAAGCTGAAATGTAGGGAAGCGTTCTACAGTAGCAGGTAGGACCCCTCAAGAGACCCATAGAACTCAAATTATTTCTACTACTCTCAACTGGGTCAGAAACTGGGATGCTCTTGAGTCAATTGAAATTTCAATGATTAAGAAAAAACGTTGGAACTTGCTAAATGAGGTGGGTTGGGTTGCGGATAGTTCGCGCCACAGACCCACCTAGATTAGCAACTGGCTTTAAGCCTGATCCTTAGTAGAGATCTTCTTCTTTACCCGTTTCGATTGTGCAATCAGAGGTTGGGTAGGCAATACAAGTGAGGACATAGCCAGCACTAGTCTGATCTTCATCCAAGAAAGATTGCTCGGACTGGTCAATTGAGCCAGCAGTCACTTTACCTGCACAGGTAGAGCAAGCACCTGCACGACAAGAGAAGGGAAGATCTACGCCCGCTTCTTCTGCTGCGTCAAGAATGTACTCGTCATCTGGGCACTCAATAGTTTGGTTAAGGCCTTCAGCTTCGTTAACTAGCGTGACTTTAAAAGATGCCATTCGGTAAACCTCTCATTACATGAAAACAGCTGGCGGCCAATGAACACCTTCGCAATATTAATCAGCAAAATATTGCTTAGGTCAATTCAAGGCACCTACTTGATATTACGAGAAAAATTAAGCTTTATAAAGCTGTGAGTCTGCCTCTACCAAAGAGATTTGTAATCAAAGAAAGCGTAAGACCTACGAATTACTTATCAAAGGGGGGTATTCATATCTATCGCTTATGAGTCTCAGAATAAAGATTTATCAGTCAGGGGGAATTAAGTTTTATATGGTGCTGAAAAACTTTTCGCCGTCATTTGTTAATCTCGAAAAACATTACAAGTCTGAGTGAAAGAGAGACAATAAAATGCACATGCCCAAATCCATGACTGGTTATGTTACGGGCTGGTGCCAAGAACATGGCTGGACCGATCTGTTTATAGATCACTACCAATATTGGGCGTTTCCCCCCGGAGCTGTGATGCCGTTACCGATCCCGCCTAACGTATTTCAAGACTTTCAGAGTGATACACCCCAGTCCTTCAGATATCTGTATGGCGTGATTTTATTGGCATCGGGTATTGCGGCTCTGGGGAGCTATCTTCAGCAATCGCCCATGCCACTGGTGATAGCCTTCTGTATCAGCGCCATGGCTGTTGGTTTGTTAGACGAGCCGGCTTAGCATTGAATCTGCCCCTGCTCGACAGTGAGGACTTGGGCCGAATCCAGCCATTTGGC
>CALFCG010000189.1 GCA_937951315.1 uncultured cyanobacterium
TTTTGCTGAGCAAACGCACCACAGTATCTTTGATCCTCATTGGCTGCAGCACGCTGGCTCTTCTGCTTTCGAGTTGGCCTTTGATCCAACTGACAAGCACGATCAGCACGGCTGAGACCGCCATGCAGCAGGGGCTTGGCCCAGACTATCTCAACTCCATTTCCCCCACCCAGAAAAACCAGTTTCGCCCCCATCCTTTCCTCTACCTGGATGCCTTTAGAGGCATTCCCCTTCAAAAAGTTCGCAAAAGATCAATCCCCACCTTTGCTCAACCCGAAGGTGTCCCCCTTTCGCTTGAAATCTATCAACCCCAGCAGCCAGGAAGCTATCCCGGCATTGTGGCCATTTATGGCGGTGCTTGGCAGCGAGGAGGCCCCACCGCCAATCGCGCGTTTAATCGCTATATTGCCGCTCAAGGCTATGTGGTGTGGGCCATTGATTATCGTCATGCCCCGAACTATCGTTTCCCAAAACAACTTGAAGATGTCCAAACGGCCCTCGATTATATTCAAAACCATGCATCTGAGTATGAAACAGATCCAGAAAAATTAGTTTTGGTGGGGCGTTCTGCAGGCGCACATTTAGCAATGCTGACGGCTTACACGAACAAGAATCCGCAAATTAGAGGTGTCATCAACTACTATGGCCCTATCGATCTCACAGCAGGCTATAACTACCCTCCGGTACCCGATCCCATTGATACCCGTTCCCTTTTAGAGGATTTTATCGGTGGAACCCCACAGCAATTTCCCGACCAATATCGACAGGCATCCCCCCTAAACTTAGTGACCCAAACGGTGCCACCCACGCTGTTGATCTATGGCAGCCGTGATCATATTGTCGAAGCTCAATACGGTCAACAACTGCACCAGCGCCTCCAAGAAACCAAGAGCCCCTCTGTCTTTATCGAAATTCCCTGGGCTGATCACTCCTTCGATTCGGTATTCAACGGTGCCAGCAGTCAGCTTGCGATCTATTATGCTGAGCGTTTTATCGCTTGGTCACTGTCCCAATAAAAGAATGTATATACCGCGTTTTATAAATTTCTACCTAGGTTCTTGTTTTTCTTGGGAAATTTAAGTGGAAAACTACAGCTAGACCAGAGCTTAAATATTCATGCTGAGTGATACATAAAAGGCAGTATTCAATGGATTTCTACTGCGACGAAATTATTAGCGGCAAGATGACCGTAGATAAAATCGTGGAAACCGATCAGCTTATTGCCTTCCACCACACTCAGCCTTATTGGGAAGTGCATATCGTTGTTGTTCCCCGGCGTCATATTGAATCTTTGGCCACACTGGATTCAACGGAGGAGGGCCTTATGCTCGAGCTGATACAGACGCTCGCCGAATTAACGCAGCCAATATCGTCTATTTATGGTGGATGTCGCGTCTCGACAAACATCGGCTCCTACCAAGAGACGAAACATTTACACTGGTACATCCATGCAGGCAAACGACTGCGTGATGAAAGTGGCGCTCCCATACACTCTCCCACGCCATAGGATTCAACTTCGTCATAGATTTCTCGAGGTTCACTTCAAAATACCTCTCTCATCTTGCAATCAGTCGCCAAGCCTTCTGTTTTCAGGTGAAACCGCAATCCATTAAAGTGAAGAGGCATTGCTCTGCGGTCAGTTAGTCTAGCGAGCAACAGTGGCACCATTGGCTTCCGTCTTCATTCCCCCTATGGATTGGCTCTTCGCTCCCACAATGTTCTATCTTCAACTTGCAATAGCGGGTGCTTGGGTCGTGGGTGTTTTTGGTCTGGCAGAATTTCTCAAGCTTAGGGGTAAGACAGACCCAGAGATTAATCGCAAAGTTGTCCACATTGGTGTCGGCAACGTTGTTTTATTCGCCTGGTGGTTCCAATTTCCAACCTGGATCGGTCTAGCCGCCTCAGTCTTCTTCAGCATCGTCATGCTGCTGTCCTATCGATATCCGATCCTATCTAGCACCAGTGGTACTGGTCGCAAGAGCCTGGGCACCTTCTTCTATGCCATTAGCATTGGTCTTTTAGTGGGCTGGTTTTGGCCCTTGGCCCTGCCCCAATATGCAGCCATTGGCATTTTAATCATGACCTGGGGAGATGGTCTTGCAGCCCTCGTCGGTCAGCGATGGGGTCAGCACAAGTATCAGATATGGGGCATGAATAAAAGCTGGGAAGGCTCGCTCACCATGACAGCCGTGAGCGGCGTGATCGTCGCCTCAATTTTGCTCTTCACCCAGGGACCAAGTTGGCAAACCTGGCTCTGTGCGCTCATGGTGGCAGTCGCCGCCACCGCCTTGGAATCAGTCTCAAAATTTGGCATTGATAATCTTAGTGTCCCCCTGGGGAGCGCGGCCCTCTGCTTTCTGTGCAATGAGCTATGGTTGTAAGCGTGATCATTTGCACCTTGAAGAAACATGAGTAGAGCCAATTCATCCTGGGCCTTAAAGTGGTTTAGTTTCTTCTTTGCTGGAACGCTTGTTATTTATGTTCTACGCGGATTCGCAATTTTATCCATGCTGCCAGGATATGTCATCTGGGTCCTGCTGCTTTTGACTTTAATCTCCGGCTTACTCACAGCTCTCCAGCTCCTGCGCTAACTGCAGCAGCGTGAGTAAGACCGTAAGAGAAAGGGATATCTCTCCTTAATATGAGGCTTCCAGGCTTTTCTGAGTGATTTCAGCTTAGTACTCAGGAATGATTTATAAACGGCTCAGATTCTATTCATGAATACATATTGATATCAATGTATATTCAATTTAATTAAGCCTCTAGAATTGCCCTCAAGATAGGAAACCTTGCTGCGCCGTGTCCGATGATCAGCAGAGCTGTGTCTCCAAACTGAAAATCTTAGCTGATGCGAGTCGGCTAGCCATTATTCAGCTTTTGATGGAGGGTCCTCAGCATGTCTATGAGATCAACAAGGTTTTAGATCTTGAGCAAAGCTTGCTTTCTCACCATCTAAAAGTCCTGCGAGATGCGGGCTTTGTCGAGTCTATCCGCGACGGCAAAGCGATGCTTTATTCGATATCGCCAGAGCTTTTGAACGCAGATCAGCAGCAAGGCCTTAACTTAGGCTGCTGTGAATTGTCCTTTACTACTTTTCTATAACGCTATGAATCGAGGAACCTTTTTACGGCTAATGCCCTTAGGCTTTGCCTTGGCGTTGGGTATTCAGGCTTGCGACTCAACCAACGCGTCTAATGCTTCAAACAAGATCATTCTGACCGGATCAAGCACTGTGGCACCGCTGGCATCAGAAATTGCGAAGCGATACGAAAAGGAGAACCCTGGAATTCGCGTTGATGTGCAGTCAGGCGGTTCTTCACGGGGAATTGCCGATGTAAGACAGCAGGTCGCTGACATAGGCATGGTATCGAGATCTCTCAACGACCAAGAAACCGATCTCAAAGCATTTCCCATTGCAAAAGACGGAATCGCCATGATTGTCCATAAAGACAATCCCGTTGGCCAACTCACGGAAGAACAGGTCATCGGCATCTACACCGACAAAATCAATAACTGGCGTCAGCTAGGGGGGCAAGATGCTCCCATCACAGTGGTCAATAAGGCCGAAGGACGCTCGACGTTAGAGCTATTCCTGAAGCACTTTAAGCTTGAATCGCCAAAGATCAAAGCGGATGTGGTGATTGGCGACAACGAACAAGGGATCAAAACGGTGGCAGGCAACCCCAATTCAGTGGGTTACGTCTCCGTGGGGACGGCTGCCTCTCAGGTACAAAATGGTGGCCCCATAAAGTTATTACCTTTGAATGGAGTGAGCGCCTCTCTTGAAACCGTTAAAGATGAAACCTTCCCTCTATCACGATCACTCACGCTGATCACCAAAGGGACTCCCAACGAAAGCCAGCAAAAGTTTCTAGACTTTGCCCAATCCCAACAGGTACACGATATTGTCGAGGAGCAATATTTTGTCCCTCTATCGTAGCGATCGCAACTTAGTCTTTGTTCTGCAGATTTTGTCGGCCATCTCGGGTGCTGTGCTCCTCCTGATTGTCGGCTTTCTGCTGTTGGAAACCCTACCCATTCTCCAGGAAATTGGCTGGTGGCGATTTTTCAGTGATCCAGCCTGGTACCCAACCTCACAACAGTTCAACATCACCCCCATGGTGGTGGGAACCTTGCTGGTGACCTTTGGAGCCGTGAGTTTAGCAACGCCTTTAGGCATTTTGTCTGCGATTTTTTGCCAGTACTATGCCCCAACAGCCTTGGCAACAATTTATCGTCGTTTGATTGAGCTGTTGGCCGGAATTCCCTCAGTGGTTTATGGGTTCTGGGGACTTGTCGTCCTGGTCCCCATCATTGGGCGGCTGCACCCACCGGGACCGAGTTTGCTGGCGGGCATTTTGATCCTAGCGGTGATGATTTTGCCCACCGTGATGCTCGTGACGGACTCTAGCCTGACCGCCATCCCAGACCATTACTGGACTGGGTCGCAGGCTTTGGGCTTGGGAACCTGGGCCACGGTACGGGGGGTTTGCTTGCCCGCAGCGCGCTCAGGTTTGATTACCGGTGTCATGCTGGCAACGGCACGGGCATTGGGTGAAACCCTAGCCGTTCTGATGGTATGTGGCAACATCGTTCAGGTGCCCCAACAGGTCTTTGATCCCGTACGGACGCTGACCGCCAATATTGCCTTAGAGATGGCCTATGCGCTTGAGCAACATCGAGCCGCTCTTTTCGTCAGTGGACTGGTGCTAATGATCGGCGTCACCCTTCTCGTCCTGCTCAGCGAACTCATTCAACCTCAATCATGAGTATGCGTCGGAATCACCTTACAGAACCGTTAATGGCTGCAGTGGTCTGGTGTACCGCTGGGGTTGTCACCCTCATTTTGGTCTGGTTAGTGGGAGATCTGGTGTGGCAGGGAGGGGGACAGGTGAACTGGACCTTTCTGACCACTTCGCCTGAAAAAGCAGGCGTTGAGGGCGGCATTGCCCCCATTCTGGTTTCTACAGGGTTGATCCTCACGGTCTGCATGGCGGTGGCAACGCCTTTAGGCCTCGGAACCGCTATTCTGTTGACTGAATTTAGTTCTCAAGCAGGACCCTTCGGTCGCGCTGTCCGTCTGAGCCTCGATATTCTGGCGGGTGTTCCCTCTATTGTTTTCGGCCTATTTGGAAATGCGCTCTTCTCCAAACGGCTGGGTCTGGGATTCTCAATTTTGTCAGGGGGACTCACACTAGCCTGTATGGTTCTGCCCATATTAATTCGCTCGGTGCAAGAGGGTCTGCAGGCTGTGCCTCAGGACTATCGCCGCTCGTCTGCAGCTTTAGGGCTGTCTCGGACGGCTACGCTGGGAACATTGATTCTCCCGGCAGCAATGCCGGGAATTATGGTGGGTCTGTTGCTGGGCATCGGACGTGCGATCGCAGAAACAGCAGCCCTAATATTTACCAGTGGCTACGTGGATCGAATGCCGAGTTCACTGTTCGATTCAGGCCGTTCGCTTTCTATACACATATACGACCTTGCCACCAATATTGCTGGGGGGGAACCTCATGCCTACGCCACCGCTCTTGTGTTAATGGGCACCCTGATTTTAATTAATGGGGGTGTTTCATGGCTGGCCCATCGTTTTCGTCAATCTAGGCTCCAGGTGATCTAATGTTGCTTAAGTATTGCCAATCTCAACTTCAGTCTCGTCGATTTCAGGTGCAATCTCGTCAACTGCAGATGCCATCTCAACTTTCTCAGCTCACCTCTGATTGTGCCTCTCCCCCCAGCCTGGGCATCCAGAATTTGGCCCTACGGTATGGTAAAAACCGCGTTCTTGAAGATGTCAATCTCTCCATTCCGGCGGGAAAAATTACAGCGTTAATCGGCCCCTCTGGTTGCGGCAAGACAAGTTTTTTGAGTTGTCTCAATCGTTTAATTGATCTAACACCCCACACAAATATGTCAGGGAAGATCAATTTAGATGGCCGAGAGATTCAGAAATTTCCCGTAATTGAGCTGCGGCGTCAGGTAGGGATGCTATTTCAAAAGCCCAATCCGTTTCCCTTGTCGATCTATCGGAATATCGAATTTCCGCTGCGGGAACATGGGGTTTGCGATCGCAACGACATCGACGCCATTATTGAGACCGTCCTCCGGAATGTCGGACTCTGGCACGAAGTCAAAGATCGGCTCAAGACACCGGCCCTCTCACTTTCAGGGGGACAACAACAACGGCTCTGTTTGGCACGGGCCCTAGCCCTCAAACCCTGTGTCATTTTGATGGACGAGCCCTGTAGTGCCCTGGATCCGATCTCCAGCGAAATCGTTGAAGATTTAATCTGCCAACTCAAAGGCGACTATACAGTGGTCGTGGTC
>CALFCG010000190.1 GCA_937951315.1 uncultured cyanobacterium
TGGTTAAAAACCTGCGCATCTTGTAGAGATGCATTGCACCCTTGACCAATGGAAGCTGAGACCGCATGAACTGCGTCGCCGATCAAGAGGATGTTGGACTTGATGTGCATGCGATCGCAACTCACCGTCAGCAACTTAGAGATGGGCCTCTGCCGCAATGCCTCTGCTTCTTCTAGCGTCATCAATTGCCCTAAATTGGGTGTCTTCTCTAGAAAGTACGCTAATACCTGTTGGTCGGATTTCAATGATTCCAGCGGATTCTTGTCAGGTGGAAAGATCAATGTGCCATGCAACCCCCCATTGGCTTGAGGTGCCATAATGAGGCGCGTTCCCTCGCCTATGCTCCAGGTATGGATTTTGTCAGCCGTGAGTTTAACGGATGGGTCCTTGTTCACCTGGGAGACAAATAAGGATTTATAGACATCTGGGACCACACTTTGCTCACATTGGAGCATCCCTTTTTTGACCAACGCCTCTCGCACCTGGGAGCGGGCCCCATCCGCCCCCACCAAGCGATCAAAACGAACCGTGAAGGTGTCCTTGTTGTGAGGCTGCAGTATCACGGTTTGATCTTCCACACCAACACAGGGACAGTCAAAGCTGATCTTTACAGCATCCCGATGGTGTTCCAATAGGTGGTTGAGCAGTACCGAGATCAGTTGAGTTCGATTCGTTAATAACAAAGGCGTTTGACGTTTAATCTCACGGGGCTTGCCCTTCTGACGGTGCAATAAAGTGCCTCGGGACCAAATTCCTTCTGCTACTAGGGCAACCTCTAGGTCAGGAATGCCTCGAATCGCATTCATTCCTCGCAACTGCAGCGTTAGGGGAAACGTTCGCTGCTGGGATTGCGCTACAAGGCGCGGATCGGGACGACGCTCGTAAATTTCGACGCGATATCCACCTCGCTTCAGGAGATAATGCGCTAATAAAAGTCCGGCTGGACCGGCTCCAATAATGACGATCGTTTCCACGGCTTTACCTCGTCCAGTGGTGGTTAAGCGGCTGTAATGATGTTGTTATCAATCATCTGTTGAAACATCTCCGTAAGAGAAGTCGCCAGGGGACGGTAGGTGAGCCCTAACTCTCGGATTCCCTTGCTGTTATCTACCAGCAACGGTACATCAACATTTCTGGCAATCATTTTCCGCGAGATGCTTCTATCTAGAAGGGGACCCATCAACCAAACCAATGGTTTTGGGAGGGTGCTTTTGGGAATCGGATAGGCATCTTCAAACTGATACTGCAAGATTTCGGCCAATTCTGGGAAGTTTGTGTTGTATCCAGACGTGATGTAGCGTCCTTCTGCTGTAAACATAAAACCCGCAGCCATATGAGCTTGGGCTACATCCCTGACATCCACAACCCCGACCCCAAAGTTGGGTACACCACTTTTCATAGTGCCGTCCCCCATCTGTTTGATCAGGGAGAAGGAGGCAGAGGTGGCCATAGGATTGGTTCCTGGTCCCAGTACTAGCGAAGGATTGATCGTGACGAGATCCCAGCGATCTTGTGCTTTGGCAATTTTCCAGGCTTCTTGTTCGGCTACGGTTTTGGAGTAGGAGTAGGGTTGGTGCCTCAGCGAAGAGCTGGTGTTCCAGTCTTCTTCAGTGAACATATCGCCTTTGGTTTGTTCTAAATCGGCGTTGTCACCATAGATGGCGGCACAGCTGCTGGTCACAACCACCCGCTGCACTGATTCGGTATGGTTGGCCTGTTCTAGAACATTGCGCGTTCCCAGTTGGGCTGGTTCGATCAGATCTTTTTGGGGATCTTCGACGGACATGATGAATGGAGAGGCGGTATGGAAGACCACTGCGCATCCCTGCATAGCATCGGCATAGGATCCTGCTTGCAGCAGATCTGATGGGAAGTATTTGATCTGACCGGGGACCTCTTCTGCCAGATGATTGAGGGCCTTCAGTTTGCTTGTATTGCCTGGGTCGCGGACGGCGGCGTGAACAGTGAACCCTTCTTCAAGTAAGCGTTTGACCAGCCAGCCAGCCACATAGCCGGTGGCGCCAGTGACGAGAACGGGGGCTGAGGTGTCGTAGGTGGGGTGGGTCATATCGCCTCCATTTTCTGCGGGATGAGGTGGAGTTCAGTTATCTTCTCTGTAGACTATCGCGGCCTGAGATTTAAGGACGTAATCTGCATTCCATCCACTTATTGATCACCATGGCATTCAATCTAGATTCTGTTCCATCACAAAAGGGGCGCGTTGCGATCGCAACTGGCGCTAACACAGGCATCGGCTACGAAACCGCCCTTGGCCTGGTTCAAACGGGCATGAAAGTAATCATGGCCTGCCGCAATCTAGACAAAGCCAAGCAAGCGAAAAAGACCATTCTTGATCAATTGCCCGATGCGGACCTCGACATCATCGAGCTAGATCTCAGTCGGCTATCGTCAGTCCGCGCCTTTGTCGATACCTATCGGCAGCAGTTTTCTCGTCTGGACTTACTGATTAATAATGCGGGCATCATGATTCCGCCCTATACCAAGACAGAAGATGGCTTTGAAAGCCAGATGGGCGTCAATCATTTGGGCCACTTTTTGTTGACAGCGCTGTTGCTGGATTTAATGCCCGATACCGCTGAGGCTAGAGTGGTCGCCTTGAGCAGTAACGCCCATAAAATGGGAACCATCAACTTCGATGATTTGCAGTCAGAACGCAAATACTCTCGATTTGGGGCCTACGCACAGAGTAAATTGGCCTGTCTGATGTTTGCCAACGAGCTCAGCCGAAAATTAGTGGCTGCAGACCGCAAAACGCTCTCTGTCTGTGCCCATCCCGGTGGCTCAGATACTGAACTCAGTCGCCATATGTCCACCACCACCGTTAAATTTCTGAAAATGACGGGTTTAGCCTTGATTACCCATTCCCCGGCAAACGCGGCGCTACCCACCCTGTATGCAGCTTTAGCCCCTGATGTTAGCGGTGGCGATTATTTTGGCCCCAAAGGCTTTTTAGAGATGAGCGGAAAACCCGGTAAAGTTTCGCAGTCCACATCAGCACTGAACTGGGATGTCGCCCAACAACTCTGGGATGCCTCTGAGGATCTCACTGGCGTCACAAATTTCTGCGTATAAAAATTCAGATTTACGTTCTAGAAATTATTCTCGATGTTGGGGCTTTCTCCTGAGGATAAATTTAATTCCTTGGCCGCTTTAAGATTGCTGATTTTAACAGTTTATAGGCTTTTAAAGGTGTTGATTAAGAATTGTAGCAAG
>CALFCG010000191.1 GCA_937951315.1 uncultured cyanobacterium
GACAAGGTGTTCTTGTCGTTTTGCATGCTGTACTGTTTTGCTTTCTTTGTCATTAGTCTGTAAAGAAACTTCGTATTAGAAAATGAATCTCACAAATCGATCAGGCTGAGAGCTTAGCTGTTGCTTACTTCTGCTGCACACAATGGAGCTTACCCTTGCAGGAGAACACTCGATAGTAATTTTTATCGTGGCGAAGAAAAACTCATTCCATGGCCAGCAGAGTCGAAGTCATATCAAGGCATCGCCCTTTTGCAAGAGCTGCTATAGATAAACATGCCATCTCAGCATTCAACGATATGGATTGACTTCGAGGGATTAAATGTTGACTCCCATCGTGCAGGTGAGTCCTAAATGGAGCCTATCTTCATATAGGCCTCTAGTGGCTTCTGATCGGTCGGAGGAAGAATAAGCCGTCGGAATGCTGAGGGCTTGAGGGATGTCATGTTGTCGATTCTTGACTGCCAGGAAAAGCGATCACCATTTTGTACGACAGTCCTACTGGGCCGGTGGAGATGTGCGCTGTATGAATATTAGCTAGCCGTCAGTGTTGGGGGAGGGGAGAAAGCTGATGGTTTTGATGTCACGAGATTGGGAGTACTGCCCAGGCTCTCTTGGGTGAGTTCAACAATCTGATGGAACGAAAAACTTTGAGAGAGTGAGAGAATTTTTGTTCTCAATGTTTCATGCTCGGGAGGGATTGTCTGCAGTAGCTTTTCTAGATGTTGCTCATTGAGAGACAATGCGGCCTGTGCCAACTCCTGTAGCCAGGCTTGAGGCATTACGGCTAACTCATCAACTGTTAATGAGGACTTGATTGTCGAGGTCTCAAGCTGTTTCGGTTCAGAATATAGATATTGGACATCTAAATGATTGGCGATTGTTTCAAAAATATTGTTTTCTAAGATGGGTTTACGAACAAATCCATCACAGCCATTTTTCAGAGCTAGCTCCTCATCCTTTTCAAAGGCATTAGCCGACAATGCCACGATTACAGGTGGATTAGGTCTGGCTTTGATCTTGCGTGTTGCTTGTAGACCATCCAAAACTGGCATTTGTAGATCCATCCAGATTAGATCGGGTTGCCATGTTTCAGTCAGCTCTATGGCAATGTGACCATTCTCGGCTTCTTTAACCTCGAAACCCACTGAACTCAATAACGTGACCATCAGTTGTCGACTTTCTTGATGATCATCTACAACCAAGAGCCGATAAGTGGGGTGATGCGGTGCTAAACCGATTACAGGATAAATCTCCGGTGGCGAAGCCGAGAAACAGCTACTGTCAGCAACCAAAATATGAAAGCTGACAAGGGTTCCCTCTCCGAGTTGACTGTTGATGGTCATATCGCCATCTAGCAACTGTGCGAAACTTTTGCTAATGGTTAGACCTAACCCAGTCCCTCCAGCGTCATTTAGACCGAGTTTACTCTGCTGGAAAGCTTGAAATAGGAGCTCTAAATCATCTTCAGGAATTCCAGGGCCAGTATCTTGAATTTCGAAGTTTATTCGGTGGGCTTGCGAGCAGGAAGAAGAGACCTCTCCTGAAATCTGTAGCTTTATACTCCCTCTCTGTGTGAATTTAACTGCATTGCCGATGATATTGATTAATATCTGTCTGAGCTTGCTTAGATCTGTTTTGATGGATATAGGTGTTCCTTGAGCAATGAGAACTTTTAACTGTAAATCTTTCTTCTCAATCTGATGTCGATACATTTCAGCAATCCCTTCACAGAGGTGTAAGAGATTGCAATCCTGAGAATTTATAGTGCTACAGCCTGCTTCGATTTTGGATAATGTCAGCACATTATTGATGAGCTGAAGCAAATGTTCTCCGCTGCGGTTAATAATCCTCAAGTTTTCCTGTTGATCAGGAGTAATATCTTTTTCCCTTTGCATCAGTTGGCTGAAGCCAAGTATTGCATTTAAGGGAGTACGTAATTCATGACTCATATTGGCGAGAAATTTGCTTTTTGCATGATTCGCAACTTCTGCCGTTTCTTTCATTGATTCAAGCTGAGCTGTGCGCTCAATGACACGCTGCTCAAGGACTGTATTGAGATGATTGATCTCCGCTTCGGTCTGCTTGAGATGACTAATATCTCGACTGACAGAAATTAATAAATCATCTTCAGTCAGCGTGAGCGAAATGCCTTGATCAAAAGTAGAGCCATCTTGACGCGTCGCAACCACCTCGCCTTGCCAAGAGCGCTGTGACTTTAGCTGTGGGAGAACATTTTTCTCTAGATTTTCTGCTTCCTGTGGGGAATAGAGTTGTTGCCAGGTCTTGCCGACGAGTTCTTCTGGATGCTCGTAGCCAAAGAGACTGAGCTGAGATTGGTTAACATATAGGAATGTCTCATTATTGAGAATACCAATACCATCGATCGCCGCCTCGATGGCTGCTTGCTGAAGTTTAAGGTGCTTTCCTGTCTGCTTTTGTGCCTTCCGAACCTGTGCTTCTCTCACCTCTCGTTTCACAGTTTCAGGTAAGCGGATTAAGTTATCCTTCATCAAATAATCATGGGCACCAGACTTCATCATGTCCACAGCCACTTGTTCGCCCATAATCCCCGAAACAACTATGAAGGGAATATCCTGGTGGCTATCTCTGACAATTCTGAGAGCCTCGGGCGCATCAAAATTCGGTAGATGGTAATCGGCGATGATGATATCCCATGACTGTTGCTCAAGACATTTTTTGAAAGACTGAGCCGTGTCTACTCTCTGCCAAATTGGATTCAAGCCACCTTTGCACAATTCCCATATAACTAAATATGCATCGCCTTCAGAATCTTCAATAAGTAAAACGCTAAGCTCTTCAGTCATTCAAATATCCTTGTATTTGAGCAGAATTTCTAAGAAAAAAGAGAGGAGATATTGAAAGAAATTAATGGATTGGGCTAGAGAGTTATGCTTGAAAAAATATTGTATTTTTATTGGAAATTTTATCAATTAATGCTGTGAAAGAGTATTTTTACTGACATGATGATTCTTACCGTCTGATCCGTGGATGTTTTGCATAAAGGTAACCAAAACGAATATTGGCTAAATCATAAGAATAAAGAAGAAATACGGAGCTATTCTTATTCTTAAGACTTATTCTGCCCCTGCAAATAGAAGTAAATTTCAAATGGGTGTAAAGAATAATGTATAAAAATCCAGGGATATAAATATTGCTTTTACCTCTCTAAGGTAGACGATCTAAGGCTTCTGTTGAATTCCCGATCGTCTTGATCTGGGTCTAAGTTTTGAAAAATGTTCGCTTATTGTTCCCCTATTGTTTGTTTTCTGTTCGCTTATTGTTCTCTTTCTGTTTAAGGCCGCTAAAGCCTCTATCGCCAATTTATGGAGAAAGGTCCTGTCGCAAGCTTGTCTTGTTTTGGAGTCGTGCGAATAGATCTGTTTGTTTGGGGGCTACTCAGCAGTCGGTGAGGAGTCCCTGATCTCGAATTCTAAGGGTTTGCAGGATTGCCCTGTCCCCAAAGGGTTTCAAATGAAATTTGTAGCATCTTTGCCAGGCCAATGTGGTTTATGACAAGGGCCGTAAAGCTAGGAGTCCCAGCCAGGGGATCTTGTAATGATAGCAACGTGCCCTGTTGGTCAAAGAGTTGCATCTTGAAAGGCAATTCCGGCACAAATCGAACCTGCTGTCCCCATTCTCTGCATTGGAGGATAAAATCCCGTGTGCTTGGATCCTGCCAGCTATGGGTTTCATAAATTGTTCGATAGCTGATGCCCCGCGCCAGCGGTTCTTGAACGAGTTTGAGCCCTTCTTCATAACTGAGGACTGAGGGGTAACTGAAAAAGACGCAGATGCTGTTTTGGGCTGATACAGCCATTTGAGCTGCGCGATCGCAAATCCGATTGGGTTCCGAAAGGACTTCTATATACGCCAATGGATCTTGGGTCTGATGGCCGGCAGCATAGAGCGGTCCGAGGGCGGCCACCATTGCCTCTGTTTCCTGTTGTTGCCGCGATAGTTCGGCTTCGTACTGACGCTGTTTGACCTGTAGCAGCGTGGGCAAAGCCTGGATCGGATCAATGGCTTGGAAGAGTCGTTGGCGTCCTGAATGTCTTTCGACACAGAGGCCGCGATCGCAAAGGGAAGCCAGCACATCATAAATTCGCTGACGTGGAATTTGGGCGCGGGTGGCCACCTGCGTGGGGGTGAAGTCCTGACGCTCTAGTAACGCCAGGTATACGGCGGCTTCGTAGCGCGTTAGCCCTAAGCTAGAAAGCTTTTCCTGGAGTTGTGAATCTGACATCTTTAATGACACCACTCAATAGTGGTGCTATTTTAAAGTTCATGTTGAACCTTTTGCAAGGGAGTCTTTGTCCATGCTTGCTCAACCCGAAATCCAACCCCAGCATCTGACGCCGGACTTTTTGCCCCATGCTTATGTGCGGGGATGCTTCTTACCCTTTGCCAAAGCCCAAGTCTCCATTGCGACCCATGCCCTCCATTACGGAACCGCTGTGTTGGGGGGCATTCGAGGATGGATTAATTCAGCCAAGCCAGAGCAGATCTTGTTGTTCCGCTTAGATGCCCATTGTCAGCGTTTAAGCCAAAGTGCCAAATATTTGGGCTATACCCTGAGTCCTGCAGATCTAAAGGCAAAGCTGATTGAGTTTGTTCAGGTGAATCAACCGTGTACATCTTTTTATATACGGCCTTTAATTTATACGTCGGGCCTGGGACTAGCGCCGCGCTGCCATGACGTAGACAAGGATCTCCTCATCTACGGATTACCCATGGGTGAGTATCTGAAGGGGACTGGGGTGCGCTGTCGGATTAGTTCTTGGCTGCGGCAGGAGGATCGGAGTCAGCCCCTAAGGGGAAAGTCGAGTGCGGCGTATATTGCGTCAGCGTTAGCGAAAACGGAAGCTATCTCATCTGGCTTTGACGAGGCGATTTTGATGAACTCGCAGGGCAAGGTGAGTGAGGGCTCAGCGATGAATCTATTTCTGGTCCGAAAGGGTGAGTTGATTACCCCCAGTGTTGATCAAGACATTTTGGAAGGGATTACCCGAGATAGCGTGATCCAGTTGGCGAGGGACCACCATCTCAAGGTGATTGAACGTCCGGTTGATAAGTCAGAATTGTTCATTGCCGATGAGGTTTTTCTTTGCGGAACTGCCGCCCAGCTCACCCCTGTCTTGGCTGTGGAAAGTTATCGCTTGAGTGATGACCGTCCAATTACAAAACAGCTTCGGCAAGATCTGCAGTCCGTCATGCTGGGGCAGAATCCAGACTATGAGCATTGGCAAACGAGAGTTGACTTGTCGCGCTCCTAGCGTATTGTTTGATCGAGAATACCTACCCGTGAGGCGTTTCAGACATATCAGTTTCTGTTGACATCAGAAATCTCTTTAGCACAACAGTTTATGACGTTGAGTAATTCTATTGCCCTATTCGCCGCTATGGTGGCCTTAGCTGTGCTGCCCAGCCTGAGCGTGATGACGGTGCTGGCTCGATCGACTGCGTTGGGTTTTCTGCATGGAGCTGCCACCAGCGTTGGGATTGTAGCTGGGGACATTCTTTATATATTGCTGGCTATTTATGGATGGGTCTTTTTGACCGAGCGCATGGGTGGTGCCATCCTCCTGATTCGATATGCTGGAGCGTTCTATTTGATCTGGCTCGGTCTATCGATGTGGCGGTCTAAAGCGATGGCTTTTGATCTGCAGAAGCCCCGAAAGACCTCGTTGGGGGCAAGTTTCTTGGCTGGTTTTTTGCTGACCTTGGCAGATCAGAAGGCGGTGCTCTTTTATTTGGGTTTTTTCCCTGCCTTTTTGGATATCTCTTCCCTGTCGATTGCGGATGTTGGGATTGTAGTTGCGATCTCAACCACCGCCGTGGGGGGTGTCAAGCTGGGCTATGCACTGATCGCTGATCGAACACGATCGCTCTTTGCCAACTCCAAAATGAGTCGAGGCATTAATCTTTTGGCTGGCGCGATTATGATGGGTGCAGGTATTGTCGTGCTGCTCAAACGCTGAATTGGCATGCTTTCTCAGAATGCGTGGTTTGTCTTCTGTGGAAGGAACAGACAGCTTAATCTGCTGATTCCGAAGCCTCACAAATACACAGATAGTCCTCCAGGATGCCCGCAATTTCCTCAACCTTAAATTGTTGGGCTAGGCTCAATAGTGGCCTAGCAAATTCGATGTACTGACTCTCTCTCTCGATCAGTTGCTCTAGGTGCTGACGGAGGCTGAAAATGATGCCGCCAGAAGCCAGGTCTAGGAGAGCTTTCAACTCTGCTTCCGGTGGTACAGCATTAGCTTTAGTCTTCCTTGACATTCCAGAAGGTTGAGAATCACGCTTGCTGTGTTCTCCTTTCTCGTATGTCCATTCCAACCCAAGCTGTTCTGAAATATAGTCGAAGAGATCATGGCTACTGACGGGTTTGGCGAGGAAGGCATTTCCTCCAGCATCTATCGCCCTCTGAGCGTCTTGATGGGAGACAGAGGCGGAGGACACAATCACATTTAGATCTAAAAATAATGCTGATTGACGGATGAATTGCAGGACTTCAATGCCATCCATGACGGGCATGGCTAAATCCAAAATGACTAAATCCACGGTATGAGACTGCAGTTGGTCTAGCCCAACTTGGCCATTTTCTGCTTCCAGCACAGTGAAGCCTAGGGGGGTGAGTAAGTTCCTTAAGACAATCCTGTTCTCCCAACGGTCATCGATGACTAAAATCTGACGGCGATCGCCTTCATAGCCCACAATGCGCTCATGAGCAATGGAGGTGTGTTGTTGTTGGACCCAATTTTCTGCCAACGGTAAATCAAGCGAAAAGAAAAACTCGCTGCCCTGACCGAGTTGACTTCTCAACTGAATCTGACTGCCCATTAACTGCACAATCTGTTGACTAATGCTGAGTCCGAGGCCCGTGCCTTCAGATTGTTTCTTGTGATCACCCACCTGCTCAAAGGCATTGAATAATTTTGTGCGATCTTCCAAAGCGACCCCCACACCTGTATCGATCACCTGAAACAAGAGTGAGACATTTTGCTTGGCCAATTGCATCCTTTCTACTCGTAGCGTGACAGATCCTTGATCGGTAAATTTAATGGCGTTTCCGAGAAGGTTAATTAAGACTTGGCGTAGTCGCTTTTCATCAGCAATGATGCCTTCTGGTAACTGCTCACTAGGCTGATAGATAAAATCAATCCCCTTTTGTTGAGCCTTAATGCGACACATTTCAACCACACTTTGTAGTAAAGAGGGCAAATGTTGAGCGGTTGGCACCAGTTCTAGTTTTCGGGCTTCAATTTTAGAAAAGTCTAAAATGTCGTTAATTAATGTCAGTAGATGGGAGCCGCATTGAGCTATCACCTGAACACCATGCTGGCTTTGAGTCGGTAATTCTTTGTCGCGGTTTAATATTTGGGCATAGCCTAAGATGCCATTCAATGGCGTCCTCAATTCATGGCTCATGTTGGCTAAGAACTCGCTCTTTGCTTCATTTGCCATGTCTGCCATTTGTTTGGCTTCATTGAGTTGTGCTGTGCGCTCTTCTACTCGCAGTTCTAATTCTTCATTTAGCCGTTCTAATTGCTGGCGAGCCTGGTTGAGATTCAGCAAGTCCTGTTGATTATCGTAACCCTCTCGTCTCAGCCAGATTGAGAGGTAGGCCATCATCCCAATAAAGGGGAGAAAATAGGTCACGTGCACCCCAAACATCATCCAGAAGTGGCCATTGGCAAAGACGTAGACTGGAAAGCCTTGGGTTTGGGCATATCCCAAGATGAGATGGTGGAGGTAAATGGCAACGGTTGCTGTCAGAATAGTGCGCCAGTCTCGGTAATACAGCAACACACCAATCAAACCAAATGCAGAGAAATGGGCTTCGGTCATGCCGTGGTTCTGATGAATGATCAGCCCAGTAAAGATGGCAAAGCTACAGGCCATGAATATCCGTGTTCCCAAAGCGCCTGGATATCGATGCCGAACGAGAAAGGCGACGAGTAATGTCGGCATGCCAACCGCTAATACTGCCCAGTAGGTTGTGTGAATGGGGGTTAGGGCAATGCAAACGGCCAGAAGGAAGGCATTCATCCCCACCATGATTCGATCAGCCCTTTCCCGATAGGGTTTGAGCAAGCTGTCATAGCGGGACTCTAAAGACAAAAAGTTCCAGCGATTTTCGGCTTGGGACTGAGAATTATGCATCAAAGTGGAGGACAGGGAAATTACTTTTAGTATTCCCTTTTATGCCCGATGTTCTTCAGTTCAATATTTTTTTGCTCATAACTTCTCATTGAGCGAGATGAAGCATTAATCTTGACGATTCGCATCGGAGTCGGCATTTGAATAATGCGATTGCTCAGGATAACTGGATCTGCAAATTGACTGCTCTCGTGCATTGCTCATCAGAGAATAGTGATAGCGAACTTGGCTGCCTGGGTTCTCTAAATGGTGCTGTTATGCATTTTATTTGTAGAAGTGCAGAGGTTGATCTTTCTTGGGGACAACTTATCCCTTGGCTAGTTGGACTGAGTGTCTGAGGGAGGTCATATGCAATGGATCTCTTCAGATTTTTGATTGTGGATCGTGGGATTGTCGTTGCGATCGCAACCTCTAGACGTTGTTGTGTCCTTTATGCAGCTGAATAGACAAACTGCCTGATCTGTTGTGCATATTCCTGTGGGTTTTCCAGGTCAGGGAAATGTCCGCACCCCTTAAAGGTTTTGATGTCTGCGGTTGGCACATGATCGCGTAAAGACAAAAAGTTGGTATGCCGGTGGGAGGGATCTCTATTTCCGTGAATCAATAATGTGAGTGTTGATACGTCGCTAATCTCAGAGTCTTGGGTTTGACTGAGACCCTGAACAAAACTGGCTAGACAAAAGCAACCCCCTGACTTGAGCGCATGATCTGCATGGCGGATGAATTGCGATTTCTGTTCATTGCGTTTGGGTAAGGCACGATCGTACCAACCCATTGAAACCTTCCGAGTCAGGCTCGCCATGATCAGTTGTCCAACATAGGGGACATGTAAGATTTGGGGAATAATTTGTGCATCCCATTGGCGCATGGCTTGGAAGGATGGGGTTTGTCCTAGTATTAGATGGGAAACTCGCTCTGGGTGATGCTTTGCAACATGAAGTGCGAAAAAGCTGTTGGCACAGGTAAAGGCCAATACTGCACAAGGAATTTTCAGAAAATCCATGACTTCAACGACTGTCTCTGCCATGTTGGAGACGCTGAAATTGAAGCCAAAGGCTGGGTAGGAAAAGCCGAAGCCGGGTAAATCAAAACAGACTACGCGAAAGTTTGGTGAGAGTCGATCGATTAAGTCTGAGTAATGCTCAAGAACACAGGGGCCATCAGGCACCATGAGCAAGGGGTGTTTGTTGCTGCCCGTATCAAGAATGCGAAGGGTTCCAGCTTGGGTCGGTAGCAACTGCATTTGTTCTGACTTGAGACTCTGTTGCTGAAGCCTCCGTCCTCGAAATCCGGTGATGATGCTATCGATGTATGGACCTTGCATGGGTCATCCTCAGAGCCAAACACTAGACTTACTCTAATGACCAAGAGAGAACTTATCGATAGTGTGGGGTGAGTTCTGGGGGTTGCAATAGAGAGTCCATCAGCATTGGCTCAGGATCGGTCTGATATGCCACATTTCAATTGGCCCATTGTTCCCAAGGAGCTTTAAAGAGAGATTCTGTGAAAGGTTGAGGAAATGATGCCGTTCCTCCCCAAAGGCCAATGCGCCGGAGCCGTTAGCCCTTGAGGGGGCTAGGGCTTCTTGATGACTCAAGATGGGGAGTGATCATTTCTAGAATTAAGTCATATCTAAAATTGGTCATGAGGTTTGAAATTTGTGCTGTGAGCAGTTCGTTCCCTACAGGCAGGTCGATGAGAATATTTCCTAGCTCCTCATCAGATAAGCTTGTCGCAGCATTGGCTAACTGATGCAGAATTGTTGGAGATAACTTGGCTAAGCTTTGGGCAAGGGCTGCCGGCATATCAATTGAATTGTAGGGGGGGGAGCTTTTCGAGGAGACGTGACGTGGTTCTATCGTCTTAATCTCGAGAGGTAAATTCAAACATTTTGCGACGGCATGGAGTAGATCTTCAGTGGGGCAGGGCTTATTGAGAAAATCATCGCAACCCGATTCAAAAGCATTATTCTTGACATGTTGTTGCGTGTCAGTCGTGAATATGATGATAATCGGCTCAGGAGTCACCTCTCGCTTGATTATTTTTGTGGCTTCTAGGCCGTTAATGCCAGGCATTTGCACATCCATTAAAATTGCATGGGGGTGCCATTGATGGCTTAAGTCAATCGCCTCCTGGCCATTCTTTGCAGAATTGACCTCAAAGCCAGAGATGCTGAAAAGTTCAGAGAACAGCTCTCGACTTGATGGATGATCATCAACAATTAAAATTCGTTTCTGACCTGTTTGAGGAGAGAGCTTTAGCAATGATCTGTGGCTAGGTTCATCATTGATTTTACTTTCTTCTTTCGCGTCTTCAAAAGGAATCAAGAGGGTAAAGGTACTGCCCTTGCCCACTTCACTTTTGACATCAATTGTGCCTCCCATTAATTTGATAAATTCCAATGAAATAGAGAGGCCTAACCCCGTACCTTGTTCATGTAGTTCTCCTACCTGAGTTTGAGAAAAAGGCTTAAATAGGCGTTCTAAGTCTTGTTCAGAGATGCCAGGTCCTGTGTCAGCGATTGTAAATTTAAGCTGATTGGAAGTGATGGCCTCTGCTATAAGAGAAACTTGACCAAGGGACGTAAATTTAACTGCATTTCCAAGTAAGTTAATAACAATCTGCTTGATTTTGCTCTCATCTTGGTGAATGTACTTTGGAAAACCTTTTTCGCAGTGGCAGAAGAGTGAAATCCCTTTCTTTGCAGCTTCTGGTTCAAGCATTTTGCAGACTGATTCTAGCAATGCTTCGATATGGAAATCTTTCTTAGTTAATCTCGATTTACCGGCTTGAACTTTTGAGAGATCGAGGATGTTATTGATTAAATTTAGTAGGTGTGAGCCGCTGGAGGCAATGGTATCAAGAAACTTCTGTTGCTTTGTGGGGAGTATTTGATCCTGTTGTAGCAACTGGGTGAATCCTAGAATGCTGTTGAGTGGAGTTCGGAGCTCGTGACTCATCTTTGCTAAGAAGTCACTTTTTGCCTGATTGGCTTTATCGGCAGCAAGTCTTGCGATTTCCAGCTCACTATTTTTCTTGGCTAATTCGAGGCTGCGCTCTTCTGTCTCAGATTGGCTATGCTGTAGAGAACTGAGCGCTTCCTGGAGTTCTGCTGTTCGTTCCTGAACGATATGTTCTAATTGTTTCTCATTCGCCCTTAGCTTTTCTTCTGCATTCTTTTGTCGGCGAATAGCATT
>CALFCG010000192.1 GCA_937951315.1 uncultured cyanobacterium
AACAGGCCCACAAACAACATGCTTTCTGAAACCAGAAAAATGATGAACCCAAACAGTCGCAAATCGGGATGTTCGCTATGTTCTGCTGCACCCGTGTTGGTGAGGGCAGCTTGATTTTGATCGACAGTTGAACCTTGCATGAATAAAACGACACCTCGGGTAGGACTAATTCACTAAAGCGCAGTCGGAGCGCTATTCTTCGCTATTCTCATTGGCGACGTCAGGATTTCCTTCGTCTTGGGTCGTGGAGCCTGTGGCTAAAACTGGTTCCGCCTTTGCGGGGGGCATGTTGACTGGCATCTTATGATTTTTGCCGTAGTCATAGGGGCCCACCACAAGAACTGGCTCAATTTCCCAGTTTTCGTGGGGCGGAGGAGAGGGTGTGGTCCATTCCAGAGTGAGGGCTTGCCAGGGGTTATCACTGGCTTTATCGCCTCCAATCCAGCTCCAGATTGCGTTGATGATAAAGGGCACGGTGGAAACGGCCAAAATGTAGGACCCGATGGTGCAAATCATGTTGATGGTTGCAAACTGGGGGTCATATTCTGCGACGCGTCGGTTCATACCCTGCAGACCCAGGATATGCATGGGTAAAAAGGTCATATTGAAACCCACGAAGGTCAGGGCCCAATGGAGTTTACCCAAAGGTTCATTGAGCATGCGACCTGTCATCTTTGGGAACCAGTGATAGATACCCGAGTAGATACCAAAGACGCTGCCACCGAAGAGAACATAGTGCAGGTGAGCCACGATGAAATAGGTATCGTGGACATGGATGTCGAAGGGAACGGCCGCAACCATGACGCCGCTCAGTCCACCAACCACAAACATAGAGACAAAAGCCATCCCAAACAGCATAGCGCTGCAGAGCCTGAGCTTTCCGCCCCATACTGTTGCCACCCAGCTAAAGACTTTAATCCCAGTGGGGACCGCGATTACCATCGTGGCAATCATGAAGAACATCCTGAGCCAGTCTGGGGTGCCACTGGTGAACATGTGGTGTGCCCAAACAATCAGGCCCAAAAAGCTAATGGCAATACTGGAGTAGGCGATTGCTTGATAACCAAAGATCGGTTTACGGGCATGGACCGGCAGAATTTCTGAAATCATGCCAAAGGCGGGCAAAATCATGATGTAAACCGCCGGATGGGAGTAAAACCAGAACATATGCTGGTATACGATCGGGTCGCCCCCCCCGGTGGGATTAAAAAAGGCTGTACCGATGATTAAGTCAAATCCCAGGAGCACCATCGCACCCGTAAGCACTGGAGTTGCAACGAGCTGAAGTGCGGATGTGGCGAGCATGGACCAACAAAACAGCGGCATTTTGTTCATGGGCATGCTGGGAATTCGCATCTTGAGAATCGTGACCAGAAAGTTGAGTCCAGCCATGATGGATGAGGTACCCAGCAAGATAATGCTCGCAATCCAGATCGCTTCTCCGGCCTTGTTGGTGATTAAACTCAGGGGTGGATAGGAGGTCCAACCTGCACTGGCGGGGCCGACGAAAAAGCTCAGCAGCAGCAAAACGCTGGTGGGGGGAATAATCCAGAATGCGATCGCATTTAATTTGGGGAAGGCCATATCCTTGGCCCCGATCATGAGTGGCACCAAGAAGTTACCGAATCCACCGGTCAGGCTCGGGATGATCCACAAAAAGATCATGATTGTGGCGTGCATCGTGAAGAGCTCGTTATAGACCTCACGGGACACAAAGTCAGAGGCAGGTGTTGCCAGTTCTGTTCTGACCAGCTCGGCTAAGACACCGCCAATCAGATAGAAAACGAAGCTGGTGACTAAATATTGAATGCCGATCACTTTATGGTCGGTACTAAAGCTAAAGTACTCTTTCCACGGGGTTCCATGGGAGACTTCATCGTGATGCGCTGATTCAGTAATCGGGGCTGTGGTCATAGTCTCCATCCACTAGGGGCGTTGTTGGGATTACGTAAGGGGCACAAAGGCTAAAGATTTGGGGCCGTTAAGGGTTCGGCAGAACTGAGCAGAGCCTGAATCTCTTGGGAGGCAACGCTAGGCGTCTGCAGATCCTTTAAATTGTCTGGATTCAGTGTCAGGCTTGCCATTTGGTGACCCGCATGGGGGGATGCCTCTGCTACATCCGATGCGTTGTCTGAGGTGGCAACGATGCGACTGCTGTACCAAGCTTCATACTCTTCAGGGGTTTCTACAATGACGCGAGTTTTCATGGCGCCATGGTAAGCCCCACACAGTTCGGCACAAATAATGGGGTAGTTGCCGGTTTTATTCGGTGTAAAAGCCAAGTGGGTTTCGGCACCAGGGACCGCATCTTGTTTGAGGCGAAATTCGGGTACCCAGAAGGCGTGAATCACATCCTGAGCATTGATATTGAGTTCCACTGGGCGTCCGGCAGGAACATGGAGGTCACCCGACACAATATCAGTGCCGTCGTAGTAAAACAGCCAGGCATACTGCAGTCCCTTTACGTTGATGACCAGTGAATCATCAATGGGGTTCGCCATTCCTGAACCCATATCGGCTAACTGGGTTTGATTTGAGACATTAACGACCTTCGACTGAGCGTGGGCCATATGATCACTACCCATGAATCCGCCGCTATTTACAGATTGGTAAACGTCAAAACTGTAAATTGCCAGCCAAAGCACGATGGCGCTAGGAATCGCTGTCCAGACAATCTCTAGGGGGACGTTCCCGTGGATTGGGGAAGCATCTGTTTCATCGCCTTTACGCTTGCGGAATGCGAATAAAGAATACAACAGCGCTCCCTGGACCAAGAGGAAGAGGCCAGTTGCGATCGCCATCATCGCATTGAAAAGATTATCAATCTGGGCTGCTTCTACAGAAGCGGCGGTGGGCAGCAGACCATTATTTTGACCCACCCACACGCTAATGAGGGTAATAGCGATGCCGACAATAAGCGTTGCAACTGAGCTTGGAACATTCACGATAGACGGACCCTTTGATGGTTTAGGAAGTGAATACTAACCCTCTTACTTTAACTAAAGTAGATCAGGGTACTCGAAAGAATCCCAGTGCATTGGTGAGTCTTAGGCTTTTCTTAGGGATCTATGACCTTCTATTTGCTGAGGTGGCTGAAATCTAGGGCTGGGTGGCCTCTGCTCGATATTAAAACTTGCTTATAAAAGCTGGGGCATCCTCAATATGACTTGAGAGTGGGTGATATAAGTTCACACTAAGTACAAATACCGCTTTCTATTCACTAGATTGAAGGTGTGCGTTGAGCCGCGCTAAAGCGTCTCGTTAATCTTCGATTGAGATCTATGGCCGATAGCTTATTAAATCATTCTCCTTTTGAATCCCTTGAATCCTCCGCAGGTCATCTTTCAACACGCCTGGGTTGGATGTTTTTCAGTATGGCTATTCTGACCTTCTTTTTGATGGGGTTGGGCAGCACAACCCGTGTGATGAATGCAGGACTCTCTTGTCCTGATTGGCCCCTTTGTTACGGAGCGTTTGTGCCAGCACAGCAGATGAACCTTCAGGTGTTTTTAGAGTGGTTTCATCGTTTGGTGGCTTCTTCGATGGGTTTCTTGATGATTGGCCTAACGGGTTTGACCTACTGGTGGAGAAAACAAATTCCCCGATGGGTGCCTGTTGCTGCGACGCTTTGTTTACTGTTGGTGATTACCCAGGGCGTCTTGGGCGGACTGACCGTCACGCAACTGCTCCGATTCGACATTGTGACGGCGCACCTTGCCACTGGGCTTATGTTCTTTAGCTGTCTCTTGGGCATTGGTGCGGCCCTGGTGACCTATCAAGGAACGGGGGTGGTGGGCAGACTGCCTGGGGTCGGCATTATGGCTGTGGTTTGTGTTTATGGTCAAAGCATTTTAGGTGGGGTTGTGGCCTCTCGCTGGGCAGCTCATCAGTGCTTGGGCGGCTCTCGTCTTTGTTCTGTGATGTATAGCCATTTTGCGGGGGTTGTTCCTGCTGTCCTCGCTGTCACGATACTTGTGGTGGTTGCCATGCGAACTGCGGCACTACATCCTCTGTTACGGATTCTGTCGCAGGTGATGACGTTGCTGCTGTGTGTCCAGCTTGTTTTAGGTGTGTCTACACTCCGACTGCATCTGCAAGTGGTGGTACTGACGGTGGCTCACCAGGTCATTGGTGCCGCTCTGTTAGGGATATTGGTTCTGTTTACGGTTTTTTCATGGCGAGATCGCAAACAAGCTCAAGGTCTTGGGGCCAGTTTTTGATGGGGAGTAGAATCGCGAGTGCTGACTTTAAAGAGCTTTATGTTCCTGGTATACAGTGCTTCCGGTCTCCCAGCTAAGGGAGTGAGCAAAGAGAAGCGTGGATTTTCTCTCTTATAGATTGCACACTGCTACACCTCGTTCATGAGCATCTCAACAAGATGCTGTTGTACTAAAAATTTGAAATCTGAATTTGGGATTACTATGCAAAGACTGACTTGGCCAGGAGCGAATTGGCAAGAAAGCGTTACTCAAGTCATCGCGGACTATTATCAGCTCACCAAGCCCCGCTTGATTCTTTTGTTCTTGATCACAACGGCAGCGGCGATGTGGGTTGCGGCCGAGGGGCAGGTGGATGGTTTGTTGGTCTTGGCGACCTTAACAGGAGGCGCCTTCGCGGCGGGGTCGGCCAATACGATTAACTGTCTCTACGATCGCGATATTGATTACGAGATGGAGCGGACGCGTCACCGTCCGTTGCCCTCAGGCCGAGTCCAGCCTTGGCAAGCTTTAGTCTTTGCGATCGCACTTGCTCTGGTGTCCTTCACGCTACTTGCCACCGTGGCTAATCTTTTGAGTGCCTGCCTTGCGATGTCAGGGATTGCGGCATATTTCTTTGTGTATACGGCTTGGCTCAAACGGTCTTCCACACAAAATATTGTCATTGGTGGTGCTGCGGGTGCCATTCCGCCGCTTGTGGGCTGGGCTGCAGTTACCGGAGATCTGAGCCTGGCGGCTTGGGCCATGTTTGCGATCGTATTTGTCTGGACACCGCCTCACTTCTGGCCCTTAGCAATGATGATCCAAGAAGACTACGCGAAGGTCGGAGTGCCCATGATGCCGGTGGTGAATGGTGATCAGTCTACGGCTAAGCAGATGATGTTTTATACAATATTGCTGGTGCCCACTTCGTTGCTTCTTGTCTATCCATTACATGCTTCGGGGAGTGTCTATGGTGCGATCGCACTAGTCCTCGGAGGCATGTTTATCCATAAGGTGTGGCAGTTGAATCAGGTTCCTGCTGATAAGGCGATGGCGCGCTCTGTGTTTAAATTCTCAATTTTATACATGATGCTCCTGTGTGCAGGGATGGGACTTGATAGTTTGCCTATTACTCAAAGTCTTGTGACCCAGAGCACTCAAGCGGTCAGGATTCTGATTGCGGGCTTTTAAATGTAGTGAGAGTAAAATAAGGGCAGTCTTGTCTAACTCCCAAACATGAAATTGCTAGCCCGTAACGTTGCTCTACTGTCTGTTCTCCCTTGGCTTGTCTTCGCTTTCTATGCCAATTTATTTACGGCTCGGCCCACCCATGCCCAAGGCTGTGAGAACTTGCAAGGAAATCTTGATGTGATGCCTGGGGATTTGGCTCACCTGGGCGCTGTGCCTGGACAGTCTGTCCAGCTTCTTCCGGGGATGCGCTCCAGATCTAAGGCTTTGTATTCTGGTGCGCCTGGTGAACTCGTGTTAGTCCGGTCTGCATCGATTGCCTATGACACTTGCTATCGATGGCTCTATGTTGAGGTTGAAGACTCCGGGACAGAAGGATGGATACGATCTGACAACGTTGGCACTAGCCAGCTCAATATTCGGCCACCCTGCCAGGATGTGACGTTTGCTCGAGGGGATGTGGCGCAACTCTACAGCTATCGTGAGATGCCTAATCAACCTGTTAAGTTGCGTTCTGGAGCTGGGTTTAGCGTTAAAGCGCTACACTCTGTGGCTTCCGGTGAAGTCGTTTCGATTCAGAGTACGGCTGTCCATTCAGATACCTGTTATCAATGGCTCTATGTCGAGGTTAAAGGTTCTGGGGTTAAAGGCTGGGTCCGAGCTGATAATGTGAAGGCGAATCGGGGACAAGAGTAAGGTTTGTCAGCGTGATCTGCTGCCTGCGTCTTCTTTGATGAGGGTGCTTGAATACATGGTGGTCATGCGAGTTCCTGTTTGTCCAGTCGCAGGCGTGTGGAGACTTTTTGGATGTTGAGGACCCTGATCCACTGATGTTCTGCGCTTCACCTTCAGGGATCGGCGTACAAAAAGTAGGTTGCGTATACATTGTATAAACAGCGGGAAATGTCAGGTTCCCAGTTTGCTGCGGAGTTTGCCAAAGAGCTTCTGTGCCCGTAACTGGATGATTCGCCTGGAGGTCAAGGGGTGAATATTGGTAGTATGTTTTTCTTGATGGTCAAAGAATGTATTGACCTCAGTGAGAATGGTGTGGAGGCGATGGAGAATATTTTCGGTCTGATATTCTGCGAGTATCTGTTCCGGTAAGCAAAATGGATCTGACGCAGAAAGTGTGTCCATAATGCGCTGCACATCAAAGGCAGAATCATGCCCTGCAATTTTGTAGCAGTTAAAGCCTGGATCGAGGTAGTCTGACAGTCCATGATTCACGCTGGAAAAGACTTGACAGCCGCAGGCAGCGGCTTCCATCGGCTGTAGACCGAAGCCTTCGGTGACGCCCTCTCTGGCCCAGTACTCAGCGGAGTCGTAAAGATACACCTTGGCTCGATTAAAAATCTGAGAGAGATCTTCAACAAAGGAGTCGAGGACCATGACCTTGCACTGTTGCTGCAATGCTGGAACCAGGGTCTGCAACAAATACTCAGAGGACTTGCGGGCTTGGACCAGAACATCGATATCCCTGGGCTGATTGAGGTTGCTGAACCGATCTGAAATTTGGTTGGGTAAATAGTAAATTAACGAATTCGGTGCCCATTGTCCCCAATAGCCCATCGTATTGCGGCTGACGGTGATAATGGGCATATTGGCCGGGAGTCGAAAACCATAGCCCGAACTGTGAGCGTGGTAGAGCGTGTGATGCGATCGCAACTGCTTCGCTAGCTTCGGGACATCAAACCCCCAGCTCAAGACAAAAATGACATCCTCAGTTTTTTTAAGCGCATCAGCTAAGAACAGCGTATTGGGTTCCCGTTGCCGGTAGGTCACCACCTCCGCTGAGCAAACCTGCTGTGCCAGGGCCAGAGCATTGAGCTCTGCGAACAGGCCACCGCAGGCAAACTTACCGGTCGTTCCGGGCAGTAAAAAATACAGCTTTCTCATCACACTGCCCCGGACGTAGACTGGGTAAGGTATGGCATAAGTCTCACTCAAAATAATTCTTTTCTTTCAGAATAAATGCAAACCCAACATGTCTTAATAACGGGCGGCACCGGTGGCCTTGGTCTTGGCGTCACCCCGCAGATTTTAACAACAGGCGCTGACGTGACGCTTCCGTATATTAGTGAGCCAGAGGTTAATCGTCTGAAGGAGCGTCTCTCTGCTGCTGAACTGGCCCGAACGCACTTTATCAAATCTGACTTGATGCAGGAATCCTCGGTTGCGGAGCTGGTTTCCGGTATGCAGCGGGTAGATGTGTTGATTCATCTGGTGGGTGGGTTTGCTATGGGGCCGACTCACGAATTCAGTGCACAGGACTGGACTCAGATGCTGGACCTTAACCTCCGCACAACATTTTTATTGTGTAAGCACAGCCTCAAGCGGATGCGTCAGCATGGCTATGGCCGTATTGTTACAGTCGGGTCTCAGGGGGCCATCCGACCGGGGGGCCAACTCGCGGCCTATTGTGCGGCAAAGGCGGGTGTGGTGGCTCTAACCCAGTCCATTGCTGATGAGACGAAGGGGACGAACATTACCGCTAATGCGGTCTTGCCCAGCGTGATTGATACCCCCAGTAATCGTGAGGCGATGGGAACGGAACAGGCCCACCAGTGGGTCAAGCCCGAATCTCTGGCCCAGGTGATTGGCTTTTTGGCGTCTGAAGCAGCCCAAGATGTGAGAGGGGCTGCGGTTCCGGTGTATGGCAGTTTATAGCGCTTGGGTTCTATCGCAGTTGGGTGATCGCATTAGGATTTGGCGCTCCGCCATCGGGTCATGATGGACGGCAAATCTAGCATGGGACCTTTTCGATTTGATTCAGTGAATTTTTGCTCTGGCAAGGAAGCGGCAATCTCTGTGATAGCATCCTCAACTTGCTGATCTGAGAGCGGCTCATTATTGTTGCGATCGCAAAGCAGATACTCTAATACATGCTTCATTTGACCGACCACTTGCTCTGACTCTAGACTGCGATCCTTCCAGTGCTGCACCGCTGTCTCATACTCACTGGCCTGCTGCGCTTGCTGCAGAATCTGCTCCTGCATCTCTGCCACCTGCTGTTCCAGTTGCTCTGAACGTTCTTGCAGCGT
>CALFCG010000193.1 GCA_937951315.1 uncultured cyanobacterium
GTTGCTTAATAGCTTCGACTCTGCAAACTGTTGTTCTAGTTCATCAATCGGTTTTTGAGTAAGTCCCTCTGCAGCTACTTGTGCAACCGCTGCCTCGATTACCTGCAATAACTGTGGGTCACTCGCGATCAAATCTGGATATTTCAGTCCATTCTGTAGGAAAACTGCACTGGCCTCACTGGTCAGGAGACTGACTTCTTCCAATTGCAGGAGTGCTTTTTCCTTAAGCTGTGTCTCTGTTTGGGTATAGCCAAGGGCACTGGCAATCGCCAACGGTGCCAACGTAACAGGCAAAATGGTTGTCAATAGACGGCGACGTAGCGTCACCGCAGATGTGGCAAGCGTTGGCGCTCTCTCAGAGATGATGGGGGATTTGACAGGTGCGATCGGCCCCTCTACATCGGCACGACGGTCGTTGTGGCTCATCGCAGCAGGGGTGCCAACATCCTTTTGAGTGGTCATGATTGTTCCGTTGGTAAATCAATACAGAGGGGAGGTGTGTCAATTGCAAGGCCGTGACCGGGCACAGCGACTCCTAGAACGATGTTGCAGGAGGATAGAGAGCAGGGGATTTTGATAATGCACAAGCATCTAAAATGTAGGCAAGCTGTTCATCGGGCTCGCCGGTACCCATGACATATGGGTTGAGATTGGCTGGGCAAAGCTCATTTTTGGCCTGGAGTTGTTGGGGTTCTAAACGGACGACCCCTTGGATTTGAGAAACAGCTAACCCCAAGAAAGCCTCGTTCTCAGATGTGCCTTGATATCCAGAGTCGGGAACGCGAATAACAATCACAGGATACCTTCGACGACTCGCTATGCTTGAGGGGTAGCCCAGCATGCGACCTAGATTGACAAGACAAAAGACGTTGTCCCGCGAACTCATCAGTCCCATCACTGCTGGTGTCATGTTGGGTAAGGGAGTGACCTGCTCTGCGGGCACCATCAAAGATTCTTGCACTTCCTCCATTGGGATTAACGCGCCCACGCCTTCATGAAGGAGAAAACGCAGATAGGGTTGTCCCGACAATGTCTTGCTTTGGAATAGCTGAGGCAGGAGTTCCTGCAGTCGAAACAGAGATGCGCTGGAGGCCGTAGGTTGAGGATCCGTCATTTATTTCATCACGGCTCGCAGGGCGCTCACGAGGTCTTGCTGGGTGCAGGGCTTGGTTACATAGGCTTCGACCCCTTGCTTAGTGGCCCACATCCGATCGACATCTCGATTTTTGGCTGTACAGGCTACAACAGGAATGCCTGCGGTTTCAGGATTTTTTCTGAGCTTACGCGTCAAGTCTAGTCCCCCCATCTTTGGCATCATCCAGTCTGTGACGATGGCATCGGGCTTATTCTGTTGTACCTTCTCTAATGCTTCTGCCCCATTGACGGCTGTGACGACGGTGTAGCCCTCTTCGGTTAAGTAGTGACTAATGAGGTCGAGCTCAGATTGAAGATCATCGACGACTAAGATTTTGACGCTCATGGGTTTTCCTTTACGACGTTTGATGCAGAGTGAATGGGGGAGGAACCGTCATCAATAATTACAATGTCAAGTTCTATGATCACATAAATATATCTTTGTTTACATTAAAGAAGCATTCTGTGACGATAGATGCCGTTCTATGAGATTGAGTAATTCGGGTTGCGTAAAAGGTTTGGTGAAATAATCGGTTGCCCCTGCTAAGCGGGCTCGGGCTTTATCAATGAGTCCCGTGTTCCCTGTGACCATAATGATGGGGGTTTCATCGAACATTGCACTGCTGCGCAGCAGGCTACAGAGGCGATAGCCATTCACTCGAGGCATTGTAATGTCGAGCAAAATGATATCTGGCTTGATCCGAAAAATGACAGCAGAAGCTTGAATTGGGTCATTAACGGTGGTGACCTCGTACCGGTTGCTGTCTAGAAAACGCTCTATTTCAGCCAGAATAATGGGACTGTCATCAATACAAGCAATTTTAAATACGGGGGCCGTTCTCTGTGGGGATGTCTGGATAATGGAAGGCTTTGAAATTTTGGGGATTGTGGGCAACTGATCATAGGGCGGTTGGGGGTTCCTCAATAAGATCACCCCTTGCTCAATATAGGGCCCCAAAAGTTGGGCGACGTGAAGTTCATCCTGTTTGAGCAAAACTGATAATTGGCGAATGCTAAAGCCTCGGCTCATAAGTTGCGCTAGCTTTGTAAGTGCCTTTGGTGCTAGCTTTCCGCCCTCAACGGCTTTATGAATATCTCGAAAATCCATGAGGTAGGGGCGTTGATATGGAGACCCAAGGCAGGAGCTGCAGCCCTGCCAACCTTTCGTTCGCTGCCGAAGGAATTTTACGGTGTCTTCGACTTCTAGTAGCGGATTACCGCCGAGTAAGGCGGTGATCCAGGCCGGAGGGCTGGCTTTACTGCTCCAGCTAAATTGTCCTTGACGTAACCAAAGGAATGATTCTAGGGCATCTTGGGTGACATCTTCGATGAGCTGCTTAGATTGCGACGTATCTAATGCTTTCATCTCATCCAGCCAGCGCATAGACTGTAGAATTTTAGCTCGGGCTTGACTGATCGGTGATGCCTCTGGGTTCTCTGTCGCACTCGTGGGCGGCACTTCTTTGAGGATGGGTAAAACTCGTTCTAAGCCTTGACGACAAAGGAAATAGCTCAGCTGGATGAGGGTATGTGAGGCACAATCGGCATAGAGAAGATCACCGTCGGTGAAGTAGATGTGCCAAATCGCGGAACCATTACTTATTTTGAGAACGCCAGTCGCGTGAGAGCTTGATAACTCTGTCAATATCTCATAGGGGTTCAATATTTTAGGTCCCATACCTTTAACTCTGTTCTTCGACTTGAGGATGATACAAGTGACTTTGCGGCTAGGTGGATTCATGAACACCGCAACAGTCACGACCCGCAAAAATATGGCTTAAAGGAAGAGCTTCCTGACTCGACGTAATGTTGGAGGAGGTTATAGAAATTAAATTATTGTTGCCCTACTTTATGCCCCGTAATAAAACAACATAAATATACCACTTGCCTATACTACCCAGAAAAAAATTAAACGTGTCGAATTTCTTGTTGTGGATAGAAAAATCTTTGTCTGAGCTGTCTGTTTTGCAATGAGATGTAACTGTAGTGCATTGTGCTGTCTTATCACCGCTGTCATCGTGAGCTTGACTGTGCAAAATGAGTGATAGAGATTCAGCGTATTTCAAGGGTCGAAACGCCTGGATGTTGAGAGGCTCGATCGAGATCAGAGAAAACAATAGAGACGTCTGTGCTGTTCCCAGTCTCGAATGCTCTGCGGTCTAGCGAGGGTTTCTGCCAAGTCGTCGCTAAGTCATGT
>CALFCG010000194.1 GCA_937951315.1 uncultured cyanobacterium
GAAGTCCTCCTGAGGTGGCGCAACACTGCTGGGCAGCTTTATCGTCCCCACGATTTTATGGCTTTGTTTGCCCACGAGCATCCTGGCTGGCTCGATCGCGTCGTGGTTCAAAAAGCGATTCATACGTTGGTGGCGTATCCCAAACTCAGCCTTTCAATCAATCTTTCTGATCAGGTCTATCAAGATAGTGCGTTTGTTGACCAACTGCACTCACAGCTCATTCATGCTCAAGTGCATCCGAGTCAGCTTCACTTTGAGTTGGCAGAGCAGAGCATTGCCCAGAATCTTGCAGATGCGATCGCATTGATCCGAGACTTAAAAACCATCGGCTGTGCGGTTATTCTGGATGGCTTTTCCAATGAGTACCTCACATTTCTAGAATGGGAAAAGTTGAACGTTAGCTCGATTAAGGTGGATGGCCACTTAATTGAAGCAGCTGATGAATGTTGGCAGCAGTCCCAGTTGACTCAGACGATTATTGAGACCAGTGACCTCTTTGAGCAATCTGCGGGTGCGAAATCAATTGATGCCCGTCGTTGTAGCGCCATGCATCAGTTAAGCTTTGACTCGGCCCAGGGATATCATTTCAAGCCCCCTAGCCGTCAGCCCTGGCAGACGGACAAGATTGAGGTCTTGGGCGTTCCGATGGATAATCTCTGCCAGCAGAAACTTTTTGAACAACTCACTTCTGGGGTTGTGAGTATCCCCAGTGCTGAACAGATTATCAACCTGCGGCAAAACCCAGCCTTTGCTCAGGCCTATAGCATTGCCGACTATCGAGTTTGCGATCGCAAATCCCTTCCCTTTGCCTCCAAACTCTTGGGGGAGCCGAGTGCCCCGGAATGCGCTACTTTATTCCCTGCATTTTGTACCTACCATCAAGCCAATCCAGACATCACCCTCTTCTTGCTGGGCGGAGATGCTCAGGACACCATTAATCAACGGATGGGGCGCAAGATGGTCCTCGACACCTATACCCCCTCTGCTGATTTTGAGCAGAATGAACAGGAATGCCTAGAGATTGTGGCCCGTATCAATCAATCAGGTGCCACGGTATTGGCGGTGGCCGTTGGATCTCCCCGACAGGAAAAATGGATCAAGCAGTATCGTGATCAACTGGCGGTCAAGATTATTTTTGCCCTAGATTCAACGGCTGCATTTGAGGCAACCGTTCAGTCGCCAGCACAAAAAAGTCTGGACTGGCTCCAGCAGCGTGTGACCCAGCCCAAGCGATGGCAAGATGATCTCTCCCTCTTAGGTCTCCTCCTGAAACAAACGCTGAGCTAAGGTCCCGGCCCGAACCAGGCTCAAGGTAAGATGTGCCTGAAGCCTTATACCGCGCTCAGGATCTTTAAACCACATGACTGCTGTACTTTTTCTAGCTTCCCTTGCGCTTTTGGGATGGGGCTATTATCGCGCCAGACCCTCGGGGCAGTTGGGATTGTTAGCGTGGTTCCAATCCGTTGCCTTAGTGGGCCCCTGGCTGATTTGTTTTGGATTTCTTAGCCTAGGCTTCCCCATCGGTATTGTGGCCATTCTGGGGCTAACGGTGCTCTCGCTGGGACTCTATATTTGGTTGGGCAAGCAAATTCGCCAATTGAATCAAGATCAGCCTCGCTCGCCCCTGCCTTTGCAGACCGAAGCGAATACTGCAGTCAGCCAAAGTGAACCCGACTCAAGCGAGCCGCAAACCGGTGAACGGCCGCCTGCCGTGAAGATGGAGCCAGAGAAGCCACCCCCAGTGCCCGCAGAGGATCTGCAAGCGATGCAGGGTATTTTCGGAGTGGATACATTCTTCTCAACGGAGACGATTCCCTATCAAGACGGCGTCATTTTTCAGGGCAATCTGCGGGGAGAGGCCGATGCCGTTTATGCAGAACTCACGCGGAAACTCTCCGATGTTGTTGGCGATCGGTACTTTCTTTTTTTGGTCCCCAACCCTGAGAGTAAAACGGTGGTCATTGTCCTGCCCAGTCGTAACAAACCGCAGGTGGCCAACGCGATTCAAAAGTTCTTTGCGGTCATACTTGCGATCGCAACCTTTGGCACCTGCATGGTGACAGGGTCGCTGTTGCTTTCCTTTAATCCTATTGAGCATCCAGAACGTTTGGCAGAAGCTCTACCCATCGGTATCGGTATCTTCAGTGTCTTGGTGGTCCATGAAATAGGGCATCAGGTTGTTGCCCGTCGTCATGAGATCAAACTCAGCTGGCCTTTCTTTTTCCCCGCACTACAGCTCGGTTCCTTTGGTGCCTTTAACCGGTTTGAATCCTTGGTCCCGAACCGAACGGCCCTCTTCGACGTTGCCCTTGCAGGCCCAGCCTCAGGCGGCATTTTTTCCCTGCTGTTACTCTTCTTTGGTTTTACGCTTTCCAATGCGAATAGTCTTTTGGCCGTGCCTTCCCCTTACTTTCGGGGTTCCATTTTTGTCGGTACGCTTGCCCGTCTGGGCCTAGGCAATCAACTTCAGGCCGAGACCGTTTTCGTACATCCGCTCGTGATCGTCGGCTGGATTGGGCTGATCATCACCGCACTCAATCTAATGCCAGCCGGTCGCCTCGATGGCGGAAGAATTACACAGGCCATCTATGGTCGCCGCGTGACGGGAAGAGCAACGGCCATTACCTTGATTTTTCTTGCGATCGCATCCCTCATCAACCCACTTTCGCTTTACTGGGCCATTGTGGGGTTATTCCTGCAGCGAGACTTAGAACGCCCTAGCCTCAATGAACTCTCAGAACCGGATGATACCCGTGCTCTTCTCGGTCTGCTTGCCCTATTGATCATGGTCTTAGTCCTCATTCCATTGAGTCCTAGCCTTGCAGGACGCCTCGGTATCGGTGGTTAAAAGGATAAAAATTGGCGATGCCCCTAGGTCAATGCTGAAGATTTTGTTAAACTGGCTACAACAAAAGCTAATAACAAAGCCCTTTAGCCATAGGTTGCCGCTATGTCCCAAAAATCCACCGTTGTTTCTCCTTCTATTTTATCCGCTGACTTCAGTCGTTTAGGTGAAGAAGTCAGCGCCGTTGACAAAGCCGGCGCAGACTGGATTCACGTTGACGTTATGGATGGCCGCTTTGTACAGAACATTACAATCGGTCCCTTAATTGTTGAAGCGCTACGGCCCGTCACCAAAAAGCCCCTAGATGTTCACCTCATGATTGTTGAGCCTGAGCGCTATGTGGCGGACTTTGCCAAGGCCGGTGCTGATATTATCTCTGTGCATGCTGAGAGCAGTGCTACTACTCACCTCCACGGCACCTTGGAGCAAATCAAAAAGCTCGGGAAAATGGCGGGTGTGGTTCTTAACCCCGGCACGTCCCTGGATTCCATTGAGTACGTTCTTGAACTCTGTGATCTGGTTCTAATCATGAGCGTCAACCCTGGCTTTGGTGGGCAGAGCTTTATTCCTGAAGTACTTCCTAAAATCCGGAAGCTGCGTCAAATGTGTGATGAAAAAGGACTCGATCCTTGGATTGAAGTTGATGGTGGCCTGAAGCCCAACAATAGCTGGCAGGTTCTTGAAGC
>CALFCG010000195.1 GCA_937951315.1 uncultured cyanobacterium
GAAGCCTTCCGAGTCGCCGATGATATCCTGCGTCAAGGTGTACAGGGCATCTCAGATATCATTAGTATTCCTGGCCTCATCAACGTTGACTTTGCCGACGTCCGGGCCGTGATGGCAGATGCAGGTTCAGCAATGATGGGCGTTGGCACTGGGTCAGGCAAGTCTCGTGCAAAAGAGGCGGCTACTGCAGCAATTGATTCTCCTCTCCTGGATTCTTCTATCCGGGGTGCGAGGGGCGTCGTCTTCAATATCACCGGCGGATCCGATCTAACCCTCCACGAGGTTGGGGTTGCCGCAGATACCATCTACGAGGTGGTTGATCCCGGCGCGAACATTATTTTTGGTGCCGTCATTGACGAGGCCCTGCAGGGCGATATCAAAATCACCGTGATTGCGACGGGCTTTACGGGGGATGAGGCAGCCCCCCTTCCACCACGAATTAAGCAAACGAAGCCCAAGCCACCACCTGCGGCTAAAACGAAAGCCAAGATTGTGAAGAATCCTGCAGTCCCTTCTCCTCCCCCCGCGAAGAAGCCTGGTTCTGGCCTGGATATTCCTGACTTCTTACAAAAGCGGCGTGGGTCTTAGCAAAACACCACCCAGATACCATAGAAACCCCATTGATTTAAGGAATCTCCGGACTAGCGATGTGCCGAAGGTCAGTGCTATTCGTCAAGACAGAGTGACGTACAAGGTTGCTGTCTAGCGGTTTCAATTGTTGGGGCAATGGGTGGAATAAAGTCATACACAATCAACGACCTGAAGGTAAATCGAGGATGCTAGAATCTCGAAGGATACGCTTTAGGATACTGTCGTGATCTCTTCTGCAACACTGGCCTTACAAACTCCCTTACCCTTGGTTGCTGAGAACAATCGTCTTAAACTTTTTTGTGGCTCTGCCAATGTTGAGCTTGCCCAGGAAGTCGCGCGCTACCTCAGTGTTGATCTGGGACCTATGGTGCGAAAACAGTTTGCAGACGGTGAACTCTACGTCCAGATCCAGGAATCAATTCGGGGCTGTGACGTTTACTTAATGCAGCCCACCTGCCGTCCCGTCAATGATCACCTGATGGAGCTGCTGATCATGATTGATGCTTGTCGTCGAGCATCGGCAAGGCAAATTACAGCCGTCATCCCTTACTATGGCTATTCTCGAGCCGATCGCAAAACGGCAGGTCGGGAGTCAATTACGGCTAAACTCGTGGCGAATCTGATTACCCAAGCGGGTGCTAGCCGCATTTTGTCCATGGATCTCCACTCGGCGCAGATTCAGGGCTATTTTGATATTCCCGTTGATCATGTCTACGGCTCGCCCGTCCTGATTGACTATCTAGCCCAGAAAAATCTACCGGATTTAGTCGTTGTCTCCCCCGATGTTGGGGGTGTGGCTCGTGCACGAGCCTTTGCCAAAAAGCTCGATGATGCACCTTTAGCAATTATTGATAAGCGTCGTCAGGCCCACAATGTCGCTGAAGTAATGAATGTCGTGGGTGATGTCTCGGGTAAGACAGCTGTGCTGGTTGATGACATGATCGACACCGGCGGGACAATCACTGAAGCGGCTCGTCTGCTGCGGAAAGAAGGAGCAAGGCAAGTTTATGCCTGTGCAACTCACGCCGTCTTCTCACCGCCGGCAACCCAACGCATGATAGACAGTGTGTTTGAAGAAGTGATTGTGACCAATACAATCCCTGTGCCACCCGAGCGACACTTTCCACAGCTTCGTGTTCTCTCTGTTGCCAGCCTCCTCGGAGAAACCATTTGGCGCGTTCACGAAGACAGTTCTGTAAGCAGCATGTTCCGATAGCGAAAGCCTGAGAACTGAGTGGAAGAGGATACAGCTTGCTTTAAAAACCTAGCTTTTCGAGAAGTGGCTGTGTTCTGACAATGTGACGCTCTATACCAAGCTTCCCAGGGTCGATGCCCAAAGCAAGACCCACAAGCTGGGGTAAATGGAGTATGGGTAGGCCCAGTTTTTTGCCCGTCACTTTCTCAACCTCAGGCTGGCGGGAGTCTAGGTTGAGATGGCAGAGAGGACAAGGCGTAACGATACAATCCGCGTTAGCTGCAATTGCATCCTCTAATCGGTTGCCAGCCATTTGAAAAGAAGCCTCAGTGGCATAGCTCGACAACGGCCACCCACAACATTGAGTTCGCCCAGAATAGTAAACCGGTGTTGCTCCTAACGCAGTAAATAGGTTCTCCATTGAGCTGGGGTTGACCGGATTATCAAAGGGTAATGAAGACTGAGCACGCAGCAGGTAGCACCCATAAAAAGCTGCACATTTAAGGCCTGAGAGCTTCTGCTTGACCTGCCGTGTAATCATCTCTAAGCCGTAGTCCCCAACTAAAGCCCACAGGAGATGCTTAACCTCTGTGCTGCCCTGATAGGGAGAACACTTCTGCTCTTGCAACAGTCCATTAACCTGATTGAGATAAGCCGGATCATCAGCCTTGGCTGTCTTGAGGCGGTCATCAACATGACCAATAACGCCCTGACAAGTACTGCAGTGGGTCAATAAAGGGAGCTTGAGCTGCTCCGCCAAGGCAATATTACGAGCATTGACGGCATCTTCTAAGAGCTGAGATTCTTCTTTAAAGGTTCCTGAGCCACAGCAGGCAGCCTTCTTAAGTTCAATCAGTTCAATGCCAAGCGTCTGAGCAATGGCTTGGGTTGCCATATGTAATTCACGACAGGCACCTTGAGCCACACAGCCTGGAAAGTAAGCATACCGAAGAGCAGGAATATCCGTCATAGGGACTTCAGGGTATAGAGATTTCACAAGGACCATTTCAGATTACACTGTATAGAATGGCTTGAATCCTAACAGGCGTTACTGTGGTTCAACGCTCATGGATATTGGGATCAGGTATCAACAAGATTGTCCAGTTCCTAGAGAAGCATGTGATCGTTGACCCTAGCTTGGGGATCAAACCATTTATCCCGTGAGTATTTCTAGAGAAAGAGAACCTATGAGCGATTCAGGTACGTTTGAGAAAGTCAAATCCATTGTTGCCGAGCAACTCAGTGTTGATGCAGCACAAGTTGTCCCCGAGGCCAGCTTCCAAAATGATCTCAATGCTGACTCTCTGGACGTAGTTGAGATGGTCATGGCTTTAGAAGAAGAGTTTGATATTGAAATCCCAGACGAAGATGCTGAGGCAATCACCACCGTCCAAAAGGCAGTGGAATATATTGACGGCAAAGCTGCCTAGAATCATTGCTGCGGCCTTTTAACCGCAGCAATTCTCCTTATTTTTCGATGTTGCCCGCGATCTGACATCATGACTAACTTGAATCGAAAACGTGTAGTTGTCACTGGACTGAGTGCCATTACCCCCATAGGCAATACGCTCCAAGAGTATTGGGACTCTTTGCTCGCGGGTCGGAGCGGCGTTGGGGCGATTACCGCCTTTGATGCCAGTAAGCATGCCTGTCAGATTGCAGCTCAAGTCAAGGGCTTTGATCCAGAAACCTACATGGATCGCAAAGAAGCGAAGAGAATGGATCGATTTGCTCAGTTTGCAGTGGCCGCAAGCAAGCAGGCATTAGAAGACTCTCAGCTTAAAATTGACGATACAAATGCCACCGATATTGGCGTGATGATCGGTACCGGTATCGGCGGCTTAAAAGTCCTTGAGGATCAGCAAGAAATTTATCTGACCCGTGGCCCGAGTCGCTGTAGTCCCTTCATGATTCCCATGATGATTGCCAATATGGCAGCGGGCTTGACGGCCATCCATACAGGGGCCAAAGGGCCGAATTCCTGTGCCGTCACGGCCTGTGCCGCAGGTTCTAACGCCATCGGTGATGCTCTACGCTACGTGCAAATGGGCTATGCCAAGGCCATGATTTGTGGCGGCACCGAAGCGGCTGTCACACCACTATCGGTGGCAGGCTTTGCGTCAGCACGTGCTCTTTCAACGCGAAATGATGATCCTCAGAGAGCCAGTCGTCCCTTCGATAAAGATCGTGATGGCTTTGTCCTTGGTGAAGGAACAGGCATCTTGATTCTTGAGGAATTAGAACATGCCCTCAGTCGAGGAGCAAAAATCTATGGCGAAATGGTGGGCTATGGTAATACCTGCGATGCTTACCACATGACTTCCCCAACCCCGGGGGGCGAAGGGGCAACTCGAGCCATTGAGGGCTGTTTGAAAGATGCAGGCCTAGGGCCAGATGAAATTGTCTACATCAACGCCCACGGAACAAGTACCTCAGCCAACGACACAACTGAGACTGCCGCGATTAAGCGGGCCTTAGGGGATAACGCCTATAAAGCAGCCATTAGCTCAACAAAATCGATGACGGGCCATCTCCTTGGCGGTTCTGGCGGAATTGAAGCCGTCGCAACCCTAATGGCAATTCACACCAGTCATGTGCCACCCACCATTAACCTTGAGAACCCTGATGAGGGCTGTGACCTTGATTACATCCCCAATCAAAGTCGAGAGCTCTCTGTCAATGTTGCCCTCTCCAATTCCTTTGGGTTCGGTGGCCATAATGTCACCTTAGCCTTCCGCAAGTACATTGGTTGAGTCCCACCGATGCTAATGCTGGCTTGCAGTGATAAAGCTGTGCATTAAACCTTCAATGCTTTGATAGGCTGGTCTTACTTAAAGCGATCATAAATCTTAACTAGTCGATTCATTTTTCAACGCTTCCCTTTGCTGTTCAGTACATAGAAACCCCAAAATTATGGTTGTTGCCACCCAATCCTTAGATCAACTCTGCATTAATTCCATTCGTTTTTTAGCCATTGATGCGGTCGAGAAGGCTAAATCTGGTCACCCAGGTTTGCCAATGGGGGCAGCACCGATGGCCTTTGTGCTTTGGGATAAAATCATGCGGTTTAATCCCAAGAATCCGCAGTGGTTTAACCGCGATCGCTTTGTCCTGTCTGCGGGCCACGGCTGTATGTTGCAGTATGCGCTGCTGCATTTGACAGGGTACGACAGCGTCTCCATGGACGATATCAAGAATTTTAGACAATGGGGCTCGCGAACACCGGGACACCCCGAAAACTTTGAAACCCCTGGCGTAGAAGTGACCACCGGGCCTTTGGGACAGGGCATTTGTAATGGTGTGGGCCTTGCCATGGCAGAAGCGCACTTGGCCGGTCGATTGAACAAGCCCGACTGCACTTTAGTGGATCACTACACCTATGTCATTTTGGGTGATGGCTGCAATATGGAAGGGGTTTCCGGAGAAGCCTGTTCTTTAGCGGGGCACTTGGGTCTCGGTAAATTGATTGCCCTCTACGACGACAATCACATCTCCATTGATGGCTCGACCGATATCTCATTCACGGAAGACGTGAGCAAACGGTTTGAAGCCTATGGCTGGCATGTTCAGCATGTTGAAGATGGCAACACTGACCTAGATGCCATTCAGAAGGCGATTGAGGCTGCGAAGGCCGTGACGGATCGTCCATCCTTGATTAAGGTGACAACCATTATTGGATATGGTTCTCCCAATAAGTCCGACTCAGCAGGCATCCACGGTGCGGCTCTCGGCGATGAAGAGATTAAACTGACTCGCGAAAATCTAGGCTGGCCCCATGAGCCTTTCGTATTGCCGGATGATGTGCTTTCTCACTTCCGTCAGGCGGTTGATCGCGGTGCCAGTGCAGAAGCTGAATGGGAAAGCACGCTCGCAACTTATCGTACGAAGTATCCGGCAGAGGCCGCTCTCTTTGACCGGATGCAGAAGGGTGAGCTACCCGAAAATTGGGAAGCAGCTCTACCGATCTACACCAGTGCAGATAAAACGCTCGCGACACGGAAGCATTCTGAAATCACCATCAATGCATTAGCGGCTGTGATTCCAGAAATGTTGGGTGGATCAGCTGACCTGACCCACTCCAACCTGACTGAAATTAAGGGTGAGGGGAATTTCCAGAAGGGCACCTACGGCAATCGCAACCTCCGTTTTGGAGTCAGAGAGCATGGCATGGGAGCGATTTGTAACGGGATTGTGCTCCATAATTCCGGCCTGATTCCCTATTGCGCAACGTTCCTCGTCTTCGCCGACTACATGCGGGCCGCAATTCGCCTTTCTGCCCTATCTGAAGCGGGTGTGATTTATGTGATGACTCACGACTCCATTGGTTTGGGAGAAGACGGTCCAACACACCAGCCCGTAGAAACCATTGCATCATTGCGGGTGATTCCAAATCTAATCGTGATGCGTCCTGCTGAGGGAACTGAGACCTCTGGGGCTTATCAAGTTGCGATCGCAAATCGTAAGCGCCCCACACTGATTGCACTATCCCGACAGGGCCTACCTGATTATGACAACTCCTCCCTCGAAGGTGTTGCCAAGGGAGCCTACGTTCTCTCTGACAGCGACGGCACACCCGACCTGATCTTGATTGGCACCGGCAGTGAAGTTCAACTCTGCATGAAAGCTGCAGATCAACTTCGTGGCGAAGGTAAAAAGGTTCGCGTGGTCTCCATGCCTTCTTGGGAACTCTATGATGAGCAAGATGACGCTTACAAAGAGTCTGTACTCCCTAAAGCAGTTAAGAAGCGTCTATCTGTTGAAGCAGGCTGCGACTTCGGCTGGAGCCGCTATGTCGGCGCTGAAGGAGCATCCATTGGCGTTGATGGCTTTGGTGCCTCAGCACCTGGCGGTCTTGTCATGGAGAAGTACGGCTTCACCGTAGAGAATGTAGTCGCAAAAGCAAAGGAAGTACTCGGGTAATTTCTTGCCGACACCTCAAGCGTTGAAAAGCCCTCAGTTTAGAGGGCTTTTCATTTATCCATTCATATAGATGTCTCGTCTCTCGGCAAAGAACGCCACGCCCCACCAAGAACACTCAAGTACCTTAAAGTCTCTGTATGGAACCTAAGTTCGACGTATACCGAAGGTTCTATTCTTTCACTACAACGCCTCAGCATTAGCGCAAAGCATCATCAACGGGATGATGAGCCATCACCCAGTATGGGACCATTCGCTTCAACCTTAACCCTGATATAGCTCATCGCGAAGCGTATCTATCAACTGAAATGACTCACGCTAAACTACTAAGAAATTCGCCAGAAGGCCAGTACAGCAAGCCCCGCGATCAATGCAAAACTGATCCAGGCTAAAGCAGCAGACTGTGAATCAGCGTTAGAAACAGGTGCAACCGCTCCCTCAGGTAACCGCTTAGCCTCCAATAGCCGAGAGAAATAAAAGCTGGTCTTTGTCATACCTTTGCGCTCAACTTGCCAGCCTGCTTTCTGCAAAGCCGCGATAACATCCTCCTCACGATGAAGATAGGCCCGCGTCGCCTTGCTCGGCCCAGGGAAAAAGTCACCCACCTTTTTTAACAACGTGTATGCCAATGTCTTGGGTGCAAAACTAAGGATCACTCGGTTGGTAGCCAAAGAACTTAAATGCTGGATCATCTCCGCAGCTTTCTCCTGAGGATAGTGAATCAATACATCCAGACAAACCACCGTGTCATATTGCCCCGACAGTGCCTCTAAATCTTGAACAGAAAACGCAGGTAAATTAGCATCTCCTAAGGCCTGTTTCGCTCTGTCTTCAGCCTCTCCCACCATCTTGGCAGAAATATCGCTGCCAGAGACCTGTGCCCCCATTTGCGCAAGGGGAATGCTTAGGCTACCGACCCCACAACCCGCATCGCAAATTGAACGGCCTTCTAAATTATCATCAGCTCGGAACCAACTTAGAACCGTATCAACTGTCTGCTGGTGGCCTTCACGAATATCCAGTTGAACCTTATTGACCTCTCCCCCACCGTAAATGCGCCGCCAGCGATCGAAGCCTTCTGCATTAAAGTAATTTTGAACAATGGTTTTATCGTCAGTAGTAGCCATAAATTTGTGGTGACCGTGCAGAAAGAGCTGTACAGATAGAGAATGACAAGATTTATCTTAATACTTGCCGAGGACCAGAGCGAGAGCTAATTGGCGGAGATCCGTACTGCGGCTGGATAGACGCCCTACATGGGCTTGGTAAAATAAACTATAGTGAACTCCAGCTCGGCGATCCTCAGGAGGCTCTTGTGAACCAGCGCTATGTCATTAATTTTCCAGCTCTGCGCTCGTGGTTGTATGCGATCGCATTTATCTCCCTCCTCAGCATTCTGGGTCTAGGCTGGCTCGTAAAATCTTTCTTTGTCCTGCTGGCACTTCTCTTGATAACACCCATCGTCGCCTTCTTCGGCATTCGCTGGTGGCTCAACCGTAATTTAGTTCAAGAACCCTGCCCTTCCTGTGGCAGCAGCGCTGTGGGACTCAAGAACCGGCCAACACAGTGTCCCCAGTGTGGCGAAACGCTGCAAGTCGAAGGAGGACATTTTAAACGCTCAACCCCTCCGGGCACCGTCGACGTCCAAGCCGTTGAAGTCACAGCTCAAGTTGTAGAAGACTAAGGCAGCATCAGCGTTGGTAGCTTTAGTAGCCCCAATAACCAGATGCATGAGGACGCGTCCAATGATTGTCACCTGTCTTTCGTGGCATTTATTCAGGTCGCGGCAATGTTCGACATTGAGCCTCGTGGCGCAGCAGGTGATCGCAAAGAACTAACGCCACCATCGCCTCCACCATCGGCACGGCTCTTGGCAAGACACAGGGATCATGGCGTCCCTTTGCAGCTAAGGTCGTCTCTTCTCCTGCCTGATTAACCGTTTTCTGAGACTTACCAATCGTTGCAGTCGGCTTAAATGCAACTCGCAACACAATATTTTCGCCATTGGAAATACCACCCTGAATCCCACCAGAGCGGTTAGTCACCGTACGGATACGGCCAGTGTCATCGGAGTAGAACTCATCATTATGCTCAATACCTGTCAAGCGAGTTCCCGCAAATCCAGACCCAACTTCAAACCCCTTACTGGCAGGTAATGACATGACTCCCTTAGCTAGATCTGCCTCGAGCTTATCGAAAACCGGACTGCCCAACCCAATCGGCACCTGGCGAGCAACACACTCCACAACGCCCCCCAAGGAATTAGCATCTTTCCGAGCTTGATCAATAATTTCAATCATCTGCTCAGCGGCTTCGGTATTTGGACAACGGAGGATGTTGCTTTCAACATCCTCAAGTGTCACTTGGCTAGGGTCAATGTCAGCTTCAAGATCTTTGATGCGTTTGACATACCCAATGATTTCTACGCCCCCCATTTGGGCGAGAATCTTTTTTGCGATCGCACCAGCCGCAACTCGACCAATCGTCTCTCGAGCAGAAGAGCGTCCACCGCCCTGCCAGTTGCGAACGCCATACTTCGCATCATAGGTCGCGTCCGCATGAGATGGGCGATACACCTGAGCCATCTCACTATAGTCTTGGGGACGTGTATTCTTATTGCGAACTAAAATTGTGATCGGCGTCCCGAGCGTCTGTCCCTGGAACACACCAGAAACAATCTCACAGGTATCAGCCTCTTTGCGTGGCGTTGTAATCCGGCTTTGCCCTGGCCGACGCCGATCTAGCTCAACTTGAATTTCAGCCTCAGAAATTGAAAGCATGGGTGGACACCCATCAATCACGACTCCAACACCTCCCCCATGGGATTCGCCAAACGTCGTTATGCGGAACAGATGTCCAAATATATTGCCCATAGTCTCTGGCTAGCTACTTAAGAATGCGAGAAAATCATATGCGTCATGATTGTCCCATATCTTTTTCGATAGCCCATCGTCTAAGACTAGTTATTGCTCTGGTATCGCTCGGCAATCACTCTATCAACCTGCTGAGGCGTAAAGTCGGTCAACTCTGATATCCAAAGCTTTACATCTGCAACAGTATCTGGAGACAAAGAAGCCTGAGAAAAAGTGGAATTGTCTAAAGTAGGAGTAAAAGGTGGCATGATTAATATCAACCCAAAATCACATCTAACGACGGAATAAATTAGAAAGTTGTACAGCGACCTAGTATCAGTCACCTCAGGCGACGCCTGAGTATCTGAACAGCTACCTACAAAAAGCTAGCGATCAAACAAAATGTACAAGACGAAATCAATAACCCGATGTTCCCATTCCCCCTGGAACACAATAGGCCAATAAAACCATTCACCGAATTCAGGTATTCAAGAATTCAGTAGATCAATAAGAGAACCCTTACAGGTTTTCTTTCAAGAGATTAAAATTTGCTTTCAAAGCAATAATCTCTTTGCCCCTGAGAAGCTAAGTATTTTAGAAGAATTACCATTTATCCCCCACGACAAATAAGTGAATTCTTTAACTAACCTCTTAGGCATTCATCTTACTCGAGATCTTGTTGAGTGGCTAGCGCCGATAACTAAAGGTGATAGATTGTCAAACATCTGATTAGGATGTCCCATTTATCCTCATAATTCTCCTTCTCAAGGAAATATCGAGCCATTTCATTAATCTATCAGCCACAACAAAGGTATTTATGCACTTCTCCGAAGATTCTGTATCGATAGACAAACAAGGTCATGCCTTCGGTCATAGGCTTGAGATTAAGCGGGTTGGCTGAGACAATTCGATAGATAGTTTGCGGCCGCCTCCACAAGTGCCATAACTTTGTCATAAGCCATACGTGTTGGCCCTAAGATACCGACACTACCAACAGGAATCTCACCTTTTTGATAAGTCTTTGAAACCAGGGTACAGCTTTGGATAGAAGTCAACGGGTTCTCAGAACCAATCCGGACACTAATTTTTTTATAGGCAAAGTCTTCAGAAGGTAGATCGGCAATACCCGATTGATGTTGAGACCATTCACAAATCAGAGGCCACAACTGATCCTGCTTTTCTTCAAGCAAATGAATCAGGGGATGAGCTTGCTGCAGCTCAGAGAATTCAGGCTGGCGTAATACTTCAGCAAACCCACCGACCAAAATAGGATGCGGAGAAACGGTATGGGCCCGCTGGCTTAAGTCCGAGAGAAGCGATTGTAAAACGTGGGTATAGCTCTGAAACTCACGGCCAAGCTCTTGCCAATCTAGACCCACGAGTTCATGGAGCGACCGCCCTGGGAGTTGATGATTAAGGAAGTTAGCAAGGATCTGTAGGTCTTGGCTAACGAGGTCTGGATCGCTATCTTCTTCCGGGGATTGAGGAAGCTCCATAAGGACAGATTCTGTTTCATAGGTATCCATCACCATGATCAGCATCACACGCTGATTTTCAACGGGTACTAACTGTAGGTGGCGCACGGTGGTGGTTTGGGTCTGAGGTCGTGTAATTAATGCAACGCACCCGCTCAGGCTAGAGAGAATTTGAGCAGCATGGCGAAGAATCATTTCAAAATTGAGTCGCGCAGTCGGCAAGCGATCTTCCAAAAGCTTCTCGACTTCTTGCCGCAGGGTTTCCGAGGGAGTGATCAACTCATCGACATAAATTCGGTAACCAGAGTCTGACGGAATACGCCCGGCAGAAACATGAGGTTGATAAAGAAGACCAACTTTCTCTAACATCCCCATCACATTTCGAATGGTCGCAGGGCTAAGGGAATGCCCTTGGGCAAGGACTTTAGACCCTACAGGCTCAGCCGTAACAATGTAGTGATTGACGGTGGCTCGCAGGATTTGCTGCTGTCGTTTAGTGAGCTGAACAGTCATGTAAACCGGTCCTAAACAAGAACTTAAAAGATTGAGGTCTCAGGAATTTAATAACGGGGCAGGGTTGGATCGACTTTTCGGGTATAGGCATCAATGCCTCCCGAAATATTTTTGACATTGGTGAAACCCTCGCGGATGAGCCACTGGCACATTTGAGCAGAGCGCAGCCCGTGATGACAAAGCACCATCGTTTCTTGGTGCGGGTCAAATCGCGAGGAAATTTGATCAGACCATTCCGCAAATTCGCTCAGGGGTAAGTTCTCAAAGCGAGGAAGAGAAGCAATCTCAACTTCCTGGGTTTCGCGAACATCGATGAACTGCATATCTTGGAGTCCAGATTTAAGTTGAGCCTCTAGAGTTTCAACTGTAATTTCAGGCACCTCAGAAAAGTATGAATGAGACATCTTTCACAGGAATCATGTAAATAGCGAGAAAATAATATTAATCTTAAGATCTCAGAAAGTTATGACTTATTCTGTCATAGGAGCTGCCGAACGTCAGGCCAATTCATGATGACAGACTATATTCAAGCTGCTATGCAGCGGGCCACTTATCGACTATCACAAGATGAGGACTTGGTTTACGGTGAAATTCCGGGGTTTGATCGGGTTACAGCTTGTGCTGAGACCATGGAAGCCTGCCGCAGCGAACTCGTCGAAGCTCTAGAAGAGTGGATTTTCTTTCATCTTTCTCGTCAGCTTCCGATGCCAGTTCTAGACGGCGTAGAGCTACCTGTAAAGGACATGCTCTAGGAGTTGCGTTATACATCCTTCAGACAATAGAGGGATATCTATACCAGCGTCTTCAGGCAATTTCTCAACTCTGGAATATAATGGTGAGTGAACACGGGGCTGTAACGGTTTCGACGTCTTAGTGAACGTAGCTTCATGATTCAGGCCGAGAGTGAGTTATCTCTCGTAAATCAATGGCTCAAACATCGTACATGCGAACAACATCGTACCTTTCGCTCGCCAGCGTACAGCAGTAGCTGCCGCCTAGAAAACAACCAACACTTTGGTTCGAGCATTCATAGATTGACTCCGTTAATTTCTATGGATAACCCCCAACGGATGCGCAAGCTGAGGGTCTCTGGTCCCGACGTAAGCAAAGAAACTTACTAGAGAATCCCTCGCCTGGGATAATAGGCGATTCCCGCTTCGAGGGTTAGAGAAGCTAAGCCTGTGAATGAATGGAGAGCTAATAATTAGGGCGGACACGGGTTCGACTCCCGTCAGCTCCATTTTATAGATAGCTGAAGATACCGACCAACCTTCACTGAAAGGTTCAGGGGCTTCGTTGAGTAGGCACGCTGCACATCGTTGTCTATGGCTGCGCGTTCATGCATATCTGGCCTGGCGCTGAGGAAGAAGAGCGCAAGCGAACCAATCCAGACCTGCGGTAGACGACTGACTAAAACTCTCGGAATGAGAAGAGCCAGGTTGCGATCGCAAGTAGCAAAACCACATAAACAGCACCATAGCCAGCATTGGCTACCAACACTCCTGGTTCAGGGAGAAGGCCATAGACCGCCTGACTTTTGAGATCTAACCGTGATAAATCAGGAAAAATATAATAAATACCCTTCGCAATTGCCTTGACACCCTCTGCCTCAATCTCATCCGTGAGCTTCAACAGATTGTGACTGAGGTGGCCCATGAAATATGCCGTAAACGTCAGTACCGTTGCCATCAATGAACTGGTTAGCACGCCAAACAGCACCGCCACAGCTGACATCAACGCTAGCTCAAGACCAATATAGGCAGAAGCAGTGACCATACTGCCAAAGTTATAGTCAATCTGCCGCCAGTTCATGATGGTCAAAAAAACCACCGTCATGAGAGCAATCAGCACCATTAAGACACCAGAAAGTCCTAAATGCTTTCCGACAATAAATTCGGCCCGACTCATGGGCTTTGCCAACAGCACCAGCGCCGTCTTTTTCTCAATCTCTTTACGAACCAGGTTGCCACCTTCAAAAGCCGCCACCGCTAGCCCCAGAAGTGCCATTCCCGCTAATCCGACATCCAAGCTAATTTTGCCCTCCGCTCCCACTGAGACCTCGTTCAGAAAAAGAACAGCCAGCACAAATACAATGGTATAGAGACCAACAATGTAGATCACACGTTCTCGCAACACACCTCGGAAAACATTGGCGGCAATAGCCCAAATTCTTCGAAGATTCATATCAAGTACAGTATTCATTTTCTGCAGATAACAGTCAGAGATATTCAGGTTTACAGGGTTTCCTACTCTATAATGCCCAGGTTGTCGCACAAGATTATTGCGTTCTCAATGCCAATGTACTGAACGCAGCCAGTACAGTATGAAAGAGAATATCTATCAAATACCATGAGCAGAACCGGGATTGGAATCAAGACAGCTCAAGGACGAAATGAGCGTGTCATCGGTCAAATTCACGTCTATAACGGAGCTGGCAAGGGCAAGTCTCAAGCAGCCCTAGGGGTCGTTCTGCGCTCAATCGGATTAGGAATCGGCTCCTCTTGGCCGACCCGCGTCTTGCTGCTGCGCTTTTTAAAGGGGCCAGGGCGGACCTATGCTGAAGATGCTGCTATCGAAGCCCTGCAGCGCGCTTTTCCCCACCTTGTCGATCAGGTGCGCACCGGGCGCGCAGAGTTCTTCGGCGCCGACGAGATCACCAAGTTTGACCGCCAAGAAGCACAGCGAGGTTGGGATATTGCCAAAGGTGCGATCGCATCAGGTCTCTATTCCGTTGTGGTTCTCGATGAACTCAATCCCGTCCTAGATTTGGGCTTGCTTAGCACCGACGACGTCGTTCGGTCCTTGAAAAGCAAACCTGAGCATCTAGAAGTGATCGCCACCGGCAGAGGAACCCCCCACCAGCTTTTAGAAATTACGGATCTCCATTCCGAAATGAAGCCCTACGCCCACCGGGCAGAAGAATTAGGTATCGAAGGAATTGAGATTTATACCGGCGACGGGAAAGGCAAGTCCACCAGCGCCCTTGGCAAAGCCCTCCAAGCCATTGGGCGCGGCATCAGCCAAGATCAGTCCCACCGAGTCTTAATCATGCAGTGGCTGAAAGGCGGGCGAGGCTATACCGAAGATGCAGCCATCTCAGCCATGCAGCAAAGCTACCCTAGCCTAGTGGACCATCAACGGTGTGGACGGGATGCCATCGTTTGGCGCGGACAGCAGCAAGAGCTTGACTATGTAGAAGCTGAGCGGGGCTGGGAAGTGGCCCGTGCAGCCATTGCCTCCGGTCTTTACAAAACCATCATCCTTGACGAACTCAACCCGACCGTTGACCTAGAACTGCTGCCAGAAGAGCCCATTATGCAAGCCTTTCTCCGTAAACCCAAGGATACTGAAATCATTGTGACCGGCCGATGCAAAAATCTTCCTGCCTACTTTGATTTAGCGAGCGTCCACTCAGAAATGGTTTGCCATAAACACTATGCAGAAAAAGGGGTCGATCTAAAACGAGGGGTCGATTTTTAAAGATGTAAAATTTTAGGCTGCAGAGAGCAATCCCCCTTCCCCCAGACACAGATCACCAATCCCACGGTCCCGCGGTCACTGTGACATCAAGGCTGCCCCCTCAAGATAAAAGGCAGATTGTGACCGAGGTTGAACTATGTTTAAAAACTTTCCTCAAGCGCAGGCGGACCTGCATATTCAGCCCCTTGATGATGGGACTAAACTTTTTTATCCCCAGATCCCTTGGGGGCGAGGTTACTACATCTCCTCACCAGAACTCGAACATACGCTTCGACAGATTCTTCGCCACTTGTATCGCAGACTGGGGTTCATCTGGTTATTTTCGGTAGGTTTCTGCTCCAACTTTTCAGCTCTTGTTTCGCACAATCCTCTGACATTTACCCTCGCTGTATTGCTATCCGGTGTTATGACGGGGCTAATGACATGGCTATTGATACACTTGTCTTTTTCCCGATATACCAGGCAAATGGAAATTGCTGATATCCCCTACTCGCCCATTGCTCGAGAGTCTCAATGGGTGCTCTTCCCCAGATGGTTGTTGATCTTGGGTGTATTGCTATGCATGTCGTTTATTGCTGGCGGTATCTGGCTCTACACGATGACAACTGATCCCACAATGCTTGTTTGTAGTAGCTTTTTTTCTCTGCTCCTGATTCCCTATGCGATCGGACTGTACAAAAAGGTTTTCACAAAGAATGCTTAGTCAAGTACTGGACTCAACTAAGCATTGAAAAAATTCTGTATACAGATTAGACAGGCCTTTAGTTAGCTCAAGCTGTCACAAATATAGTCAAAATAGACTTCCATTTCACGGCCTGCATGATCACCCACTAATCTTGTGGTGACAACCTTCAGAGCCTGCACAGATTGGACCGTCGCATCAATCGAGACTCCTAGGGATTGGTAGGTTTCTTTCAGACCATTCAAAACCCGCTCATCCAAGATAGATGTGTCACCGGCTACCATCGCATAGGTTGCATAGCGCAGATAAAAATCGAGGTCACGAACACAAGAAGCATACTGGCGGGTCGTGTTCACCTTGCCACCTGGATCCGTCACATCTTCTCCAGCAAGGGAATAAGCAACGGCATCCTTAACGATATCAGCCGCCTTTTCACTGATAGTGGCCGCGGTTTTAACCCTCAATTGTCCAGTTTGGAAGTACTCTTCCAGATTAGATAGGGCCCCGGAGTCAAGGTATCGCCCTTGCAGATCGGATGATGTGATCGCAGCGGTAATCGCGTCTTGCATAATAACGTCGCTTCCTTAACTGGCTTGACTAAAACAGGGTTATAGAAAAATGGGGACGGGGACTTAAAAAATTTCAGTCTCTATCGCTAAGAAAGTTAGGGTATGACACTCCTCAACTTAGAGTGCACTCGTCCTATTCCTAGGAATATTCTTAACTATTTTGGCAAAGAGACCATAATGAACGAAACACTTATTAATATTATCGATGACATTTGCTTATCATTCAAGGTCATCGGCAAGAAAGGTGGCTATGGCACAGGCTTCATCTTGAGGGCCAGTCAAGTCTAAAGGCAGACCTTCACACCCATTCGCACATCCTTAGCCCCCAGCCGTTCGTAAAATGATTCAGTCCCGAAGGGGAACAAGGCATATATCACGATGTTTGTTTTACACCTGTGTTCAAAATCCTTACTCTTAGTTTAACAAATGGTCATCGGAGCCTTGTTATAACTGAGCAGCAGAAGACACACGTCCCCCCATTGCGTTCAGTTAGAGCAGGAAATTAAATTCATCCTGGGTGCCACGAAAAACCTGAGGTCTGAAGAGCTGTGAGTCTATCTGTTCGAGTGTCTTAGGTCACCTAATTTGCATACAACACAGGTTCTCTGCTTGAAATCATGGAATCCTCTCATGAAATAATGCAGATTAGGCTTCATGCTTTAAAAATGGCAAACCCCACTTCTATTTCTTATGAACTCAACGCTACGTAAGGTCATTAAATTTGTCTTGATTGTGGGTATCGTTGCATTAGCCATTGGGCTTTTTCAACAGTTAGATCTAGAGCCCATCAAAGCAGAGATCAAGAGTCTTGGACCTTGGGCTCCCTTTGGTATTTTTGCTCTGCGTGCCATTAGCGTCGTGATTCCTATTATTCCGAGCACGATCTGGGCATTTTTCGCTGGGTCTTTCCTGGATTACCCCGTTGCCGTTGCCACTGTCGTTTTTGCTGATGTCGTTTCTTGTTGTTTAGGTTTTTATCTTGCCAAACGTTATGGACGTGGCCTTGTGGAGAAGTTGGTGGGTACTCGCTTTATGGGCAGAGTCGACAAGCTCAGTCAGAAACATTTGGAGAGCAACTTTTTCTTGTTAACGGGAGCGCTAATGACAGGTGCATTTGACTTTGTGAGCTATAGCGCCGGCTTAACCACAACAAAGTGGAAAATGTTCGTACCGGCCGTCATGTTGGGCGCTCTCGTCTCCGATGCACCGATGGTAGCAATAGGGGCAAATTTGTTTAAAAAAGGCAATGGATATATGTTTGCCGGTCTTGCTATTTTGAGTGCTTTTTGTCTCGCGATATTGGCAGGATGGCTACAAAAGCGAGCCGAAACATCTGTGAAAAAGACATAATGAGGTCTCTTGATTCACAATCTTCCCAGACCATTTCGGGAACATACGATGCAAGAAAGAGAGATCTAAATTCAAAAAAACGCCCCACCCAGATTGGGTGGGGCTCTCGATAGGCTGCGATCTCAACGACAAAAACACTGGGCAATCAACTCTTCGCATCAACTGTCATGCAACCTGTCCGTCGAACAACAGAGACACAATCCCCAATCTCATCTGGCCCTCCGCACGAGAACAGAGTTGTTCGACAAAGACATAGATGACTCAACAGTATAGAAGAAACCCCTTGCTTGCTTGCATCACTTACTATAAAAATGGCCATTGTACAGTCACTTGTCGCTGTACTCAGTGATTGTGCCTGACGCTAACAGC
>CALFCG010000196.1 GCA_937951315.1 uncultured cyanobacterium
CATTGTCGAGACCATCAGCACCCCCAGGCTGCCAATCCATCTCCAAGACTGTGTGGCGTATCTCACTCTGCCTCTGCCAAACGCAAGATTATAGCTAACTTAAATACTGAGTCTATTCTAGGGGCTTACCCCTGCAATCGTCAGGGTAGAGCCAGTATTTCGCACCTTTAGCTCCCCTATTTTGATGGTAGATTAGGGCTTAGACAGGGGTAAATTTGTGCGCGGCATAGATGTAGTGGAATCTGCCCCATCCCGGAGCTAGTATGACCCAGGACCAACCGAAACCGCAAGATCCATCAGCCCAAGACGTAGCCCAGTCTCCAGAGAACCCAAAACCAGAGGTTGCTCCAAAAGCAGCTCAGGCCCCAGAGGGTGAAGCACAAGTAAAGCCTGAATCAGAGACAGCCCCAGTACCAGAGAACCAAACAAAGGAAGCCACACCACAAGAGACTGAAGCTCAGACACCGAAGTCTCAACAACAAAATGAAAGAACACCAGATGTAACCCCGGTGTCGCAAGACTGCCAAAAGGCCTCCCCACCCCAAAAAACTGACGCCAACACACCAGAAGCGCTCAGGCAGGGAAAAACTGAAGAGTCCGAGACAGCCCCAGGCCCCACCGATTCTCAACAGCCAAGCAAAACCCCACCACAAGCGGCTGTCCCTCAAGCCCCAGAGGCTAGCCAACGCGGAAAAGAGGCAACACGAGAGGCGGACCAGCCCACAAAAGACCGCCCCAAGGATACGACCTCAAAAAACACTGACGCTCCTGAGTCTCCAGAGATTCAGCAACGCAGAAGAGCGGCACGAGAAGCGGACCAAGCTGCAAAAAACCGTCAACCAAAAGCCACTTCCAAAGACACTGAGTCTCCAGAAATTCGGCAGCGCAGAAGAGCGGCACGAGAGGCGGACCAAGCTGCAAAAAACCGTCAACCAAAAGCCACTTCCAAAGACACTAAAGAACAGGCTCCTGCTGCACGCAAGCCGAAAACACCGCCACCAGCTGCGGCGACAAGCTCCCCGGCCGCATCGAAAGCTCAACCTGAACCGGCAGCTTCCCTGATGGGGAAGGTCCTCCAGACAGCAACGAAGATTTCGACATCGATTTTCAATACTGCTAAAAAGCCCATTGTGGGCTCAAAGTTCTACACCAGTAACAAAGCAAAATTCGACTCAGGCTGGCAACGCGTGCAGCCCCTCGTCAATATTGTGCAGTGGCTCTGGGAAAAACTGCTCAGACCCTTCTGGATTAGAGTTGTCCAACCATTATGGGCCAAGATTTTAGGCCTGCTGCGTCCTCGATTACCAGAGCCGTTGCAGAAACTCTCAGATCGGATTCTCACGGCCATTATTACGAGCCCCCTCGTCGTCGTCTGGTGGATCATTAGTTCATTAACCTCTGCAGCCCCCGTGGCTCAGACAACACCGCCCGCTCAACCCGTCGTCAGTGCACCCGCACCGGCCCCGACCAAACCCCAAAAACCTGCATTAGAGGCGCCTGTCGCGCCAGAGATAACGGCCCCGATAGCGCCTGCTCCTGCTTTACCTTCTGAACCCGAACCCGAACCTGAACCCGAACTTGCAGTGCCAGAAGAACCACAGAAGGTCGTGTTATCAGTCCAGCAACAAGTGACCCAGATTAGCGAGCATTACTCCACGGATTTGATCCCACAGGTCAGAGCTGATTTTGAGGCCGATCGATTGGTTATACAGGTCAGCGATCTCTGGTACGACCTCAGCAGCACTGAACAGGATGAACTGGGTCTTGACGTCCTTCAACGCAGCGATGGCCTAGATTTTAAGACCCTGGAGATTCGCGATACCCGAGATCAGCTTGTCGCCCGCACCCCCGTTGTGGGTCCGAATATTATTGTTCTTCAGCGGCGTCAGACTTGACCTGAGGCGGGTTGAGTTGGAGTCTTGTTCTATGACTCTACGGTGAAGATGTAAATTGCTCCCGTCCGAAGCCTCAGCCAAGATTGAAGCTCACATCGGGGGCCTACTCCATAACCAGAAGGACCCGAATCGCTTGCTGGACTCCTCCCAAGACAAACCGCTCAAGGTCGCAGTCCCGATCCCCTCACCCACGCTCAAAGAGGCCTTTACGGGATGGCAGCTTTGGAATATGAATGTGGGTTTCTTAGGCATTCAATTCGGTTGGGGTCTGCAGATGGCCAATATGAGCGCCATCTTTGAACATTTAGGTGCAACGGCCCATCAACTCCCCATTCTCTGGATTGCAGCACCGCTGACGGGTCTGTTCATTCAGCCTGTGGTCGGTAATTTGAGCGATTTCACATGGGGGCCGCTGGGACGGCGGCGTCCCTATTTGCTGGTGGGCGGCATTTTAGCTGCTACGGCCCTCGTGCTGATGCCCCATTGCTCAACCCTATTAATGGCAGCGGGACTTTTATGGCTGCTGGATGCCAGCGCCAACATTAGCATGGTGCCTTACCGCGCCTTTGTGGGGGATTTGCTGCCCAAAAATCAGCGGACCAAAGGGTTCGCCGTTCAAAGTCTAATGGTGGGTGCAGGGGCCGTGGTGGCCTCGGCTTGCCCCTGGATTCTCAGCCATGGCTTTGCCATCTCGAATACAGCCACCGTTAAGCATCCGATTCCGCAGTCCGTAGAACTTTCCTTTTACCTGGGTGCGGTGGTGTTTTTAAGCACAATTGTCTGGACCGTGCTGACGACACCGGAGTACCCGCCCAAAAGTCTGGCCGCTCTCGAACAGCGCAAAGAGGAACGGGGAGGCTTGCGCAATAGCCTTCAGGAGACCTGGAAAGCTTTACAGGGTATGCCTGCCACCATGCAGCAGCTGGCGTGGGTTCAGTTCTTTACCTGGATGGGAATCTTTTGTTTCTTTATGTACTTCCCGCCGGCGGTGGCTCGCAATATTTTTGGAGCGATCAGTCAAGCCTCTCCGCTCTATAGTGACGGCGTGGAATGGGCTGGCTTATGTTGTGCTGTCTTCAATGCGGTCTGTGTCGGTGTCTCCTTTTTGCTCCCCCTACTGGCCAAACGCACCAGTCGCCAAATCACGCACAGTTTGTGTCTCCTTTGCGGCAGCATCAGTTTGCTCTCCATTTCAGTCATCCACGATCAGTATGTCCTGCTCATAGCCATGATCGGCTTTGGCATTGCCTGGGCCAGTGCCCTATCCATGCCCTATGCGATGCTCACGGGGGTGATTCCCGATAAGCAGCGTGGGATTTACCAGGGCATTTTTAATATATTTGTGGTGTTACCTGAGATTGTCGTGGCGTTGGGAGCAGGGTGGGTCATGCAGTACCTCCTCCATGAGAATCGTTTGATGGCAGTGGTTTTGGGCGGTGTCTTTTTGTTAATTGCAGCGGGCTTAACACTGCTGGTTGAGATCAATCCGGTCACGACGTCCATGAAGTTAGCACAGCCCCCTCGAAGCGAGGGAACGACATAAGAAAATAAAGACAGTCAAGATGAGTTGTTTATGGGAGATCCACCAACGGTCAAGCACAAGTCGTAGCTAGGATATCGGGCGATGATCAGTCAGGAGATCAAGAATACGGGGGGTTTACCCGCATTTGGGCGGCTAACCCAGTTACTGCTGCTGGCTGTCACGGTTCTGGTCTACTGCGTTTTGGGCATTGTGATCGCAAACTCGCTATTTGTGAGTTACGTTGGTGCGAATCATTTACCGATCGCTTTTATCTGCATTGGTCTCTGTTCCATGCCAGCCTATGTTGGCTTTTCACAGGTAGCGGATCGTTACAGTCGCCTGAAGCTATTCCGCTACGTGCTGCTGCTGTCGATGGTCTTAGCTGTAGGACTGCGCTTCTTGCTCAGCCAAGAGGCCAAGGTGGAATACTATGTCCTCCTCGTTTTTTCGTTTTTCCAATGGGACTTTCATAACAATGTCCTCTACCCCAGTTTACTCACGGATTTCTTTACGACGCTGGAATACAAGCGCTACGCGCCCTATGTAGGGATGGCCCAAGCGGTCGGCTCGCTCCTAGCGGGGGGCCTAGCAACGGTACTGTCACAGTATTGGAGAACGCGCGATCTGCTGCTGTGTTTGCCGATATTATTTGCGATCGCATTTGCGCAACTGCTCTACCTCGAATATTCTCAGCGCCCTGTCAACGTCCAGAAACCTGAAGCAGAGGCTGGCATCATTGAATCGCTAAAGGCCTTTCCCGATGTCGTCAAACGCTATCCCCTCGCCCTGTATTTAGCGGGCAGCAGCTTTTTGCTGGTGATTATTTACCTCAGCTCTGAATTCCTTTGGTTCAGCATCTATGGACAGCATTTTAGCGATCAGGAGCTAACCAGCTTCTTAGGACTAATCCGCATCGTGATCAGCTTTGTTCAGGTCATGGTGATCTATGGATTTACCCGTCCCCTATTACAAAGCATCGGGGTTGCCCGCATGAATATTGTCTATCCGTTGACAACCCTCGGCAGTTTTATCGGATTGGCCTTCAACATGACGGTCCCTGGCGCTGTAGGACTGCACCTGAACGGAGATGCGCTCTACAAAGCGATTAACATCCCGGTGCACCAGCTCAATTACAACGCTATCCCCAAGGAATTTATTGGTCGGATTCGCACCCTCAGTGATGGTGTCATTTACTCGATGGGCCTCACATTAGCCGGGGGCATGCTGTGGATGGCCCACAATGCCCTAACCCTCAACCAGATTATCTATTTAGTCATGGGGCTAACCGTATTGCTGCTGCTGGTTCGTCTACCGATGGGGCATTTCTATGCTGAAGGGCTCGAAAAAATGATTCGCTCCAGCGCGATCAATCTGGATGACTTCAGTGATGCCAAAGTACAGCTCCCCCCCCAATCGAGCAGCGCCATTCGAGAGTTGCTGTTGCAGGAGGATCGCTATACCCAAATTAAAGGCTTAGAGTTAGCCACCAATATCGGTCAGCCGAGCCAGTTTCTACCTGAAGTACAGGCGTTACTCACAGCTTCAAACCCCAGTACAGAGACAGATGTGAGGCTCCGCGATGCAGCCGTTCAGCTCTTTCGCCATGACCCCAGCATCATTCCCCATTGCGAAGAGTTGCTGCAGGGCGATCAGCTAAGCTTGCAGGTCTTTGCCCTTGAGGTTTTACTGCTGCATCAATATGTCTTTGATCTGTCCTCGCTCCAGACATGGCTCAATAGCCCCGAGGCCGATTTAAAGGCATCTGCAGCTCTCGCTGCAATCCAAAACAACCATGTCAAGAACGCGCCCATTGCAGCGGCGGTTGATCAAATCTGGCAATCAGAGCTACCGGAGTCTGCGGCGAAAATGGTGACCCGAGTCGTAGCTCAAAGTGGGAATCGCGCCTTTGCCCCCGTGATCACCCGTCTTTTACCGACGGCAAATCTTGAGGTTACCTGTGAGGGACTCAAAGCATTAACCGCTTTGGCGCAGCCTGGCGACAGCGATCTCGCAGATGTCGCCCACACACAATTAGACGATCCAGATGCAGCCGTCCGTTACGCCGCTTTTGACCTCTTGGCTCAGACGCGATGTGCCGATCGGATCCAAGATATTGCGGCGGGTCTGGGAGATTTAGACCCACGGGTACGCCAACGATCCGCCGTGGCACTGGCAAGCTATGGTCGACCTGGGTTAGAACTGGCAAAGGAGCGTCTGTCTTCACCCAATAACGATGTTGTCAACGCTGCAATCGCAACTATCGGTCAAGTCCGAACAAAGCAAGCCAGCAACCTGCTGTTCGAGTATCTGGCACCGGAATTCAAGCAGCTCACCCGCACCTATCGTTGGCAGCAACAGATTCCTCAAAACGACCCGAGCTGGAACCCTTTAGCCGTTGCGATCGTAGATTACCATCAGCGGTTAATTCAAAAGGTGCTCTACATTCTGGCTTGCTTAGGCCATTCCCGGACAGTGAACTCTGTGAATCGGTTGTTGGCCACCGCTGAACCCGGAGACCTTGCCAACGCTATTGAAGTGCTGGCCTCCCTCAGACATCGTCGATTTGTCCTGCCTTTAATGCCTTTGCTAGAGCAAATTGTGACTCCAGTAGAAACAGGTAGCCAGATTGACGTAACACCTCAGTGGTTGCGAAGCAAAGGGTATAAGCTACTCCTAGAGGCATTAGAAACCCAAGATCGTTGGATCAAAACGGGGGCTTTAATTGCCCTATCCATGATTCCATCTGCTTTAGTGCATGATCCCGATCCCTTTGTTCAATCCGTTGCTCAGCAAATTTTTACGCCGAATGTTCAGGTTGCATCCCCTACTCAAACCTCTATGAATCGTCTACTGCTGCTGAAGAATGTCGCCATCTTCAAGAATCTCTCTCTTGATGAATTGCTGCTGATTGATGAGGCGCTAGAACAGGAGCAGGTGCTGGCAGGGACCACAATCTTTGCGGAAGGGGACTGGGGCTCTCATCTCTACATCTTGGCGGAGGGTGCGGTGCAAATTGTGAAAACCATTGATGGCAGCATGGAACAAATCGATCTGATTCTCAGTGGTCAATATTTTGGTGAGATTGCTCTGTTTGATAATGCGCCCCGCTGGAATGGTGCGATCGCAACTGAAACTTCCACCCTCCTCAAACTTGAGAAAACCCGTTTCCTGAGTCTGACCACACAACGGCCCCACATTATTCTCGAAATTTGCCGGTTCCTCAGTCAGCGGCTGCGTGAAACAGATTCCTATCGCTCAGCGCGGAAGTCATCTCCTCTGCCTGAGCAGAATATCTCAGCTCAAGACCCAGTCATTCCGTCCCAATCAGCATAAAGGTAAGAGAGCGATAGGCTCAGGTGATGGCTAGCTTTCTCCGGCAAAGCCCCAGTGAGCTGGCTCATACTCGATCTCGGCATGCGTCTTAATATCAGAGGTATAGGGAAGAATCTCTTCTATTCCACCAGCTTGCTCCAGTCGTTGTTTCCAGGCCTTTTTCTCAACGGTCGCGAGAACCAAATACTCATTCCCAATTGCGGTCGGCATACACTCAGTCAATAGAGCTGCAAGCGTATTTTCTAGTTCATCTTGGTGGGCAATAATGAACTCGCATTTGGAACAATATCGGCATGTTTTACCCAGTACTAACGGTCCCATTTGATCGATGTGAATCAGCAACGGAAACTTCCGCAGATAAGTCGCTCGTTCACATTTTGGACATTTACTACACCGCAAATCTTGATGAGGATTAATCGCAAAAATATAGCGTGGAGGCAACTGACCCAATCTATTTTTCTTTTTAGCCATTGCATACATAGCCTATTTACTAAATACCAACGTGAGTTCGACATCAGCTAATTGCCATAGGTAAAGCCTCTAACTCTTTAGGAGTGAGGTCTAGCGCAGGCTTGGTGGGGTGATAGGAATAGGCAATCAAGCCACCAAGCAAATTGGCCAAAAAGTTAATGGGACTGCG
>CALFCG010000197.1 GCA_937951315.1 uncultured cyanobacterium
AATTGGGGGGCTAGGGGGGCCAGTGCAAAGCAGTGGCGATAGGCCGTAAAAGAACTAAAACATCAAGTTCTCAAACACACCGGCAGCGCCCATGCCACCCCCAACACACATGGTCACGAGACCATAGCGAATCCCTCGGCGCTTCATTTCATGCAGGAGCGTTGCCGTGAGTTTTGCCCCCGTACAACCCAAGGGATGTCCCAGTGCGATCGCACCGCCATTCACATTCACAATGTCTTCATCTAGACCCAATTTACGGATCACCGCCAAAGACTGGGAGGCAAAGGCTTCATTGAGTTCAATTAGGCCAATATCATTAAGGGATAACCCCACCTGCGTCAGCACTTTGGGCACTGCTTCCACAGGACCGATGCCCATCATGTCGGGGGCCACCCCCGCAACGGCGAAGCCCAATAGACGACCCAGCGGTTGAATGCCCAGTTCTTTAACCATGTGCTCACCCATCACCACCGTCGCGGCAGCCCCATCGGACATTTGGGAAGACGTTCCTGCGGTGACTGTGCCATCGACCTTGAAGACGGGCTTCAGTTTGGATAAGGCTTCTAAGCTGGTGTCGGCCCGTGGTCCTTCATCGACCTTAAAGACTGTTTCAATGGATTGAGTTTGCCCCTCTTTATACACCGTTTCTTGGACAAGGAAGGGGATGATTTCATCCGTAAACCGCCCTCGTTGGATCGCAGCTAGGGCTTTTTGATGCGATCGCAACGCAAAGGCATCCTGATCGGCCCGTGAAATCTGGAATTCCGCCGCTACATTCTCGGCGGTAATCCCCATGGACATATAGACCTCGGGTGAGTCCGACAAGATTGTCGGATTCGGGGCTAAGTAATGTCCCCCCATCGGAATCAAGCTCATGGACTCCGCTCCACCCGAGACCATGACATCAGCCTGGCTTGCCAGAATCGCTTGATTGGCCATCGCAATGGTTTGTAAACCTGAAGCACAAAAACGATTGACGGTGCAGCCTGCGACGGTATCGGGTAAACCGGATCGTTGTGCAATGACGCGACCTAGATTAAATCCCTGTTCCGCTTCAGGAAAAGAACAACCAAAGATCAGATCATCAATGTGTCCTTGTTCCAGTTGAGGAATCTGCTCCAGCGCTCCCTTCACCGCAGCGGCCCCTAAATCATCGGGACGACTATGACGCAGGGTGCCACGAGGTGCTTTACCAACAGCGGTCCGAACGCTGCTCACAATATATACGTTGTTCATGATTATCCCCTTGTTCAGTCATCGTCTGTGTATAAAGCTGAGGATCAAGCAAGGTCAAAAGACTCGTGATTCCTGACCCTCTATTGGTTCCACTAATTTCTCAGCGGTTTTTTCGTTTTCAAGGTATGCATAATTCGCTCTTGCGTTTTCTTTTCACCAAACAGGGGCAAGAACATCTTGCGCTCTAATCCCAGGAGATAGTCATCAGAAACGAGCTCTGGAGCAGACAGATCTCCACCGGTAATGACGTAGGCCAATCGCTTGGCTAAGAAGCAGTCATAGTCAGAGATATAGCCGCTCTTGTGCATGAGATAGGCCGCGGTCTCAAACATGGCGCGAGCCGGTTTGCCCAAGACCTTGATTGCATTCCGCTTCGGGGATGGTGCATAGCCTTCGTGATCCAGCCGCAGCACTTCTTCCTTAGCAACATAAAGACGGCGATCGCCATTCATGATGATTTTGGCGGTGGGTGGCAAATAGCCCCAGTCCTGTGCTTCATAGGCACTGCCGGCCACCTTCGCCATCCCAATATGTTCAAACGCCTGTTTCAAAAACGGCTGAATATCACTGGGGTCACCACTGGCTGCATGTTCGGCAGCCCAGGTGGCCATCGTCATAATGCCCCCCGCCCCCGGAATCAGCCCAACACTCAGTTCCACCAAGCCAATGTAGGTTTCTGCCGCCGCCACCACATGGGGAGAAGCCATCACCAACTCACAACCGCCTCCTAAAATCCGGCCTTGAATGGCAGCCACAATCGGTTTGGGGAAGTAGTGAATGCGCAGCATCAGGGCCTGGAAATGATCGAGCAGCTTTGCGATCGCACCATGTTCACAGTCGGTAAACACATTCACCTTGTCCTGGAGCGAGAACTTGATCATGTCCGCTAGGTTGGCACCTGCCGAGAAATGGGCCCCGTCATTGCCAATCACCAGACCGCGGTAGTCTCCCGCTTCCACAAGGTCTAAGGCTTCAGAGAAGCCGTCTACAACCACCTGACCCAGGGTATTGCCCTTCGAGCGGAACTCAAACAGGGCGACGTTATCCCCGATATCCAGCAATGCGGCTTCGGAATTTTCCCACAACGTTCGAGCCGAATCGGTTTTGAAATGGGCAACGGTCCACTCATCTTCCGGGGTTCTTGTGGAACGATAGCCGCGCATCGGATGGTAAACAAACGGCTCTTTGTCGATCTGCTGGTAGAACTGATCAATCCCTGCCCATTGCATTTGCTCAATCCAACGGGGAATCTTGAGACCCGATAACTTCATATCCTGGAGCACAGTGTCAAAGCCCAGCGCATCCCATATTTGGAAGGGACCGAGCTGCCAGCTAAATCCCCAGCGCAGGGCACGATCAATTTCTAGGGGACTGTCGGCAATTTCCGGAATCCGGTGGGCGCTATAGCTGAGAATCTTGAGGGTAGTTTGGCGAAAGAAGGTGCCCGCACGACCGGAATCTTGGTAGAGCTTCCGCAACCGTTCCGGGAGCGATTTGATCTTTGCGATCGCATTTAAATTCCCCAACCGCATCGACCGGGCTTTCTCATATTCAAAGGTATTGGGGTTAACCGACAGAATGGCTTTGCCCACTTTTTTGTAAAAACCCTGTCCTGTTTTGGCCCCCAGATGGTCCCGCTCCACCAGTTGTCTTAAGAGGGCGGGCACTTGGAAGGTGTCTCGGCTTTCATCATCTGGAATCGCAGGATAAAGATTTTCTGAGACGTACATCAACGTATCAAGCCCCACCAGATCGGCCGTGCGAAATGTCGCTGATTTAGGGCGTCCCACGAGGGTGCCGGTGAGGGTATCTACCTCTTCAATGGAGTAGCCCTGTTTGGTCAGAGCCTGCAAACCCAGCATGCTGACAAACATGCCAATGCGGTTACCAATAAAGTTGGGTGTATCTTTGGCGATCACGACGCCTTTACCCAGGTGTAGACGGCCAAACCACTGCAGCCGCTCCACAATCTGTGGTTTTGTTTCTCGGGTGGGAATCAGTTCTAACAGCTTCAGATAACGAGGGGGATTAAAGAAGTGAGTCCCCACAAACCGCTGCCGGAATGACGTGGAGCGACCTGAGGTAATGGCATGAATCGGTAGACCGCTGGTATTGGTGGAAATGACCGCATCTTCATGGACATGGCCGTCGAGACGAGCCATCAACTTCTGTTTGATATCGAGTTTTTCCACCACGGCCTCAATCACCCAATCCACATGGGTTAATCGATGCCAGTCATCTTCAAAATTGCCCAGAATGACGCGCCGTGCGGTTTTCTCTGTGAAGAAAATCGGAGGCTTTTGTTTCAGTCCTTGCTTAAAGGCGGCTTCGACGATTGCATTTTTATGGTCGCTGGGGGCGGGTAGATCGAGCAAGTAAACAATCAAGCCCGCATTGGCAAGATGGGCGGCAATTTGGGTGCCCATGACGCCAGCACCGAGAACGGCGGCGGTACGGAAGGGTTTAAACATGACTGTTAACCTCGTTTCTTATAAAAGGTGGAATAGAGACTCAAGCGCTGAACCTAGGAGGTTTCTAGCGTGAGCGTGGGGGATAAAACTTCGGCCTGTGGCCGGGGTGGCTGTCGGCTCGCTCCAGGTTTTGAAGCATAAAGAGCATCAATATCCTGGGCAAAGAAGGTCTGTGCGACCTCTCGATTGAGTTGCCCTGTGCTTGTTAATAGCCCATTGACGAGAGTGAAGGACCGGTTGATCAGCCGGAATCGTTTCACCGTTGACCAGGCGGGTAAGGTTTGGTTGACGTCATCCACCAGGGTTTGATATTGGGCCACAATCATGGGGTGTTCGAGCAGCACCTCAAAGGGGAGCCGGAGACCCCATTTTTTACCCAGTTGTCGCACCTTCCGGCGGTGGGGTGAGATCAGCAAGGTACAGTAGGGGCGCTGATTGCCGACGGCGATGGCATGCTCAATCAAGGGGGACTGCACCAAGCGATGTTCGATGGGTTCGGGGGCCACATATTTGCCGATGGAGAGTTTGAACAGGCTCTTTTTATGGCCGGTGATTCTTAAGAAGCCTGCCGGGGTGAACGCCCCGTAGTCACCGGTATGGAACCAGCCATTGGGTTCAATGGCGTCCTGGGTTGCCACCGGATTTTTGTAGTAGCCCTTCATCACATAGGGGGCTTTGGCGAGGACTTCGCCATCAGATGCGATCGCAACTTCCACCCCCGCAATGGGCACACCGACTGTGCCTGCTTGGTTAAATGCGCCTCGATTCACACAGAGCACCGCACTGGTTTGGGTCAGACCATAGCCCTGCAGCACCGGAATGCGAGCAGCAGAGAAGACCGTTGCTAGTTCTGCCCTAAGGGCTGCTCCCCCGCAGAGCAGATATTTAAGGCGACCGCCAAAGCCGTCCCGCCACTGACGATACACGAGCTGGTCCGCCAGTTTGAGCTTGAAGGCGTACAGCCAAGGGAGTTGTTGGCCTAACCGATAGCGCTGCGCCAAACCGATGGCCCATTCCAAGGTGACTTGCTTAAAGCGAGGTAACTGCCGCCCCCGTTCTTGAATTTTTTGGTAGACCTTTTCCAGCAGGCGAGGCACCGTGGATAAGATGGTCGGCTGGACCTCTCGTAAATGTTTCACAACCCGTTTAGGGGTAGTGAAGTAAACAGTGTGACCGTAACAGAGGTGACCGTACAACATAACGCGGGCAAAGACATGCGTCAGTGGCAAAAATGATAGGACTGTTTCTTGAGGCCCTGTTTTCAGTTCTGGCATAGCGTTAAACGCGGCCAGAGCATCCCCCGCCAGATTCTCATGGGTGAGCATGACGCCTTTGGGCTGTTCACAAACATAGGGCACCCCCTGCTGCAGTCGTTGCCGCAGGATAGATGCCACCCGAAAAACAGGCAGAACATGACTCCTGACGGTTTGGCATCGACCGGTTGCACCTGCCACATAGACAATGGTGGCGACATCCTGCGGATCGATCGCTGCACGCAGTGCTGATTGCCTTTCCGCTGACTGTCGTTCGGCTCCCCTGGCTTGCACGGTGGCGACAGAAAGGAGCTGAATGTTGTCTGGTAATTCTGTGGGTGGGGGCGTTGAGTTTTCTAGATCTGATTCATCCCTGGCAACAAAAATGAACTGAAGGTGCTCCAGCTCATGCAGACAGGGTGCAATCTGTTGCAGCACATCTTGATCCGATAGGAACAAGGCCCTGGCTTCACTATGCTGCAGAATAAATGCCATATTTTCTGGGGTTTCGCCCATATAAATTGGCACGTTGATCAGATGGGCGAGCAAGCTGCCCATATCTGCAAGACAGAAATCAACGTTGCTGTGCATGAGCAAAGCAATGCGATCGCCAGAGGCTAAGCCAAGGGCTTGAAGCCCCAAGGCTAACTCTTCGGCAGCTGTGCGAAATCCTGAGGTTGTCCAGGACTGCCAGC
>CALFCG010000198.1 GCA_937951315.1 uncultured cyanobacterium
GGTTGCCGTCATCAGAGCTTGACATAGAGACTGCAGAATCAGACCCCCTGAAGGTCAAACCGATGCAACAGGAAGAACTAGAATCCACGGTTTCCCTCTTGCCTTAATTCCCCAGCCATTCAATCTCAAACCGTCAGTCGAAGAACAAACAATCCAGAAGCAGCTTTGCAGAAATTTCTGTACAGCTGCAAGGCGCTTAAACGTTATCCCCCTCTATTGCTTCAGCTCTCCTGAAAACAGAGCCCGCTCACACATCATTCATGAACTTCTGAGCACCGTCACCACTTGCAGACAGAAATATTTCTTTTTATTAAAGAGTTAGAATATTTGTAATGAGCCCCCATCACAGCTCAAGCTTTTTCTGCAAAATTCTCCACATTTTAATATGCCCCTTAGCTCTCCTCCCGCATCCGACCACAGTTATCTCAATTACAACTGGCAAGGCGGGCATGAATCGCTCAAAGAAGAAAAGTCATACTGGATTGAAGAGATAGACGGTCAAATCCCCATGGATCTGCAGGGCACTCTCTTCCGTAACGGTCCAGGAATGCTGGATGTTGCCGGTGTTCCCCTGCACCACCCCTTTGATGGCGATGGCATGATCTGCGCCATTACCTTTGAACAAGGTCGTGCCCATTTTCAAAACCGTTTTGTCCGCACCGAAGGCTACGTCGCCGAGCAAAAAGCTGGCAAGATTCTCTACAGAGGCGTCTTCGGGACCCAAAAACCAGGCGGTTGGATGGCCAACGCCTTTGACATCAATTTCAAAAACATTGCCAACACCAACGTCATTTACTGGGGGGGCAAACTACTCGCCCTTTGGGAAGCAGACCTGCCCTATCAACTTAATCCGTCAACCTTAGAAACCATCGGTCTCGACAACCTCTCAGGTCTCCTGAAGCCTAAGACCCCTTTTTCGGCACACCCCCGCATCTTGCCCACAGTAGATGGCCCTAGGCTGGTTAATTTTTCAGTGCAGCCCGGTCCGCTCACCCGCGTGACGATTTATGAATTTGATGAATCCGGTGAATGTGTTCAACAACGACAGGAAAGCATTCCCGGCTTTGCCTTCGTCCATGACTTTGCTGTCACAGAGCATTACTACATCTTTTTCCAGAATCCCGTCACCTTGAATCCATTGCCCTTCTTAGTGGGTTTAAAAGGGGCAGGGGAATGCCTAAAGTTTCAACCCCACCAACCCACAAAAATCTGGCTCATCCCTCGTGATGCTGAGCAACCCATACAGAAACTGACCACCGACGCCTGTTTTGTCTTTCACCATGCCAATGCCCATGAGCAAGACGGAAAGATCATCGTTGATTCCATTTGCTACGATACTTTCCCGTCCCTTGAGGGTGACCAAGAATTCCGCGAAATAGACTTTGACTCCGTCCCCAGCGGACAGCTCTGGCGCTTCAACATTGATACAGCAGCAACAACGGTCCATCGAGACTGTATTACCCGCCATAGTTGCGAGTTCCCAACCTTGAACCCCGCCCATGCGAGCCAGCCCTATCGCTATATCTTCATCGGGGCAACGGACGACAGTCAAATCAACGCTCCCCTGCAATCAATTCTGAAACTTGACCTCCAGTCCAACACATCAGAACAATGGAGTGCAGCACCAGAAGGCTTTGCGGGAGAACCTATTTTCGTTCCCAAAGCGGGTGCCACCGGTGAAGATGCTGGCTGGATTTTAAGTCTGATCTATAACGGTGCAGAGCATCGCTCTCAACTGGTGATCTTAGATGGAGAGAATATTCGCCAGGGTCCGGTCGCCCGACTACATTTGACGCACCATGTCCCCTATGGTTTACATGGAACATTTACACCCCAGGTGTTTATTTCTGTAGACGAGAAGGAAACCTAATGCCTCAAAAACTATTGTTTGTTTGCCTTGGAAATATCTGTCGCTCTCCCTCTGCAGAAGGGATTATGAATCACTTGGTACAGGAAGCGGGACTCAACCAAGATATTATTTGCGACTCGGCCGGCACCAGCGGGTTTCATATTGGTGAGCCTGCTGATCGCCGAATGTCAGCTGCTGCGCAACAGCAAGGATTTACACTGACCAGTCGTAGCCGCAAGTTTGAAGTCAGTGATTTTGAAGAATTTGATGTCATTCTAGCGATGGATCAGGACAATTACGACGCAATCCTCGCCTTAGATCGCACTGGAACTTACCACCAAAAAGTCAAAATGATGTGCGAATTCTGCACAACACATAATGATCGGGATGTTCCCGACCCTTACTATGGAGGACCGTCAGGATTTACTTACGTGATTGATCTCCTGTCCGACGCTTGTTCAGGTCTATTACATTACCTGACTCAGGCAGAACAAGCTTAGGCTCAGGCTCTTCCTGACTGCCACTCTCGACTAAATGATGATCGAGGGCAAAGCGAACAATTTCAGCTCGATTACTGGTCTCCGTTTTCTGCAGGAGTTTGCTCACGTACTTCTCGATCGTACGGGGACTGAGATGGAGATGCTCTCCGATGTGAGCATTGGAGAGGCCTTCTGTGAGCAACACCAGCACCTGTTGTTCACGGGATGTGAGGTCTAAGCTCAAATCAGCCGTCTGTGGCACTTGAGCCTGAACCTGCAGCTCTGTCTGCACGATTTGCGCCCGATCCAGTAGGTTGCGAATGATGGCCCCCAACTCTTCTAATTCAAAGGGCTTCGGTAAATAAAGATCACAGCCCGCTCGATAGCCCTGGATGCGATCGCAAGTCTCCGTCTTAGAGGTTAGAAAGATCACCGGCATCAGTCGAAAAGCAGGCTGCTTACGGACTTGCCGTATGAGTTCGAACCCATCCATCTGCGGCATCCTGATATCAGTAACAATCAGATGGGGTCGGTACTGCTGAACTAACGTCCAGGCCTGTCGACCGTTTTGGGCCGCAACAACGCCATAGCCTGATAGCTCTAGATAGTCCGTGAGGGCCAAGCAAATAGCAGGGTCATCATCAACCACAAGTATGGTTAAAGGCATAACCTATCGCATCCTAGAGGGGCGAATCATCGAGTTTAGTCTCATTGGTATAGCGGCTGCTGTCTGGTGGTCGATGCTGTTGTCCTTAGGTTCCAATAGAACAGGCACTCGAATAGAATTCCAGATATCCCCAAGCGAGACTTTAATTAGTTCTCGCTCAGCATTAAATTAAAGATAACCAACAACATTGGCCCAAAAACAACTGGCATTGCTGAAAAGCGATGCAGCTTGGGCGTTCTCTCTCACACTAACATGCAACTTTTTAAAACCGATGTCGAACCATCAGTTCGACACAAAAGTACGACAAGACATCATTGTGATGCTTAACCAGCAGCGTCCCCCTACCGAATTTGAATCGGCATGATCAGGTAAGTTACTTTTCGTCCACCCAGCGGTGAAAGAATGGCAGGCATCGTGGGCTCATTCAGCTGTAGTTGAATCTCCTGAGAAGCCATTGACTTCAGGCCATCACTCAAATATTTCGCGTTGAAAGCCACCTCAACGGATTCCCCCGAAATTTGAGCAGGGATACATTCTTCGCCTGTGCCAAACTCCGGTGCTTCAGCGGAGAGTGCCACCTGTTGGTCATCACCATTGAGTCGCAGGCGAATAATATTATTTTTGCGAGCGGCCAAAACCGCAATCCGCTCAACACCACTTAACAGCGCTTGTCGATCGATGGTCACCTGGCGTGCAAATTGAGTGGGAACCAATTGCTGATAGGTGGGATATTGGCCTTCCAGTAATCGGCAGTTCAGGCGCTCTGTTCCTTGCTCCGTTGTTAATTCAAACGCGGCTTGAGTTGTATCAAACCGGAAGGAGACCGCTGAGGCAACCCGGCCCAACATGCGTTCTAACTCTCGCAGTGCTTTGGCTGGAATCGTCAAGGTCATGGGGGCTTCTGTCATGGTTTCAGGGAAGGTTGCGATCGCAAGTCGATGCCCATCCGTCGCGGCGAACTCCAGCCCATCCTCTGAGGTACTCACGTGCAGGCCGGTGAGAATCTGTTTACTTTCATCCGTACTGGCTGCAAAGAGAGTCGCCTGTAGTCCCTCTAACAACAGCTCAACCGGAATTTCCAAAGGCTCTACTTCATCCAGCGTCGGTAGCGAAGGGAATTCATCAGCAGCCAATCCCTGCATCTCGTAATGGCCCATGCCACAGGTCAAAGTTGCACTCAGATCCTCAATCTCCACCTCAACATCTGAGCTAGGTAGACGGGAGATGATATCGCTGAGGAACCGAGCTGGAAGAGTAATCGAACCCGTCTTTTCTACATCTGCCGGGAGCCAGACTTGCATTCCCAAACTGAGATCAAAGACAGCTAACCCTAGACGCTGAGCTTCGGCAGTCACCAACACATTTGCGAGGACAGGATGAGTTGGATTTGTGGGTACAACCCGACTCAGAAGCGAAAGCTTAGAACTCAAATCCCCTTGGCTACAGATCAGTTTCATTCTGTTCCCGTTCTCTAACTAATCTCGATTAGCTGCCACATCGTATCACTAACAGTTCACCTCAACGACCCCTCAAAATTCACCCTAATTTTGTCCCTCTCTTACTCTCTTAATATTTAAATTTAAAAGATAGTAGTAATAGTAGGGCCTGTGGAAACTGTGGAAAAGATCGTAGACTTCACACTCTGAAAGGAATAGAGAGATTTCCCACCTGTGGAAAACCTGTGGAAAAAAACGCGAGTTTTCCACAGGCTGTTAATTACTTTAAATTTATCCACAGTCACCCTCAGTTTTCCACAGAGTTTTCCACAGAGTTTTCCACAAAAAAAGCCTAGTTTTCCACAGGCTTTTTTTGAAGTTTACATTAGTTAATATATAAAAGTATACAAATTGCTTTTGAAGCTCTGTAAGCGAATGAGAGAGAGGGTTTTGGCGGTTACTCTGATTGATTGCTAGCTAGATTAATGCGATCGCTTAGCTGACGGAGTTGTTGGGCCACATCAGGATCTTTGGTCTCTAGAACCGAGACTTTCTCGCAGCTATACATGACCGTCGTATGGTCTTTTCCTCCAAATTCTTCACCAATCTTGGGCAGGCTTAAGTCCGTATGCTGCCGCATGAGGTACATGCCAATTTGGCGGGCTAGACTAATTTCGCGACGACGAGAATTACTCTTCAGGTCCTCCATTGAGATGCCATAGGTTTCGACAATGGCCGTCATAATTGTTTCCGGTGAGGCGGCCACCTTTTCGGTGGGGGGGTTCAATACAGGAGCAATGTTTGCCACCGTCATCGGCAAACCTGAAATAGAGATATAGGCAACAGCCCGAATTAAGGCGCCTTCCAGTTCTCGAATATTAGACGTATAGCTAGATGCAATATATTCAATGACCTCTCGAGGCAGACGAATACTTTCGTACTCCGCTTTTTTCTGCAGAATCGCCATTCGAGTTTCTAGATCAGGCGGCTGAATATCGGCAATTAAGCCCATTGAAAATCGGGAGCAGAGACGTTCCTGTAGACGAGGAATTTGGCTGGGTTGACGGTCTGATGCAAGAACGACTTGTTTACCTGCTTCATGGAGGGTATTAAAGGTGTGGAAAAATTCCTCTTGGGTGTATTCCTTACCCTCAATAAACTGAATGTCATCCACTAACATCACATCCACAGCCCGATAATGCTCACGGAAGCTTTGCATCCCATCCTTACGGATGGCTGCAATTAAATCATTCGTGAATTGCTCGGTTGAAATATAGAAGATCTTAGAATCAGGCTGAATCTCCATGCGGTAGTGACCGATTGCCTGCATGAGATGGGTTTTGCCTAAACCAACACCCCCACAGAGAAACAGCGGATTGTACTCCCGTCCTGGATACTCAGCTACCGCGAGGCATGCAGCATGGGCCATGCGATTATTAGGACCCACAACATATCGAGAAAAAGCATATTTTGGGTTGAGAGGACTGGCCCGTTCTCGCCCTTTGTCTTGGGAACCATTGACCGACTCTTGGGGAGTGGGGGGGCTGGGAGGTGGAGAAGGTGACTCTACATCGTTCGCAGTGCTGAGATCATCCCCTTGAGCAATTTCAATCCGAATATCGACGGGATGGCCGAGAATATCATGCACCACGCTGGCAATAGTTTTGATGTAATACTTCTGAATCCAGTTGCGGGCAAAGGGGTTGGGGGTATGGATGACCAAACAATCATCCTGTAGTTCCTCCGCACTGGCTGTTTTGATCCAAGTTTCAAACGTGGGTCGACTGAGCTGTAATTGCAGTCGCTCCAGTACTTGACTCCATAGATTTTCAACCGTGCTTTCCACAGGGAACCTCAACTGGGTGGATGGGTGTTCGCAGCTCAAATGAAGAGCTGGTGATAAGATTGTAGACGATGATTTCTAAGCTCTCCTTAGGACTGCTGCTGGATAACCTTTACGTAAATAGACATGACGAAACGCACATTGGGCGGTACCAACCGCAAGCGCAAGAGAACTTCGGGTTTTAGAGCTCGGATGCGGACCAAGAATGGTCAAAACGTGATTAAGTCTCGCCGTCGTAAAGGACGCGCACGCCTTGCAGTTTAGTCTTACCTCTCCTCCACCTGCCTAGAGAGGCAAATTGCCGACCCGTGTTATCGAAGCCGCATCGATTGAGAAAAACAAAAGACTTTTTGACGGTGTATCAGCAAGGTCGCCGTCATAATTCTGCTGTCTTGTCTTTGAGAGTCTATCAACGTCCCTATTCTGAAGGTAATATTCCGCCGATTCGAATAGGAATTTCGGTGAGTCAAAAAGTAAGCAAGCATGCTGTGGTGCGTAATCGCTTGAAGCGTCAGCTCCGGGCTGCTTGCTCACAGCTTTTGCCTCAGATGAAGGCAGGGAGAGATATTGTTCTAGTCGTGCGACCGACTGCTTTAAAATGCAGTTATCAGCAATTTCTGCAACAATTGAAACAGTTGTTTACACAAGCGGAGATCCTGCATGGGCATTAAAGAGGATACCTATTTTGAAGGACCCCCTCATCGTGGTGATCTGTTGATCAACCTTTTGATGGGGATGACGATTATTTGCTTGCCGTTTACGATTGGCTCGGTTGTACGTGCCCTTTGGGTTCGCTACAGAATCACTAGCCGCCGCGTGATCGTTACGGGTGGATGGTTTGGTCGTACTCGCTCTGATATCGTGTATGGCGAAATTGCAAAAGTTGTGACAGTTCCTAGAGGTTTTGGCGCATGGGGAGATATGGTGTTGACGCTCGATGATGGTAGTCGTTTGGAGATGAGGGCTGTGCCCAACTTCCGAGAAGTATCGGCTTATATTCAAGAGCGCGTCAAGTCTCCTAAGTCTTCTACCAAGACGGCAGCTACAGTCAGCTAATTTTTATTTACCGGGCAGAACGTAGAAACTCCTCAGTTTTGGAGTGTTAAATGCGTGAGTCCTTTTCTACATTGCTTAACATTGCATGCAAAGGTCAGCGTAACGAATGATTGGATATCTCTCGAACAACATCATGTTGCCGATCCTAGATTTTTTCTATGGGATCGTACCGAGCTATGGCTTGGCTATTGTGGCGTTAACGCTAGTCATTCGCTTTGCGCTGTACCCGGTGAGTGCAGGACAAATTCGCAACATGCGACGCATGAAAGTTGCGCAACCTGCGATGCAAAAGCGACAGCAAGAGATCAAGGAGCGTTACAAAGACGATCCGACGAAGATGCAGGAGGAGCAGGCCAAAATTATTCAAGAGTTTGGGAATCCTCTGGCTGGTTGTCTACCTCTTTTGCTGCAGATGCCCATTTTATTTGCCCTGTTTGCCACGCTGCGTGGATCGCCCTTTGCGGATATCAAGTACTCGGTGAACGTGAAAGTTTTGCCTCAGGATAAAGTGGAGCAAGTTGATTTCCAACCATTTTCGACAAAGCCACAGAATATATACGTTGATGAAGGCGTTCATTATTCCGTGGCAGCCATCGTGCCTGAAGGGAACAGGTTAGCCGTAGGAGATAACACAGCTGTTGAACTGCAAACCATTACAGGTAAGCCTTTCTCTGACGTTCTCCTTGACTATCCAAACAGTAAGATTAGACCGACTTGGTCAGTGATCAAAGGTGAAGATCGGGTTTCTTTAGATGCCCAGGGACATCTCAAAGCGCTCCAGCCTGGAGACGCAACTCTACAGGGATCTGTACCTGGAATAGCAGCTCAGAAAGGCTTTTTGTTCATCAAGGCTCTCGGTCGAGTGGGAGCGCTTGAGGGAGATTTGATGACAGAAACCGCTGATGGTGGGACCAAGTTTAACAGTGATGCCATTCATTGGGATATCTTGCTGATGGTGATTGGTTTTGGTGTCTCTCTTTACATCAATCAACTGTTTTCAGGTCAAAGTGGCAGTGGCCAAGGCCAGCAGCAGGCGATTCAGAAATATATGCCTGTGATGTTCTCTGGCATGTTTTTATTCTTTCCACTCCCTGCTGGGGTTTTGCTTTACATGCTGATTGCAAACGTCTTTCAGACTGTTCAAAGCTTTTTCCTTGCTCGCGAACCCTTACCTGAAAATCTGCAGAAAATTGTAGATGAAGAGCAACGGAAGGCTGCTAAGGCCTCACCGATGAAGTCTGCTAAGCCGGGTGAAGAAAATCGTAAGCCACTCCCCTTTGAACCTGAATACTCTAAAAATACAGATTCATGAGTGAAGAAAATCAAGGAAAAAAATGGTTGAGCGATCTTTTGCTGCGCTGCGGCGTTGAAGCAGGGATTAGTCTTGACCCTCCAGATCTGAGTAATCCTCAATTGCTCGAATCGAGTGGGTCTTGGCTGACTATTGATGCCAAAGCCCTTTCTCTTGAGCAGGTTCAAGTTCTGACTGCAAGAGGTATGGCTGCGCTCGATTCAATGCAGTATTTGCTCAATTCAACGATCAATATGGGTCGTACAGCTGAAGAGCGAGAAGCCTACACCGTTGAGCTGGGAACCTTTCGGGCGCAGAGGTATGCAGAGCTTTCAAATTTAGCAGCTGAGGCAGCAGCTAAGGTCCGAGAAAGCCAAGAAGAGTATCAAATGCCGCCGTTATCAGGTGCTGAGCGCCGCTTAGTGCATACAATTTTGTGTGATGAAACGGATTTGGAAACCCACAGCCAAGGAGAAGGGGCAGATCGCCGCTTGATGATTTGTCCTGTCTCAGAGGATGAAGGCTAAGTTCTTTCGTCTTGGGCGACGTGATGCTCAGGAAAACGAAAATGGATGCAATACATATTCCTCAGTTAGAAAAAGCAAGGCAGCAGACAGAGAGTATTCAAATCAATGAATGTTTGAATGACCTTGAGTCCTTGATGCCTGTCAAAGGCCAATTGAAAGTGGTGCATCAAGGTACCTATTTGCAGGTCTCTGCCCAGGTGGAGACAATTGTGACGCTAACTTGCGATCGTTGTTTACAGCAATATAACTACCGACTGGCCGCAGACGTATCCGAAATGCTTTGGTTTGAAGCCACGGATGCAGTTGACTTAGAGACCGAGGTGACACTGGATGGGCCAGTGGAAACTATTTCCCCGCAGGGATACTTTGAGCCTGATGACTGGATCTATCAGCAGCTTTGTTTGCAATGGCCCCAATGCCAAATTTGTAGGCAAGACTGTCAAGGGATGGACCAAGAGTTGATGACAACTGGCGGACAAGGAAGCGATCAGCGTTGGGCAGCACTGGCAGCCTTAAAGGAAAGCCTCGCAGATTCTCAATAAGGAGAGTCTTACTTTCTGAACATTAGATTAATGAAATGCCTGAATTATGATGGGCATTGCATTATTTCTCTTCCATGCTCTATGATTGAAGACTGGGATTTACCATGAAATAATATGCCTAAACTCAAAACACGGCGCTCTGCCGCAAAAAGATTTAAACGCAGTGGAAGTGGAAAATTCATGCGTCGTAAGGCATTCAAGAATCATCTTTTAGAGCATAAAAAAACAAGTCGTAAGAACGATCTTTCTCAGAAATCTGTTGTCAAAGATTGCGATGCAGATAATGTGAGTGCTATGATGCCCTATTCTTAGGGATTTTGGCTTGATTAAGACCGCTATTTGATTATTAAGGAAAAAGCACAATGAGAGTCAAGCGTGGGAACGTTGCGCGCAAACGTCGCAAAAAAGTCCTAAAGCTAGCGAAAGGGTTTCGCGGGTCCCATTCCCGGTTATTTAAGATAGCTAACCAGCAGGTCATGAAGGCCCTGCGAAATGCTTATCGCGATCGCCGTAAGCGCAAACGTGACTTCCGTCGGCTATGGATTGCCCGTATCAATGCTGCTGCTCGTCAGAATGGTATTAGCTACAGTAAGTTGATGGGACAAATGAAAAAAGCTGATGTGCAAATCAATCGCAAAATGCTAGCGCAACTGGCGGCAACCGATCCGAGTACCTTTGCCAAAGTTGTGTCCGTTTCGGGCTAACTCATTTAAAGTCCGCAATGTATTTAAAAATCCTCCAACAGCTTATGCTGAGGGGGATTTTTCTATTGGACCTGGAGGAAGATTCTAACAATTTTTCTCACTTTAAGCCTATTATCTACATATTGATGCTACAAGGCTGTGTCACGGTGTGTATTTGGCTGAATGCTTAAGGTTGCGTAACTCTGTTGACTCAGTTAATTTCTAGATTATCTAACTTTGCATAATGACTAATAAAGGCACACCTGAGGGAGGCTCCTCGGCGGTCGATAAAAATGAAGACAATGAGGCTGCTAAGTCATTGCCAGGCTCTCCCCACGTCGCCAAAGTGCAGAAAGCTTTTGTTGGTATTGCTCGGTGGCGATCATGGCCTTGGGTGCTTGTTTTACTGACCTCTTGGCTGACCGGGGTGACAGCTTTTCGGTGGCTCTCGAGCTTGCCACCGTCTCCCAATTGCAAGATCGCGCCCACACTATCTGATGCTGATCGTTTGGACTGTGCTGACCAAGTGGCTCGTAAGGGCGACGTTGAATCCTTATCTTCTGCTCTGGAGCTAGTGAGCTCATGGGATAAAGATAACCCTCTCTATGTTCGTGCCAGTGATCTTGCGGATGAATGGTCAAAGGCTATGTTGGTGATGGCCCGTCGCACAATGGATGATGGCAATCTCAAAAAAGCTGTGGAATTGGCAAATCAAGTGCCGGAAGCTGCGGATTCTCATACTGAAGCTCAGGCACTGATTAGTAAATGGCAGGGCAATCGAGATAAAGGGCAACAAATTTTAGACGAAGCCCGCGAAGAGATTAAAAAGCAAGATTGGACTCAAGCAACCCTTCGAGTGCGTTCTCTCGTTGAGCTTGGTGATCAATATTGGCAAGATCGGGCCGACCAGTTGCTTAAAGAGATGGCTATTGAAAAAGAGGCCTTTAAGATTCTCTATCAGGCTCAAAGCGTGGCTCAAAGTGTGGGAAAGTTCAGCCGTCGCCGTCCAGATAAGATTGCAGAAGCGATTCAGCTTGTCAGTAAAATCGATCCGAAACGCATCGCTCGGGAGAAGGGACAGGAAACAGTTGAAGAATGGAGTCAAGACTTACTAGAGTTAGCGGAGTATCGGGCTGAGCGCGGGGAATTTGATCGAGCGGTTGAAGCGGCTCAAAAAATTCCTCCGAATACTGAAGCGGCAAAAGATGCAACTGCACTGATTCAACTGGGGCGAGCTGAGGTTGTAGCAGAAGAGGACGACGTTCTGTCTTATTTGCAGGCCTGGGCTTTAGTCCAGCAGGTTAGTCCGAAAGAAATTGCGGAGACTGAGAGCCGAGATAAAGTAGACGAATGGGAGCAACAGATTCGTAATTTTGGTCAATTACAGCTAGCCAAGTTGTTTGCCAATGTTGATAGTATCTTCACGTATCAGGCGGCGATTGATCATGCCGTATTAGTGAAAGCTGAGCAGCCTCAGCGTGTAGAAGCGCAAACTTTAATTGCGCAGTGGACCAAGCAAATTGAGACTTATAACGACCGTCAGCACATTACTCGATCTCGTCGATTTGCAGCTCAAAAAACAATTCCAGGTTATCAGGCGGCTATCACAGCTGCTAAAAAAGTCGAAATTGGTCAGCCTCTAAGGATTGATGCCCAGAGCCTAGTTGCGGAATGGGAAAATGAAATTGAAAAAATTGAAGATCGACCTATCCTTGATGAAGCCATAGCTAAGGCTAAAGCAGGTGATCTGAGTGAAGCGATTAAAATTGCTCGAAAAATTGAGTCGGGCCGTGCACTTTATTCTGATGCTCGATCTGAGATTTCTGATTGGGTTGCTCAGATCCAGATTGCTGAAGATCGACCGATCTTAAATGAGGCTGAAGCGCTTGCTAGGCGGGGGAGCCTGTCACGGGCGATATCAAAGGCTTCACAGATTCGCTCGGGTCGAGCCTTATACTCTGAAGCTCGCGGTCGAATCTCACGCTGGGCGGGGCAGCGAGATGCCATTTTAGCTGAACGTCGGCAGCGTGAAGCTGCGCGGCAACAGCGCCAGCGGCCCCAACGCCAGCAGCGCCAGCGGCCCCAACGCCAGCAGCGCCAACCAGTCGCACCTTCAAGATCTCAACCGGCCCCTGTTGAAAGTGCGCCAGAGTCTGTTCCTGATGTTTCTGAGTCAGAGTAAAGGACTTTAAACCTTGTGAACTCTTCGGGAGACAGGATTTGAGGACACCCGTGCGTGATAGGATGAAGCTGTTTCTGGGCTAGCCAGAATGCTGCTAAGGCGTCGTAAATCAACAATATACGGATAGCCTATATCAGCTGTTGTGCTTGGTTCTGGTAGATCTGAGCAAACGACTCAGAGACGAAAAACTCTACTGACAAGCCTCAGCAAATCTATGCAGTTTTCTAAAATCTTAATTGCTAATCGGGGAGAGATTGCTCTCAGGATCCTGAGGACCTGCGAAGAAATGGGCATTGCGACTGTTGCAGTGCATTCCACCGTAGATCGCAATGCCCTCCATGTTCAGCTTGCGGACGAAGCCGTGTGTATCGGTGAGCCTGCTAGCGCTAAAAGCTATCTCAATATTCCTAATATTTTGTCTGCGGCTTTGATGCACAATGCCACTGCCATTCATCCTGGCTATGGCTTTTTGGCTGAAAATGCTCGTTTTGCCGAAATTTGTGCTGATCATAAAATTCATTTTATTGGTCCAGCCCCGGAGTCAATGCGGTCGATGGGAGATAAGTCGACGGCGAAAGAAACGATGCAGCAGGCTGGTGTGCCAACTGTTCCGGGAAGTGATGGCTTAGTACCAGACCCAGAGGCTGGCCAGGTGATTGCGCAACAAATGGGCTACCCCGTGATGATTAAAGCGACGGCAGGGGGCGGCGGTCGTGGAATGAGACTGGTCCGCGAGCCTGAGGAGCTAAGTCAATTGTTCTTAGCGGCTCAAGGGGAAGCTGATGCGGCGTTTGGAAATCCGGGTGTCTACATTGAAAAGTTTATTGAGAACCCTCGGCATATTGAGTTTCAAATTCTAGCGGATACCCATGGAAATGTCGTGCATTTGGGTGAACGTGACTGTTCAATCCAGCGTCGACACCAGAAACTTCTGGAAGAGTCTCCCAGTGCGGCGTTGAGTTCTGAGTTGCGAGAGAAAATGGGATCGGCAGCTGTGAG
>CALFCG010000199.1 GCA_937951315.1 uncultured cyanobacterium
TGCTGCCACCGTTGACTGCAACGCCCGCTACGTCTACCTCGATCCCTACGAAGGGGCCAAAGCCACCGTAGCCGAAGCCGCTCGGAACCTAAGCTGCGTTGGCGCAGAACCAATTGCCGTCACCGACAATCTCAATTTTGGCAGCCCTGAAAAACCCATTGGCTACTGGCAATTGGCCGAGGCCTGCCGGGGTCTTTCAAAAGGGTGTGAAGCCTTTAAGACACCTGTAACCGGGGGGAACGTCTCGCTGTATAACGAAACCCTCAACGCTGCCGGAGAACCCCAGCCCATTTATCCCACTCCCGTTGTGGGCATGGTGGGATTGATTTCAAATCTCGACCATACCTGTGGCCAAGGTTGGCAAACAGAAGGTGATTTGATCTATTTGCTGGGTGCTCCCTTAACACCGCAAGCGATTCAAACCGGGACCGTCACCTTGGGCGGCTCTGAGTATTTAGCTGCCATTCATCAGCAGGTTGCAGGCCGCCCGCCTCGGGTTGACTTCCAGCTAGAGCATCAGGTGCAAGCAGCCTGTCGTCACGGCATTCAACAGGGATGGATTCAATCTGCCCATGACTCTGCAGAGGGTGGGATTGCCGTCGCTTTGGCCGAATCCTGTATTAGTGGACAACGAGGAGCAGAGATTGCCTTTACTGCCTCTGAGGGCAAATTGCGGTGGGATGAGCAGCTGTTTGGCGAAGGGGGCGCTAGAATTCTAGTGTCGTTGCGATCCCAAGATCAACAAGTTTGGGAATCTTACCTGCAAGCACAGGGGTTAACCTGGGAACACTTGGGTCACGTCAGCAACCAAGATTGCCTTAATATCCACACAAATGAGCAACCTGTTCTTTCTGCCACCCTGGCTGAAATGACCGATAATTGGAGTCATGCAATCGAAAATAAGCTTCAGAAAGAAGACGATTAACCCAAGTTGGATCAGCGATTGCCCTGGAATTTTGTTATTGTCTTAAATATTCCTTAATATTTCCCGATGTATTCAGGTGATGCAGTGTCAATATCTAGCATGAATGCTCAAGAGCCCACTGGCCCCGTTCTCGATGTTGACCTCCTTCCTCCACCCGATCTGATCGCCGAGGACAAACCTGAAGAAGCCTGTGGCGTTTTTGGCGTTTACACACTGAGACACGAAGCGGCCAAACTTGCCTATTTCGGACTCTTTGCACTCCAACACCGCGGCCAAGAATCCGCAGGAATCGCAACCTTTCAAGGCGATAAAATACATGTCCACAAAGATATGGGTCTGGTGACCCAGGTCTTTGATGAAACCATCTTAGAACAGCTCCCAGGCAGTATCGCAGTGGGCCACACTCGTTATTCAACAACGGGATCCAGTCGCGTTGTGAATGCCCAGCCCGTCATCGTAGAAACTCGCTTAGGCAATTTAGCGCTCGCTCATAACGGCAACCTTGTGAATACCGCCATCCTGCGAGAGCAGGTCTTAGCGCACAACTGGTCCCTAGAAACCACAACGGACTCTGAAGTCATTGCCTATTCCATTGCCCAAGAAGTTTCAACAGGCAAAGATTGGTTAGACAGTGCAATTACAGCCTGCCAAGCTTGCAAAGGTGCCTTTAGTCTCGTCATTGGCACCCCGGAAGGCATCATGGGTATCCGGGACCCCCACGGTATTCGACCACTAGTCTTAGGGACCCTAACGTCCATTGACAGCCCCGACACACCGCAATATGTTCTAGCCTCTGAGACCTGTGGCCTCGACATCATCGGCGCCGAATATCTGAGGGATGTCGAACCTGGCGAACTAGTTTGGATTACGGAAGAAGGTCTTGCCTCCTTCCAGTGGAGCCAGCGGCCCGAGCCGAAACTCTGCGTTTTTGAGATGATTTACTTTGCTCGGCCTGACAGTCAAATGCATGGTGAAAGCCTCTACAGCTATCGACTCCGCCTCGGCGAATACTTAGCGAAAGAATCGCCGGTTGATGCAGATATCGTGATTGCCGTCCCAGATTCTGGGATTCCGGCAGCCATTGGCTTTTCACAGATTAGCGGTATACCCTACGCCGAAGGACTGATCAAAAATCGTTACGTGGGCCGCACCTTCATTCAACCCACCCAAGCCATGCGAGAATTGGGCATTAAGATGAAGCTCAATCCGCTCCGGGATGTCTTAGAAGGCAAGCGAGTTCTGATTGTAGATGACTCCATTGTGCGAGGCACCACCAGCCACAAAATTGTCAAAGCACTACGAGATGCGGGGGCAGCAGAGGTTCACATGCGTGTATCGTCTCCCCCAGTCACGCACCCCTGCTTCTATGGCATTGATACGGATAATCAAGACCAGCTGATTGCAGCCACAAAATCCGTTCAGGAAATTGCAGATAAAATAGGCGTGGATTCACTAGCCTTTCTCCGTCATGAGAGCATGCTGGCAGCGGCCCAGGATAACGATACACATTTCTGTTCAGCCTGCTTTTCTGGGAAGTACCCGATCACAATTCCCAATTCACTCAAAGCATCAAAGCTGATGCTAGAAGAAGCGGTTCCATCTTAGTCATTCATGGATATCCAGCGGTGGTTAGCTCGACAAGAACCTCGGTGGCAGCAGCTAGAATCTCTGCTGCAGCGGGCTGAGTCTAAAGGATTAAAACAACTGTCAGCATCGGAGGTACGAGAACTCAGCGGCCTCTATCGCTTGGTGGCCTCTGACCTTGCACGGGCAAAGGCACGGCAGGTGGGCCCCGCGATCATCGAAAAGCTTCAGGGACTCACGATGCGAGGCTATGCCCAGATCTACCAGGGCGGCAAGCGACAGGAATGGCGGCAGGTTAGTGATTTTGTTCTTTGGGGTTTCCCAAAGATCGTGCAGGAAACTTGGGTACAGATTACGATTGCCACCGCGATTTTTGCCATCGGCGGACTGATTGGCTGGTGGTATGCTTGGCGCGATCCAGAGTTCCTGGCAATCATGCTGCCTCCAAGCATGATTGAACTAGTACAGGAAAAAGGCGAACTTTGGACTGGCTCTATTGTTGGCGTAGAGCCACTGGCCTCCAGCTCCATTACGCAAAACAATATTAGCGTTACCTTCTCCGCCTTTGCAGGTGGAATGCTAGGGGGATTAGGCACAAGCTATATCATGTGGTTCAACGGGCTACTGATCGGTACCGTTGCCACCCTAGTCGGCCAGAATAACCTTGCATACCCCTTTTGGGCTTTTGTTTTTCCCCACGGATCCTTAGAACTACCAGCCATTTTCCTCGCTGGAGGAGCAGGATTATGCCTCGCTCATGGCTTGCTCTTTCCAGGACAATACAAGCGCCTTAAAGCTCTGCAAATCGCAGGGGGCAAAGCCATTCAGCTCATGTTCGGCATTGTGCCTCTGTTGATCATCTCAGGTATCATTGAAGGTTTTTTCTCGCCCGCACCAGCGGTACCCGATGCGGCAAAATATCTGGTGGGCCTGTCACTGTTCTTAGGGCTCACATTTTATTTACGCCGACAACCAGCAGAGGCGAGCAACGAGCACCCCCCCCGTTTGACCAGGCATAAGCTCGACATGAGACGGCTCTAAAATGCATGGGAGCATTGCCTAGACGACTCGACACCGACAACTCGAGGATATCGTACTACAATCGTAGTACAGAAAAACAATCCCCTCAGGAGGTGTTGCTTTGCCCATCAGCCACCAGACTTCTACAACTGACATGCAGGTTACCAGCATTCGGTTAGAGCGTGAGCTAAAGGAACGGCTCAAGACTTTGGCGGGCAGCCAAGGTTACCAAACGCTCATTCGCAATATTCTCTGGACCTACGTCCAACAAAAGTCAGGAGAATACGCCGAACTTCTTTCACCGAGCCAGATTAGCGCCAGCGTAGAGGCATTTGCTCACCAACAGCAGCATTGCGCCGTCACCGGACAGGTTATCCAAGCTCAAGCAACGATGCGACTGGGATTCACGACCGAAGGGGTCCTCGTACCTTTATGCACAGAAACGTTTCAGAATGATGCGTCATAGAGAGAAATCGAGGCATGCGAGAAATCAGCCCTGAGTGAGCATCCTCTGGTAAGGTTTGATTTATCCTCTAAAAATTACCCACTCCCCAACATGACTCCTGGAACCCTGGCGGCGTTACTCTACGGTGTACTCAATATTGCCGGCGGAATGTTGGGGTATGTCAAAAGCAAGAGCAAGATTTCGCTAATTATGGGTTGTTCTCTAGGGACACTGCTCGTGCTCTTTGCGATCGCAACTCTCATGGGATACAACGGAATACCAGTCTCAACTGTACTCACAGGCTTACTAGTTGTAGTGTTTGGTATTCGATGGGTGAAGACCAAGAAAATAATGCCTGCAGGCTTAATGGTGCTACTGGGTATCGCTTCGTTTGTTGTCATGATATTCGCGAAGTAAACGCGACACGCTGAGCACAAATCATATCTTCACTCAGCTGCAAACTTCGCATGGGCGGCAATAGCTTAGACATGATCTAAACAAATGGATGAATTCACCAAAAGATAAAATTTGAAGTTTGGAAACAGAACAGAAACAGCATTCTTCTCCACATCAAGTTTCTTTTCATCAAATAAAAAAAAGGCCTTCAGAACTTAAGTAGCACCGAATTTCGCCGTATTTTATTCTTTATTGATAAAAATAATTATCCGGGTTAACTCAAACTTAAAATATACCTCCCAGAGTGTTTGCATACACAAAGCGAACAAAGTGGCGGGCACAATAGGCCTACACAGACTTAAAGCCACGTATAAACAATACTTGGCATCCATGAAATGAGAGCAAGACTTATCTCTCTGAACGATTTTAATAATCTTTAATGTGTTGGTATTTTTACTTAAAATAAAGGTAAGCAGATTCCCATGTATAAAGAGAATTCAGCATTACTATCTAATCAAAAAAATAATTTCTCAACAGAACATGTTCAGATTTTGATCATTGAAGATGACTATGAAGATGTTGAAATTCTCAAAACGCTTTTATCCCAGCATAAGTATTCTTTAGAACGAATCACACATGCTCAAAGCATTGGCGAAGGAATAGCCTGTCTTCAGTCCCCAGGTCATAACATACAACTCGTTATCCTTGATCTTTCTTTACCAGACGCCCAAGGATTGGATACCTATCACAGCATTTATGCACACTGCTCCAAAATTCCTATTATTATTCACAGTGGAAATATAGACGAATCAATTGCGATTGAAGCTGTACAGCGTGGAGCACAAGATTATTTAGTCAAGGGAAAATTTGATGGTCATTTACTGAGTCGTACAATTCGTTACGGCCTTGAAAGACATCAACAGTTCTTGGAACTACAGTGTGAGAAGCAAAAACTCCAAACTGTGACAGCTGCTCTTATGGCTTCTAATCAACAACTAGAAGCCATGAATCAAATGCTGGGGCAACTTGCCATTATCGATGAACTCACTCAAATCCATAACCGTCGTCGCTTCGATGAAGTACTCTGGACAGAATGGCGTCGCCTAGCACGCGAAGAGTCTCCTTTGTCTTTGATCATGTGTGATGTAGACAATTTCAAAGCTTATAACGATGCCTACGGTCATCCCGCAGGAGATCGATGCTTACAGCAGGTAGCAACGGCAATCTCAAATGTCGTTCATCGACCGGCAGATCTGGTAGCTCGATACGGAGGCGAAGAGTTTGCCCTCATCCTACCTAACACAGATCTAAAAGGCGTAACCCGTATAGCGAAGGAAATTCAAGACGCAGTTCAGAAACTCAACCTTCGCCACAACACATCGAAAATTAGTGACCAAGTCACCCTAAGCCTCGGCGTGGCGAGCATGATTCCTCACCAAAATGTTGCTCCTGGACAGCTCATTGAATCGGCAGATCGTGCTCTCTATAAAGCCAAAACTCTAGGTAGAAATCAGATGCAGGTTTCTCTCCCTGACCTAGAAAGTGCAATTATAGAGGTCCGCAAAGCCTCTCAAAAAGCAAAGGAATTTTGTCAATCGTTGAAACTGGCCCACTACAGCCTCACTCATTCAAAAAGGTTAGAGAAGTCACAACGTTGTCAAACAGCACAACTTGGTTGGTAAGTGCTAAGACGCAATTCTCAAAAAACAAGATACTCCATTTCCAGGAATCAAGAACCCAAATTTTATCTATACGTAGGTCACTTCACTTAAAATTCATTCCATATTTCTTTAAGTTCCTGGCACTTGGAACAGAATAGAAGTAAAGACAAGGACTTTTCTCAAGCGACTCGAATCCATTCAAAAAGAATACAAAGTATTTTTATTGTCGAAAGACAGGCATAATTACTTTGCCCGACTTGAGCATACACTCAGTCGAAGATCGATATAACAAAGATAGTCTTAGCTAATAGACAGAAACATCGAAGCTAAGCGAAGACTCATTTTCAGACACTACAAATAGATCTATCTTAGGTTAGAGATAGGTTTATTCAAACTTAATTGAGAATTAAGATACTTTAAACTTCACCAACACTAAAACACTATAAAGTAGCACTTAAAAATAGAACAAATCTTAGACCATCAAAAAAATAATCGTAACCGTCCCAGCCTCAAAAGAAGGAATGCGGTTTTCAGCAGTGCTCATGGTTGATCATGTTTTAAGATAT
>CALFCG010000200.1 GCA_937951315.1 uncultured cyanobacterium
ATTGCTCTTCAGGCCATCAATTGGTTCAACTAATTTAAAGCCTGCCGCCGCCAAGAGCGATAGCCCCAATGATTAGGGGACCGCCGACTACGACAAAGACCAGAGACGCAAGTTGTAAAACCGTCTGTGTTAAACCGGCAGATACTAAAAGTTCCATTATTCCTCCCAAGATGACCCAATATTCATGGATAAACCAGTCTTATTGTACCTGCTGGTGGGGCGCTACCCAGGGAATTCTCTAGTGAGAGATGGACTGCAGAATCGGCTATGGTATCTCTAACGGAATAATGGACGAGACAGTCAGCGGCATTGACAGGTGTCAGACCTTAGCTTTCCGCAACGTTTCTCTGTTTTACTTCCAGAACTCTAGAGGTTATTGAACATGGCAACCTGGACCTGCATTCAGGGGTGTGGCGCTTGCTGTCATTTAGATATAAATGAGCGTTCCGATGTCCAGGAGTATCTCTCAGCAGAAGAATTCGAGCGATATCTGAGCATGATTGGGGCAGATGGATGGTGTATTCATTTCGATCACGCCGATCGCAAATGCGAAATTTATACAGAGCGTCCGGGCTTTTGTCGCGTCACCTCCGATACCTTTCAGCGCCTCTATGGAATTGAACCGGGTGAGTTGAATGAGTTTGCAATTTCATGTTGTCGAGAACAAATCGACGCTGTATACGGCAATCGAAGTCTCGAAAGTCTTAAGTTTGAGAAAGCCGTTGGTTTAGACCTTGGCTAGCGCATTGCCCATCACAGGCATAATGGTTCAGGTATCTATATATAAAGAGTTCATTTGTGAGTGATCCCATAACTCAACCCTCCTCCAATTCATCACCAGAGACTGAAGCACAGCAACATCCTGGCGAGAAAATCACGGAAGAAGGAAAGGACAAAGGAAACACAGCTCCTCCCAAAAGCTTTGGCCGAGAGTTTATTCTGGCCTTCGGTACTATTTTCCTGGCCGAGCTAGGAGACAAAACACAGCTTTCAACACTGCTCATGACGGCAGAGTCCAAGTCGCCATGGATTGTATTTGCCGGTGCTGCAGGGGCATTAATTACCACCAGCTTATTGGGCGTTGTGATCGGACGTTGGCTGGCACGCTACCTCTCACCGGAAGCCTTGAAAACCATGACAGGGGCCAGCCTACTATTCATTGCTGTCTTACTGATTTGGGATACGGTTCACCTCTAGAGTCAAGCTATGGATTGGAATTTACTGGGACTGAGCTTCATCATCGTTTTCCTGGCCGAACTGGGCGACAAAAGCCAACTGGCAGCCATTACCCTGAGCGGCCAATGTCGGCATCCTCGGGCCATTTTTCTGGGCACCGCATCAGCCCTTGTATTTGCAAGTTTCTTGGGCGTTCTGCTCGGGGGGAGCCTTGCACAATTTTTACCCACCCAGCTCTTGAAAGCCATCGCAGCAATTGGGTTCGCAGCGATGGGAATTAGTTTTTTGTGGCCCGAAGATGAAGAGAACGAAGAAGCGGAAAGTCCTTAAGAGCCACCTCACGCCACCCAAAGACCAGGATTTACGTTTCATTTTGCTCCAACGATGAATCGGAGAATTACAACTCACCTGGCTTGTCATATCCTGAATAGCCCCTAACGGGAGAGCTAGAGGATAGCCGTTACCCACTCCAACCATCTGAGAGGGTGTTCATGAGGTTATCACTGTTCATCCCGCTTTCGGGCAATATATGCAGTCCCCGGCTGAGTTAGCCCCCCTCTTCTTTGCCAGATATAATTTATGGCCATTAAAGTGGTCGAATCAATACGTGTACTGCTATACACCTCGGTATAATTGGGGGGCTCATTTTCTGATTCATGCATGGAAATTCGTCGACGCCCCCCCCTGGATACAGTTGCTGTTGGTGGTTATGGCTATAAAGTCAAAGTCCCTGAAGCTGAACCCAACAACATTCTGGAAGAAATTGTCTGGCATAAGGAAGGCGAAGTGGATCGGATGCGGGTGGCCCTCCCCCTCCTCACCCTGAGGCAACAGGTTGCTGCGGCCCCTCCACCGCTAGATTTTGTGGGTAGCCTCAAGCAAGGAAAAACCCAGCCGGCTTTAATCGCAGAGGTGAAAAAAGCGTCCCCCAGTAAAGGTGTGCTGCGTGAAGAGTTTGACCCGGTTGCGATCGCAAAGGCTTACGAAGCTGCCGGTGCCTCCTGCCTTTCAGTCCTCACCGATGAAAAATTCTTTCAAGGTAGCTTTGACTATCTACAACAGATCCGTCAGGCCGTTCAGATTCCTCTCCTGTGCAAAGAATTTATCCTGTCGCCCTACCAAATTTATCTCGCCAGAGCCAGAGGGGCCGACGCAGTCCTGCTAATCGCAGCCATTCTCACAGACCAAGACTTGACCTATCTGTTGAAAATTGTCCAATCTCTGGGCATGGCCGCTCTTGTCGAAGTCCATAACTTACAAGAACTCGATCGAGTCCTCAAACTGCCGGTTGAACTATTGGGCATCAACAACCGCAATCTAGAGACCTTCACAGTCGATTTACAGGTGACCTGCGATCTGATTGCAGCACGTCAGTCCGACTTAAATGCAGCGTTAGTGGTCAGTGAATCAGGACTCCATACCTCAGCGGATATCAATCGCGTTGCCCAGGCAGGTGCAAAAGCTGTCTTGATTGGCGAATCCTTGATCAAGCAGGATACGCCCGTGGTGGACGAGGCAAAGAACATGCAACGAAAAATATCCGCCCTCTTTCCTTAACCATATTGATGAGGAATGATCCTTTGATTTGAATAGGGCGATGAAAGAGGCCAAATCAATTGGCTGTCAAGGACTATACAACTTTAAGTATCATCGTCATGTAAGTTAAACTGCACTTAACATACTGTAGCTTTGACACATCGAGAGAACCTGAAGTTGAATCAGCAACTCGAAATTGACTGGGGCGAGGACTCTCCTTTTCCTCTATCGACCAACATGATCCTTTCTGAGTCCAATGGGGGAAACCCAGACGGAGAGACATTTCTTGCTGATGTTCTTGATCCATCTCTCGTCAATGGATCGCAGGAGCTAATGCTAGGAAATGGAATGTCTGAAGATGCGACCCACCGCCGCATCAGACAGCTGGAAAAGGCTTTAGAACAATGTCAGCACTACATCTATGAACTGAAATCACAGATGGTAGACCAGGCTTTTTTAGAAGCGCAGTTGGCAGCAACGGAAGAGTTTTCCCATATTCAAAAACAAGCCATTGTCACCCTCAAAGGTCGGCAATCAAGTCAGGCTGAACTGGATCAAAACGAACTCGATAATTTGCGACAAGAGAACCTCGCTCTCATCGCTCAGCTGGAAACAGTTGCGGGGCAATCAGAAAGTCAATCGGCAGAGATTCATGATCTGCAGGACCAACTCCGGCACAAACAGGCGGTGGTCAAACAGGTGAAGGATGAGGCCGATCGGCTCTTGACGCAAAATGAGTTGTCTCAAGGGGCAGCGGTGCAGGAAACGCAGCAGCGCATTATTGCCCAAACAACCGCAGAACGACTGCGCAACTCTTTAAGAGAAAATGAGGCAACCATTCAATCGCTTGAGGCGCAGCTCCAACAAACCCTGACGACCGCGACAGAACAGAAAGAGATTATTGCAGCCCTCAAATCTACCAAGCAACAGGATTCCCATAAGAATCAGGCCATTCAAAATCTAAGTTCTACGCTGCTCAAAGCTCAGACCAAAATTGCAGAACTGGAATCTAATTTGTCGAATGCGGGCATTGTGCAAGCGCAATTTCAGCATTCAACACAAGAATATGAGGCACAGACCCTAACGCTGCAAGAACGTTCAGAGCAACTGGAACAGCAGGTGGCAGAGATGCAGGAGCAGATTCTGCAGCAAGCGCAGCAGGCCAGTGAGTATGAGACAGCGGTGCAGCACTGGAAG
>CALFCG010000201.1 GCA_937951315.1 uncultured cyanobacterium
GTCCTAGAGGCACTTGGGCGACCTCGGCGAGTCGCTTTAGTCGTTCGCATCCTAGCTGTAATGTCTCAGGTATTAATGGAAGCGGCAGTGGGGCACTTTGGCGAAAGTTTTGAGTTGCTAACCAGCCAAAATGTTCTGAAATCTGTTGATAGCGATATTGTTGGCATTCCGCTTGCAAGCAGGCTAACCAATGGCTGCGATCGAGTTGGGCCGAGAGAAGCGAATAACTGACACCATGACCAAGCAGACAGTTCTGCCGACTGAACTGCTGCAATAGAGTCAGCAACCAAATAGGCAGGGATGTTTTGCCCCACCCCATATCAAAACTCCATTCCAGAATCTCCACAGCACCCGATTCAAATAGAGGTTGAGTCGTTTGCCAAAAATCGGACTCCGGCATTAAAGACAGTCCTAGCCGGGGCTGGGTGGGAGCTTTTGGGGCCATAGTTATCCTCTACCGCAGGGAGGACAATACTCTGCCCAATAGCGAGGATCTGTGGGCGTGAGATGTGTAGGAGCGATGTGAGATTTCGTTTTGTCCATGGCTTTCACCTCTTGGGTGGTCGCTTGTTCCTGAAGTTCTTTTGTTGGTCGTTTCGGTGGTTTGCGAGGTTTGATGTCTGCCGGAGCTGGTGATGTTTCCAGTGGTTGTTTCTCCGGCTGAGAACTTGCTTGGACTGTTCCTGCCCAACTTAGGAGCGGTAAGAGTGTGAGGAGAATAGGTAGAGAAAGCTTCATGATTAACGACAATATTGAGTCGACTGCCTGCCTGGAACCCTTTGATTGCTAACCCATACCGCAGCCGGGGCAATTGTCATGGAAACTGTGACGTGGATCCGGGAGGTCATAGAGAGGAACCGTTAAGGGAGCGTCTAATGTTTCGGCGTAAGAGGTTTGCTGTTCTGCGCTTTGGGATTGACTCTCGGAAATCAGCTCGATCTCTGTTGGACTGTTGGATGCCTCAGATTCGATTTCAGATACTTCTGCTGAGACCTCGGCAATGGGGGATTGGACTTGAGGTAACGGCTCATTCAATTGAGGCTCGGCCTGTGTCCTGCCCACAAAGCTGAGCAGAGGGAGCAGAGTGAGTAGGGCCGGTATAGATAGTGATTTCATGGGTGACTCTATTCTCTTGAGCGGAGCGTGAGTCCTTTTATCTTAGAAGGTGGGTCTCGGCTGACTGGGGCGGTTTCACTTTCTGCAACCATGTCTTTATTCTTTCTATGGCTAGCCGGGACTTTTGATGGGAATGCATTAAGGTGAGTGATGATCGGCGTCGATACTCAGCTCACTATGCAAGACTTCAACTGGCATCAACTTCAAAATGGCTCAGATATCCGTGGTGTTGCCCTCGATGGCGTGGCTGGCGAAGCCGTCAATCTAACACCTGAAGTCACCATGATTCTGGGGAAAGCTTTTGCGGGTTGGTTGGCTGATAAGGTCAGTAAGTCTGCTGCTGATTTGATCGTTTCCATTGGCCGAGACAGTCGTTTATCGGGGCCTGATCTGAAGCAGGGGCTGATCAATGGCATTACCGCGATGGGATGCCAGGTCTATGACTTTGAGCTGGCCTCTACACCAGCGATGTTTATGAGTACGGTGACCGAAGGTTTCAACTGTGATGGCGCGATTATGCTCACGGCGAGTCATCTGCCCTTTAATCGCAATGGTCTCAAATTTTTTACAGCTCAGGGCGGTTTGGGTAAGCCAGATATTAGTGCCATCCTTGCCTTAGCTGAAGTGAATGAGTTTAAGACCGCTGCTCAAGTTGGGAGCGTCGAACCTCGCAATTTTATGGGCGTTTATGCGCAGCAATTAGTACAGTCCATTCGCAAAGGTGTAAATCATCCGCAGCAGTATGAGCAACCTCTGCGGGGACTCAAGATTGTGGTGGATGCTGGCAATGGGGCGGGCGGATTTTTCGCAGAACAGGTGCTACAGCCCTTGGGGGCCGATACAACGGGCAGCCAGTTTTTAGACCCAGATGGAACTTTCCCTAACCATATCCCCAACCCTGAAGATGGAGATGCGATCGCATCTCTTAAAACCGCTGTTACTAGCAACAAGGCTGACTTTGGCATTATTTTCGATACTGATGTTGATCGCTCAGGAGCCGTCGATCATTCCGGGCAAGAACTCAATCGAAACCGATTGATCGCCCTCATGGCTGCCATCGTGTTGAAAGAACACCCCGGTTCCAGTATTGTCACTGACTCCATCACCTCTGACGGACTCACTCAGTTTATTGAACACGAACTAGGTGGGCAGCACCATCGGTTTAAACGCGGCTATAAAAATGTCATTAATGAATCCATCCGACTGAACCAAGCTGGACAAGAATCATGGCTCGCCATTGAGACCTCAGGTCATGGTGCCATGAAAGAAAACTATTTCTTGGATGATGGGGCTTATCTGATTAGTCAGCTTCTGATTGAGTTAGCCAAGGCAAAACAGGCTGGCAAAGTGCTCTCTGATCTGATCGCGCCCTTACAGGAACCTGTCGAGAGCCAAGAGCTGCGGATCAAAATAACCGTGGATGACTTTAAAAGCTACGGCCATCAGGTGATTGAAGATCTGCAGGCGTTTGCTGCTCAACACGTGGACTGGACCCTGGTGCCGAATAACTATGAAGGGGTCCGGATCGCTTGCGCGTCTCCTCAAGAGGCGGGTTGGTTTCTACTGCGATTATCGTTGCATGACCCAGTCTTGCCGCTCAATATTGAATCGAATGTGTCGGGCGGAGTCGGTGCCATTGCCTCCAAACTGATTGTATTCTTGCAACAATATGAGTCTTTAGAGATACCTGCATGAGTCTGAGGTCTTTAGAGACCCTTTCAATCAGAAAGCACTGTCGGTTCTTGATGACATGTTTCTAAGCAATTCATTTATCCTTGTATGCTTTTCTAAGACATCACAAATAACGCTTGTCTTGTGATGGTCTAGAAGTTAAATAAGGGTGCCCTGACTGTCTTTCTGAATTCAGTTAAGAGATTTCTCTTCTACACCTGAGTCTTTATCGTTCTTTAAGATTTTTATCTGAGTAGAGTTTAACCTTCCAGAAAAGTTTGTATGTAAGTACTTGTCAGGTATCTAGCTCAGAACGCTGTATGGTGAGTGGTCAGATTGCCTGCAATATGCTACGCACTGGGCGTTTGCGATGATTGCAATCGTTCGTTAGATTCTACTCGGAAAAAGTTATTCCCCTCCTATCAGGTGGGCACTCTACAACAAGATAGATGAAACTCGTTACAGATTATTCAAGTTAGACGTATACGAAAACTGTCGTTAATCAGGGGTTGAATTCGTTGTTCTCGCCATGAGGGCTGAGTTCTCAGAACTCCTTTTTGCTTAGTATAGATAGTTTAGAAATGAATTTTATCTCAAGAATTGGATTCTTTTGATTCAATTTTTTGCTTTCAAAGTATGCCGAAGTCAGCCCCTATAATCGCCCATGATTCAACAAGTACCAGCCCACCAAGAGACCTTCGCCTTTGGTCAAAAAGACCTCTCTCAAAAACTTCTTCGGCTTCCCTATACACAGCTATCTGGTTATTGGAAAATTAGTTTTGACCGCTTAGCTCAAAAAGATTATCACTGGTATATCGGCCTATCGGCCTCTCAACATGTGTGCTATGCAGGCGTACAGCCTTTCTCGTGCACAGCGCTTCTCAAAAATATTACACGCTATTTGCCGCAGGCAAGAAGAGAGCCGACGCGATCGTTTTTGTCAGAGCTACACAAGGCGAGTAAAGAAAAAGCCTTGGTTCCCGCTGACATGATTGAAGAGTTGATTCAGATGAATATTCTGGATGGCAAACAGCTTGCAGAGATTATGCGTTTGAAGATTCTTACCGATCTTGAATTCTATTTATCTCTGGGGGCCGGTGAAGCTGTCTTTATTCCCGACGAGTCCCTAGAAAGGCAGATCTCGATTCCTGGTTTTCCGCTTGACCCCCTGCTCAAACAGGTTCAACAGAGACTGATCCAGTGGCAAAGCGTCAAACAGATCGTGCCGTCCATGAATATGACTCCAGTTATAGATGCAGATCGTCTAGCGCAATCAGATTTACCTGAATCTCAACGCCAGTGGTTGAAAAACGTTGTGCGTTCGGGTAAAAACATCGGCGAGATTAGCAATCTAGTGGCTAAAGATGCCTTAGAAATCGCAACTGCATTTGCCAAATTCATGCAGGCAGGTGTGATTCGACTGGAGTCTGCAAACCAATCTGAGCCGGGAACGGTGATGATTATTGATGATTCCCCCATGGTGCTGAAGCAATTCCAGCGCTTGGTGACGGCACTTGGACATCCTGTGGTGGTGAACCAAGAGGCTGAAAAGTCGATTCCGATGATCCATCAGGCTAAGCCTGCCATTATCTTCATCGATATCAATATGCCGGGCATCTCTGGTTTTGAGCTGGTCAAGCAAATTCGCCAGACTCCTGAGCTCGCTTCTATTCAGCTGGTTATTTTGACCGGTGAGCAAAAGTTGTCTAACAAGTGGCGCGCCCAGTGGAGTGGCTGTGATTTTTTAACCAAGCCACTGTCGATGAACGAAGTGAATCAGTTTCAGGTTGCACTGCAGGAAAAACTTGCCACTGTCATGACGACAACGACGATTTAATAATCCCCTAATTTTTATCCTGGAGTACACAATGCGATTTCTTGTTATTGATGATAGTGCTGTCGATCGTCTTTTCTTAGCCAAACTTTTAGAAAGGTTGGGTCATGAAGTGGATCAATGCGATACCCCGAAAGAATCACTAAGCCTAGTGGAATCGGGTGAGTATGATTTAGTCTTTCTAGATGTGGTGATGCCAGAGCAGGATGGTTATAAGTTCCTGCGTGAATTGAGGATGAATCCAAATACTGCAAACCAGTGTGTGGTCTTCTGTTCCAGCAAGAAAACATCTTTAGAAGTTAACTACGGTATCAAGCGAGCCGGAGCCAACGACTATCTGACGAAACCGGTCACTCGTGAGACGGTTGAGCAGGTTCTAGAGCGCGTTGCTGCGTAAAGGAGAACTCGATGTCTGCTGTTGTAGAACGCACGTCTAGCACGCTGGAACAGCGCTTGGTTTTAGCCCAAGTGGGAGATTCCACCCTCGCAATATCGGCACTCTGGGTTTCGGAGATTACCCGGTTGGAGTCGGCAAATATTCTTGAACTTCCCTTTTATCAGGCTCCATTCATGGGTGTGATGCACCACGGTGGTCTGGTTATTCCGCTGGTTTCGGCCGCCCAAGTTCTCCAGCAAGTTCAACCGAATCATCGTGTGAAGACTACTGTTATTCGCCTCGGAGAGGCCGCTGGGACCTTCAATCAGGTCGGCATTGTTGTGGATCACATTTTAGGAAGTGTAACCCGCGCCGATGTTCCTGCAGCTACTTTTCAACTGGTGGAAACCCTCGACCCCAGCCCTGACGAAATGATGCTTTTAACACAGGTCAGTCTATCTCCAGAGGTCTGGAAGCCGCAGCGGTGGGTGACCTAAAAGCTGCTGCAACTGAACCCAAAAACTTAATTTGACAATCTTTTTTTTCATCTGCCCGGTCCATGTTCCTGTGATCGGAGAACTCTTACAGCCGTTTTGCCTTTTCTTTAGCCATGAATACCCCAGAACTTCAAGAGAATCTAGAGTCTACGCCTCTGCAAGTAACCTCTCCGATTGGGAAAATTCGTCAATATGTGCGATCTCATCTCCTCGAAACGATGGGGGTGACCGTCGCGGGTAGTCTGCTCCTCACCGTTGTTTCCGTTGGAAACATGGTTCGCACTTATCAAGGATTTCAATCGACAGTCACGCAGCAGTTTGAACTGCAAAAGCAAGCTGACACGATCACCTATGTGGATGAAGTGTTGACGATGTCGACCCGGATGGCAGCCAGTACGGGGGACCCCAAGTGGGAAAAGCGCTACAACGATTTCGTGCCCCTGTTAGATGATGCGATCGCAAGTACATTAGACAACGTCACCGATGAGATTCGGGCTGAGGCCAGTAAAACGGATGCTGCCAATCAAGCCCTAATTGATATGGAAACCCAAGCTTTTGAGCTGGTCCGTGCGGGTCAAGAATCCCAGGCGCTTCAGTTGTTACTGGGTCCTAAATATGGTGAGCAGAAAAAAATCTATGCCGCAGGAAATGCAAAGGTTATCGCTGATGTTGAGGCCTATATTGACGCTCAATTAGACAGCTATCGTCAGCGGTTCCAGCTTTCCATCGGTTTTGCTGTAGGCACCTTTCCCCTGTTGCTTCTGGGGTGGCTTCTTGTCCTCTCTGCAGTACGAGACTATATCGAGGAACGAAGAGAGTCACAAGCCGCCCTGAAGCACTCGCAGCAAGAACTATCCATTATCAACTACGAACTTTGTCAAGAAGCAGAAGCTCGCCGCAAACAGGAAGAGAACATGAGAGCTGAAAGTGAGCAACTGCAAGAGGATATCGGTGAACTTCTAGACGTTGTGTGTGACATTGAAGAGGGAGATCTGACGGTTCAGGCCAAAGTCAATGACCGGGCCACAGGGTTGGTCAGTGATACCATGAACCGCCTTGTCGAATCCCTGGGCAGCGTTCTGCTGCAGGTTAATGACAATACAAAAGAGGTGACACAGAGCGGCCAGCAACAGAAGCAGATTGCTGCCGTGGTTGCCGAAAGCACTGAACAGCAGACTCAGGCTGTGAATAAAGCCCTAGAGTTGACCACGATGGTTCGGCATGCGGCCAATAGTGCTGCAAATCAGCTCGATACCACGAAGCAATCTCTGCTGATGTTGCAGGGGACCGTTGTTAACGGTCAAGCGACGATGCAGCATCTGACCGCAGATATTGATGTACTTCGACAGGGAAGCGATCGTATTGTTCAGCAGATGAAGACCTTGGGCGAATTTGTGGGGCAGACCGATCAGTTTGTGCTCGACCAAAGTGAAATTGCGGCAGAAACACAAGTCCTGGCTCTGAATGCTTCCTTAGTGGCCGCACGAGCCGCTGAACAGCGTGACCCTCAAAAATTTGCCAGGGTTGCTCGTGATTTTGAAATGATTGCCAATCAGGTGAGCCAACTGGCACAGCAGACCAATGATGGACTTACAACTCTAGAGCAGCGGAGTGCTCAAATTCACCAGGTTGTCTCTGATGTTGATACTAATGTCCAAAGCCTTGGGGCGCTTGTAGAAGACTTTAATCGGGGTGTACAGCAGACCGAAATGGTTTTCCAGAATGTGCAGCAGGTGACTGGACAGGCTGTAGAAGCCGGTGATGCGGTGGCTCAAACTAGCCAATCCATTGTTGAATCCTCTGCAACAACAACCCAAAGGATGCAGGCAATTTCTGATTTCTCGAGGCAAATTGCTCAACAATCTCAGCAGGCTCGCGAGGTGTCAGATGCCATGAATACCTTGTCTTTAGATCTCCTCAAAAAGGTACAAGTCTTCAAGCTGCCAGAAGGGCCAGAAACTCCAACTTCTACGGCGTCTGCATCGGAAACGTCTGCAGCAGATCGATCTGTTGCTGTTGAAGTCTAAAGCTATCTCTGCAATCCCCAAACATCCATTGTCGAAGGAAATAACCATGACCGCTGAATTCATCCCTGATGGTGTTAAGTCCACATCAGGAAACAATACCTCACTCCTCCAGCGCCTACAGTCAGGTTTGCAAGCTCGTCTTGTCCCTGTGATTACAGTTTCAGTCCTGTTTAGCTTGGCGTTGACGGGAACGTCTGCCTGGAATATTTGGCGGATTTATCAGGGCTTACAAAGTACGATTACAAAGCAATTTGACCTCCAGGAGCGCAGCGGTCAAGTTATTCATCTTGATGAAGTGCTCACAATGTCTGCGCGCATGGCTGCCAGTACCGGGGATAGCCAGTGGGAAGGCCGCTATAACAACCATGTTCAAGCTTTAGATGAAGCCATTGGTGCCATCTTGAGTGAAGTGCCTGAAGCAGAACAAACCGATCCTGCGAAGACCGATGCTGCGAACCAGCGTCTGATTCAGATGGAAACTCAGGCCTTTGAGCTGGTTGGCGAAAAGAAGTTAGATGTGGCTTTAGACTTGCTGCTTAGTCCCCAGTACAAGACGCAGAAAGAGATCTACAGCCAAGGTATTAATGGCACCCTGAAGACCGTTGCTCAAAAGGTGGATAACCAGATTGAGGCCTATCAACAGCGTCTTGCTTGGTCTGTTGCCTATGCTGTTGCGAGCTTGTTCTTTTTGGCCTTGACTTGGTACATCGTTCTGGTCTCAGTACGGGGTTATATTCAAGAACGACAGCAGTCCCAGCTTATTCTGGAGACATCGAAAGCGGATCTGCTATCTCTCAACCGCACCCTTGAAACGGAGGCTGAGCAGCGGACCCTGCAAGAGCAGACGATACGAAAAGAAAGTGAGCTATTGCAGCTGGATCTAAGTCACATCTTAGATGTGGTCTCGGCCCTAGAAGAGGGCAATTTGACCGTCGAAGCCGACGTCAATGAACGGGCGACAGGTCTGGTCTCAGATACGCTTAATCGATTAATTGAATCCCTCAATCGAGTCGTTTCGTCGGTTGTCATGACAGCCGAGCAAGTGACGGATAGTGCTGAAAAACTGGAAGGAATTGCTGTTGAGACCGCTGAGCAGGCCCAGTACCAGACCGCCTCTGTCCAAGATGTACAGTCGTTGATGGAAGCCGTGAACACGCTGACTTCTGACTCTCTGGAGCAGGCCCTTGCCACCGGTCAAGCTGTGGAACAAGCTAAGGCAGCTGTGTTCACGGGGCAACAGGGGATGGATGCCATGGTGGGGGGAATTGAAACCCTCCATGCCGGTACGGAACAAATTGTGAAACGAACGCAACTTCTGGGGGAGTTTGTTGACTTAGCAACTCAGTTCTCGAAAGACCAAAAGCGGGTGGCATCGCTCACACGCGTTCTCTCTTTGAACGCTTCCACCGTCGCGTCTCGTGCCCTCAAGGAAGAGGACCCAGAACAGTTTGCGAGTTTGGCGAACGAATTTGATGTGATTGCGCGTCAGGTGAACGATTTGGCCACTGAAACGAATAATGGTTTGGTCCTTTTGCAGCAGCGTACCAACCAAATTCAGACGGTTTCTTCGGGACTTAATTATGATGTCTCGGAGATTAGCGACCTCGTTCAGGCTTTCACGCGCGAGGTGGGGCAAGCCCGTCAAGCCTTTACCAACATTCAGCAGGTGACTGACCAGGTTGAGCAGGTGGGGCAGCAGGTCAGCCTCTCTAGCCAAGGCATGGTGAAGGTGACCCAAAATACGATGACTGCGACCCAGAAGATTGCAGAGATTGCCCAAGAAACGGATGCAAAAGCTGCCATCACTCGTGAGCAGGTTGAGGCCATGGGGAACGTGGCCCGAGCCTTGTTGGAGGCTGTGTCTTTCTTCCAGGTTCATGCAGAAGAGTCGTCCCTATCAATGGGGACAGACCTGGCTAACCCCTCAGATGCCTTGGTCGAGCAGCCTTCTCACGCTTCGCAGCTCGTTTCAGCTTAGCGGCCCCCTGCAGCTATCCCTTAAATTTTTTTGTACTGAGTCACAGTGGCACCATGACACTCGAACCTTCCTCTTTTGCCCCCCAAACTTCTGTTGATGCAGCAGAAGCACAGCTACAGCAAGAACTGTGTGCCATGTTTGAACTGGACACACAGCAGCACTTCCAGACTTACTTTGAGGTGCTCCAGCGGCTTGATGCCCAGTCTTGGACGGCTGATATTCAGCATATCTACCGTGCGGTTCATACCGTTAAGGGGGGAGCTGTAACGGTGGAAGCCGAGGCGGTCCTCCGAGCTGCCACGGTGCTTGAAGATCTACTGTCGGACCTGCGTTATCTTGACCAGGCCCCTCCCCTAGAGGATGGACAGTTGGTACGGATGCTGCAGGAGGCAGGGGAATTACTCAGTAGTACCTTAGAGGTGAAGGGGACTGGGGACGATGTGATTGCATCGATTCAGCCCACTCTGGATCGGATTCAGGCACTTCATGCTCAGATTAAGCAGCGCTATATCCCAGACTGGAATGAACTGACCCAGGTTCACCAAGAATTTGCAGAACAGGGATTTGATCTCGTCATTCTGGATCTCGAGATGGCGGTCAACCAACTTCCGGCCCAGGGACAGATCTCTGAAACTGCTTTGCAGTCGGCTCAGCAGACCCTAGCGCAGCTGACTCAAATTGGAGGAGATCTTCAGTTAGCCGAAGGTTGGCCGGCCCTTGTCAATCGGGGGTATGAGCTTGCTCAGCACCCTGATAGTGCTGTCTGGAAATATGTTTGGCCGATCTATTTTGGGGCCTTAAAAGACTGTGCTAAGCACAGTGGTCACTACGAGCTTGAAAAGATATCTGACCTCAGTGTCATGGCCGCCGAGCTACCCGAAGTTGTGAGTCCAGAGACGTCCTCTGCAGAATTACCCTCGGTGGAAGCCGAGCTGACCTTGGAGGACAGTGATTTCACTGTTGAGTTTCCCGATGATCTCGCGACTGACCTAGAACTGCCTGATCTCGAACTCTCAAATCTAGATGAATCCCTATTCGGTGGGAGTGATATTGCACTGGATGAATCCCTCAGCGATGATATGTTTGCTACGACCTTCACTGATGACTTCGGAGCAGCCGATCTAGACTTTCCCGATCTTGAAGAAGATGAGACTGCTGCTATCCATCAAATCGTGGATGCAGATCTTAAAACGCCGGATCTGAACTTTGGCTCCGGCGATGTCCAGGGCCTGTTCCCCACAGCTGCCGCTGAGACTGAGCAGGGACTTTTTCCTGCGACCGTTGGACCGACGAGTTTGCCCGTCAAGGCTGAAGCGCCTGAATCCACTGCTACGGTAGACAGCACCGATGCCGAAATCAGACGTCGAATCAAGATTCCGGTCCCGCTTGAGCGACTCGATCAGTCTGCTCAGCAGGTTGTTGAGACCTTGCTCGCCACTCGGTCAACGCTGACCGTCTCTCAATCTCTTGCCTTTCAAGTCTCACAGTTGGTCGCTCTGAGTCAAGAAAGCTCGCAGTATATTACGCGCCTACGTCAGCTCCAAGATGACTATGCGTTGCTGCGAAGTCTCAGTCACGCTCAGGATCCTACGAATGGAACGTCTGTAGAGCAATATCGCCAGGGCTACACCACCATTAACCGTCTCCTGGAAAATATCTTGCGGATGTCGGAGCTGAGTAAAGAAATTGAAGGTATGTCGCACCAAGCAGTCGCGGGTATGGGACAGCTGGATCGCAATATGTTACGTCTTAAGGATGAGATTGAAGTCAGTCGTCTTGTCCCGTTCAAAAATCTGACGCTGCGGGCTAAGGCGATTGTTCGTGATCTCAGCAATCGCTATGACAAACCCGCGCGGTTGATGATTCATGGTGAGCAACTCGAGCTTGATGCCGGTGTGATTCAGCAATTAGAGCCGGCCCTCCTACATTTGTTGCGTAATGCCTATGATCATGGTCTTGAATCCGTGGAAGAGCGTTTGGGCAAGGGAAAACCTGTGGAAGGTCTGATTCAATTGGCCTTGCAGCGCCGAGGGAATCTGTATCGATTGACCATTCAAGATGATGGCCGCGGGATTGATGCTGCTGTCATTGCTCAAAAGGCGCAAGCAAAAGGTTTTGCTCTAACCGAAACCCAGACCGATTCCGAGCTGTTGGCCGTCCTCTGTCAACCGGGTTTTAGCTCTCGCAGCGTTGCCGATGATCTCTCCGGTCGAGGCGTTGGCATGGATGTGGTGGCTGGACAAATTGCCAATATGGGGGGACGACTGAGCCTTAACTCTCGGCAAGGGCAGGGATCAACTTTTACGATTGAAGTCCCGGCACCCCAGTTACTGGTTCCCTGTGTTTTGCTCCAGGTGGGTAAGCGAACGGTGGCGATTCCGACGGAAGAAATTCGTGAAACAGTTTTGGCTAGCTCGATTCAGGTGCATGCCAATCCCAATCCTGATGCCCTTTGTGCTTGGACTGTTGCCACCGCTCGAGGAGAGGCACCTGGATTTGGTCTAGCGGCTTACTGGCAGCAATCCCAGGCTGAACTTCCGGATACTGCCGTTTGTTTGCGAATTCGCCAAAATTTTGATCGCTTATCTGATGGGTCGGAAATGTGGCTGATCGCTGACGATTTACTGGGGCAAGAAGCATTACTGATTAATCCTATCCCCAGCCCGTTGTTGGTTCCTGCTGGATTGTTAGGGGTTAGCCTGCGTTCCGACGGGAGACTGATCTCAGTGATTGATCCCATTGCCCTGACGGAAGCCGTTGAGGTGCAGGTTCAAAAAAACATTCAGTTATCGCAGCCTGCAGAACCTGCTGTCCAAGACGAAGAATCAACTGCACCTAAGATTTTGATTGTTGATGATGCAGCTTTGATGCGGCGCCGTCTAGAGGGGAGTCTACGGACCTATGGCTTTATCACCCATACCTGCACCGATGGGGCCGAAGCGCTCCAGTGGCTCCAGTCAAATGCAACTCCCGATTTGCTCATCACCGATATAGAAATGCCCAATATGGATGGATTTACGCTCGTTGATCGCTGCCGGACGCAGGGAATGGAGATGCCCATTTTAGTGATTTCTTCGCGTATTTCTGAGGAGTGGGGACGGGAAGCGAAACGCTTAGGGGCTGATGCCTATCTGAATAAAGGATTTGCAACCCAGGATTTGCTTCAGCAAGTCAGTGAGTTAATCGAAGTCAAGCAGTCCGTTTCTTGAGCAGGGTTCCTGAGTTACTGATCACTCTTGCTGCAGTCCATAAATAAGAATTGATGGCAAAATCGACATCAATTGCGTATCCTTGAAAAGATTTTGCAAGGAACCTTCGCCCCCGTTTGCACGTTAATAGCGTAGGGCGTGGCGTGAGCCCTCCTTGCGGTGTGATCTGGGAGATGAATCATGACGATGCGACGAAGACTTTTGGTAGCTTTGCCGGTGGTGAGCCTATTCCTAACGGGACTGATGGTGCCGGGATTGGCACAGTCTGATGGAGTAGAGGTAGAGCCGCTCGAAGAGTCCGCTGAGGTGGAGCCGCTAGAGGAGTCTGCTGAGGTAGAGCCGTTAGAGGAGTCTGCTGAGGTAGAGCCGTTAGAGGAGTCTGCTGAGGTAGAGCCGTTAGAGGAGTCTGCTGAGGTAGAGCCGTCGGAGGAGTCCGCTGAGGTAGAGCCGTCGGAGGAGTCCGCCAAAAAGCTGCAGAAGGCCGAGGGCGAGGTGGAAGAGGCGATCACTGTCTTGGAAAAAATCATGAGTGATCCCGATAAGCGGATCCCTGCGGAACTGTTGGCGCAGAGCGAGGGCATTGCCATCATTCCCGATGTTTATCAGGCAGGCTTCATTTTTGGAGGTCGTCGGGGGACGGGCGTGATGATGGTGCGTTACCCGGACGGCACCTGGAGTAACCCGACATTTGTTAGTTTGACTGGTGGGAGTTTTGGCCTGCAGGTGGGCGCAAAATCCAGTGATATTATTTTGGTCTTCCCGAGTCGTGAAACGGTGAATGAGGTTCTCTCCCGTGACTATCGATTAGGCGGCAATATTACTGGGACGGCTGGGCCAGAATCAACACCCGGTGCTGCGGGTGAGCGTTTCAGTAAAAATCAGATCTACACTTATTCTCGAAGTCAAGGGCTGTTTGGTGGCCTAACGCTGAATGGGTCTAAGCTGGGGCTCAAGAAGGATCGGGTGCAATATTTCTATGGGAATGATGCGATCACGACCCGTAAGATTTTTACCGATCCGTTTATTCCGGCGCCAGTGGTGGTGAATGCCCTCCGGGATGTGTTGGAGCAGTCTGAGTCCGGAACGTTCAGCCGTTTCTAAGTTAGACGTTGGAGTGATGACATGAAGCCGTGGGTTCGCAGTCTACTGTTGTGGGGCTGTGGTCTTACGGCTTTGGTTTTTCTCCTGATGCGCCAGCGCCAAACGCTTCAGGTACAGGTGCTGCCCAAGTTACCGCAGCATCCACGAATTCAGGTTTACATGAACCAGAATCCGGCGGCATCCTATCGCGAGCCCTATCGTCAAATACAGCGGCCCGGCGATAATCTTGAGCAGGTGATTGTTGATCAAATTCTCTCGGCCCGATCCAGTGTTGATGTCGCGGTGCAGGAGTTGCGATCGCAAAAAATTGCCCAAGCCATCCGCAACAGATATCAAGCAGGTCTCCGCGTCCGCCTGATTTTAGAAAACACCTATAGCCGCCCCTGGAGTCGTTTCACCCCGGCAGAAATTGCTCAATTCAACGAAAGTCAGCGAGAACGCTATCAAGATGGCTTAGCGTTCATCGATCAGGACGGTAATCGCCAAATTAGCGCTCGCGAGAGCAATGAATTTGATGCACTCCAAATCATCCAAAACGCAGGTGTTCCGTGGCTAGATGATACTGCCGATGGATCTGCCGGGAGCGGACTTATGCACCATAAGTTTGTGATCGTCGATCAGCATACAGTCATTGCTACAACCGCCAATTTCACCCTGTCAGGTCTGCATGGAGATCTCAACCATTCGGATAGTCGTGGGAATACAAATTCCTTACTGGTACTCGAAAGTGCTGAACTAGCCACGGTCTTTCGTGATGAGTTCAATCTGATGTGGGGCGATGGTCCGGGGGGCAAATCGGATAGTGCCTTTGGTGTTCGTAAGTTCTTTCGGCCTGTTCAGTCTTTCTCCTTGGGTGATGCTACCGTCCAGGTGAAGTTTTCGCCGACCTCTAGTCGCCTTCCCTGGCAGAGCAGCACCAATGGTCTGATTGGCACCACTTTAGGGCAATCAAAGGACACCGTCGATTTGGCGCTATTTGTTTTTTCAGAGCAGAATCTCGTCAATCAGCTGGCGGCCCAGCAGGGCGTTACGATCCGCGCCCTTGTTGATTCTACTTTTGCCTATCAAAGCTACAGCGAAGTATTGGACATGTTGGGGGTGGTTCGGTCTCGATTACCGAACGCTTGTGACTTTGAAGCTAAAAATCAACCTTGGCCACAATCAATTGAGACGGTGGGTGTTCCACTACTTCCACAGGGCGATCGCTTGCACCATAAATATGGGGTTGTAGATCAGCGCCTGGTTATTGTCGGGTCCCACAATTGGTCCGATGCAGCCAATGACATCAATGATGAGACCCTACTGGTGATTGACCATCCGACAGTAGCAGCTCACTTTCATAGAGAATTTGAGCGCCTATATGCCAAGAGTCGACTGGGAGTGCCCCCTTTTTTACAGAGAGAACTTGAACGCTGTCCTGAGCCACTGCGATCGACGATGGAGAAGAACGAACCGATCAATCTCAATACTGCTACTCAGGCAGAGCTAGAGCGCTTGCCGGGGATTGGTCCCACGTTGGCGGCCAATATTATTGCGGCCCGACAGGACCAGCCCTTTAATTCTCTGGAAGAACTTGACCGTGTACCTGGCCTGGGACCGAAACGCCTGCAGGCATTACGAGACCAAATCACATGGTGAGTGATAGTCCCTATCAACATTGGAGGCTACTTTAAATGCCTTGCCTTGCCTTGTTATGGCGCAACATAATTCCAGTCCGAATTTTGGACTCGTTTGCATTGCTGGGGATATTGACTCTTTTGAGAGAGCCATCAGGGTATTTGAAGACAAAGTCTTGGGGTTGCTGTCGAGTATTCGCGATGATCTCTTCACTAGAAAGGGGACGGCTGGTTGCATCATTGACGAATGCAGTCTGAGAGGTTGCTCTGTAGGCAATACAACTACGATTCAACATATATCCGAGACTTAGCGCTGAAATGCCGCCAATAAAGACCATCACGGAGAGCATTTTGTAATCAAAAATTGTGATCAGATCATGCCGAATAGGATCTATTCTTCTTGGCAGCATAATATTCACCCCGTATAATCTTCACACAATAATAATTGTCCCATAATATTTATGCTGTTATGGGTGATATATTTATGCAAAAATATAGAGGTTTTATAAAGTCTTAAGATTCCCATGAAGAGAGCAAGAACTGATCAACGTGTCAGTCCCTCGATATGGGGCTTGCCTTTTCCCGGCTGTGTTTCAAGCGTGCCGAGAATGAGTCCACCTTCGCCATGACTCAAAAGTCCTAGATAACCTGACTTTGTGTTCCCCTGACTTTGTGTTCCCCTGACTTTGTCGATGGTCGGGGGGATCTCTTCTTGTATAGTCAAAAATCCTGCAATAAAAAACAGCCTGGAACTCCCGTTTTTGAGAGTGTTTTAAGGCTGCTTAGTCGTTTGATTGCTGGTGATTTAATCGAGAGAGAAAGTGATTTATAGAGTTAGAAAAGGAGAGATCTCAAAGTGAGATGCCTTTAGAGTACCCATCTCGATTCGTTAATTGATCAGATTTATTCGCCCGAAAGATGGACCACTATTTCACGCATTGACCCGCGCGCTCGATGCTCCCAGAGATAGACACCTTGCCAGGTGCCCAGTGCGAGCCTGCCGTTGCCAATGGGAATGTGTTCTGAGGTTTGGGTCAGCGCAGTCCGAATGTGGGCAGGCATGTCATCTGAGCCTTCTGTGCTGTGGCGATACTGCCGATCTTCTGGAACCAGATCGGCAAAGAAAGATTCCATGTCCCTGAGAACATCAGGGTCAGCGTTCTCTTGAATCATCAGACTGGCAGAAGTATGTCGAATAAAGAGCGTACATAATCCGGTCGAGATGCCGGACTCAGACACCATAGCCTGAACCTGGCCTGTAATGTTGGCGAGGGATTTTCCCTGAGTTGAGATTCTTAACGGACGTTGAACTTGCGGCATGGATTCAATCACTTAGGCTGCATGTTCTAGCGTAATAGACCTTGCCCTGATCTAGGGAGCGCTGCAGCATACAATGGATGCGCTAGGGCCAATGTCCAAAGAGAGTACTGAATGTCCTCCGATCAACGCTACCAAAGTCATCTGTTTAATGCGATTTTACGTCAGTCGCGAGAGGTAACGGATCAGTGGCAACGCAATGTTCGGCAGGCTAAAGTGGCTTCATTCTGGGGGCTGCAGATGGCTGTCTATCCGGTCTATCTTCTGTTTCAGGTGACCCGCCTGAGTGAACAGGTCCTGCGACAGGCCGACACCCAGGGACAGCGACTCCTGAAGGCTGCCCTTGATCCGGATCAGTCCCCTCTGCAAGGTTCCCAGGCAGATATTCCCATTCTTCGTGTCTTGGAGGCGATTGGCATTTCAGCAGCTTCTGCTGAGACCGAAGACTCAGATTTTATTGTTGAAATTGCCACACCTTCCCCTCAGCGCCGTAGTCTTTTCCGGCGCTACCAGCGTTGGCTCAAGCGCTTCAGCCAGCGCCGTTCAATGGCGGCTAACGGCCAGCAAAACGAGATGTTGCGAGGACTGGCGACGGATCTAGAGAGTCGCCATTTGATTTTGGTCACCCCTGATAATGAATTGTTAGATGTCTTGGGACCCGAACAGCAGAAGCAATTATTGCAGTTGATGACCTGGGAGGTGGCGCATTATCAGCGACAGCAACGGTTAAATCACCAGCTTCGTGATTTGACTCAGCTCCGTCAGCGGTCTCTCCATCTGCCGGCTACCCGTTCGCAAATGCTGCCGCCCGTGCGTGGTTTTCGTAAGTTGATGGGTTGGTTTCAAGCCAGTCCGATAGCGACCGCTACCAACCTGTTTCAGGAAGCAAAGCAGATCGATTCCCTGCAGTTATTGATGGGATCTCAGGAGAATATCCCGCTGCCGGATGATCTGGGGACAACGGATCTGGGGGCAACGCTAAAGCGGCTCTCGCCCCAGATTACCCCTGAAGGATGGGAGCTCATGGATGTTGCGATCGCATCTCTAGAAAACACATCACAGCGCTTCCTTCGACCCGCGACCGACCGTCTTCCTGA
>CALFCG010000202.1 GCA_937951315.1 uncultured cyanobacterium
GGATCTTCAATCAAGTAAGGCCGCCAGATGAATGGTAGAACCCCTGAATTAAATCTAGCAGAATTAAATTAGATCAGTCTGTCTATTCCTTTAGCTTCTTCGCCTTAAACCCTTTCCCTGACTGGATTTAGATTGTTTCTAGACATCGCAGTCACGACAAATATTTATCTTTGCTATGATCTAGACGAGCTTTTTATAGGCTCACTTTTTAAATGGGGTTATTGGGGAAATTTTTAAGTATTTATCTGCTTAGTTATTATTCATTTGAGGTTTGTAACAATGAAATTTACGGCAGGTGCCAGCTTAGGGTTGGCACTATTTCTTGCAAGCTCAACCCCGAGCTTTGCCGAGAGTAAGATCAATAGCAACCTTGTGGGTGGGCAAACGATCAATGGTGAAGTGACAGCCGTTGATGGTTCCATCGTTACAGTCAAAACAACAGAAGGTAGCAGTCAATATCAACTTGCTCCCAATACAGTGACAGCTCTTAAATTAGGTGAGGGAACTTCCGTCACCATTGATGGTAGTCGCCTAGCCACAGGTCGGATTTCTGGGTTGGATCGAAATACCGTTAAGGTAACGTTCGACAATGGTGAACGTCGTAGTTTCATTCTGACCCGTGAAGAGCGCAGGACTCTGGTAATGGGCGATCGAGTCATTGTGAGTGGTCTTGGTGAAGGGCGATCGATTCGGAATCAAAATGTCCACAGTCTTGCAAGCTATGCTCTAACGGCAAGTGACTTTAGAGTACAGCGAGCAGCTGTGGCATCAGCAAGCACAAGCGGGACGATTCAGGAAGTCCGTGCTGTTGAGGCCGTTGAGGCTCCACAGCCAACTGTGCAAGAGGTTGCCCCACCCCCGATACGCAGGACTGAAATTCAAGCAGCTCCTCCCGTGCGGGGACTTTGGTAGCAGACACGTTTGTTGGGTTAAGGTTCTAGCTGTATAGCAAGGCTATAGGACTACCATCCTTTGGCCTTGTTATCTTAAGCCTGCTCATGCATCTGATATTGGCTGTATACACAGGTCCTTACCGTCAGATATGTGAGGGGGCCGAGTAAGGGGATGAGAGAAATCGCTAACCATGGAGATCCCATCTCGCGACGCGTCAATTCATCTTGCATGAGTGTTGGGAAAAGGAGACTCAGAAGGCAAAAGTCGAGGCTCATGACGTGGATAAATTGGCTCGTATACCATTGTTGTATAAAGTCATTCCAGTCACCTTGAGTCAAACCATAGGAGAAGAGTGCGATCGCACCGAGACCCAATACACTCCATAACCACCGAGACTCCCAGAATATCAAGAAGCGATTGGGCTGTCCCGAGACTTTAGGGGCAGGATCTCTCAGGGCTAAGTAAGGCAAAATAGCAAAAGCTCCCAACCCGAATGAGGCTGAGGCAAAGGGCCAGGCTGGAATCTTTTGGCTACATCCATCGGTGAAGAGAACTCCGCCATAGACCATAGGCCAAATTCCCATGAGATTAAAGAGGGCAATGATCAGAGGGTTAATTTCTTCCCACTGGCCAGTCGAAAGCTTTTGAATGAGAGGGAGTGTATTCCCTTGATCGGCCGGTGCGAGTAGAAAGGCATAGCCGACAAAGGAGAACCATATCAAGGCAAAACTTATTTTACGGATCATAAACAATGCTGCGTAGGGAAACAGGACCGAGTAACTTACAAGATTGTACGAAAGTAGATTGTCGACATTATCTGTGAGTTGTCAGCTCAAGCGAATAGTCGTACATATTTGAATATCAACAGGTACAAGAGTTAAGTCGCGGTCTATAGGTTCCATGCTTCTATCATTACCTCGCATTCCTCTCTGGCTAAGGGCATGGCTCATTTTTCCCCTCACCTTTCTCAATGGTTGGCTGGCGCTATTGCTGTTTAGCTACTTTCAACCCCTCTCGAGCCTGTTGGTAACTGCGCTGATATTAGCGTTTTTACTCAACTTTCCGATCAAGTTTTTGCAGCAACGTGGCCTCGCCCGAGGTTGGGCGATCACTCTCGTTCTGCTCAGTTCCCTGCTATTGGTCGCAGTTGCGGCTTTGACGCTTGTACCCTTGATTCTTGATCAGCTCAGCGGCCTAGTGAGCACCCTTCCAGATTTAGTGGAATCAGGTAGCGGTCGGTTGCAGAGTCTACAAGGATGGTTGGCGATGCAGCAAATCCCTGTAGATTTAAGCGGTACTGTTGATCGGGGTATTGCTCAGCTATCTGATATTTTACAAGCGACCAGTAGCGGACTCCTGGATTTTGCGCTTGGTGCCATCGGCAGTTTGATCAATATTCTGCTGCTTCTCGTCTTGACTATTTTTATGGTTGCCAGTGGCGGGCAGGCCTGGAACGGATTGTTTAGCTGGTTGCCCACGAACTGGCAACAGCCCCTCCAGCATTCCATTCAACAAACCTTCCAAAACTATTTTGCAGCCCAGGCACTGTTGGCAGGTATTCTCAGCCTTTCGCAGACCATTGTATTCTGGCTGCTGGATGTTCCCTATGGCGTGCTATTCGGTGTCAGCATTGGGTTAACAACGCTGATTCCCTTTGCCAGTGGAGCCACGATTATTGCCGTGAGTTTTATCTTGGCACTGAAGAACCTGACCTTGGGACTTAAGGTGTTGGTGATCTGCATTATTGTGGGGCAAATTAATGACAATGTGATCGCGCCTCGGCTCGTGGGCCGCTCCATTGGCCTCAATCCGATTTGGCTCTTGATAGCGCTATTTGTGGGGAATAAATTTGCGGGCGTTTTGGGGCTTTTAATTGCGGTCCCCATCGCTAGTGTGATCAAAGGAATGGCGGAGGAGATGCGATCGCAAACATCAGATAAACGCTCCCTCGAGCAAAGCCCCTCATTCGTTGAGCCATAACCTGAATTTTAGGATCGATGGTTTTGGTCTCTCTCGCTCTCAGACGATGAGACTGAGCTTCACGTCTTTTTCTCTATGCAATTGTTAATGTCCTATGGACTGGGCTTACTAGGGGGTATGACAGTGAAAGTAATAATAGCTTTCACCCCAGTCCATTGGCAGTCCTAGGGGTTTTGCACTTGATGCTCCTAGGCACTGCAATTGAAAGATTTGTCTGAGTTTTCCTCTCGCTTTCACTTAAATCGCGAAAACCTTTTACTCACCAAAACTTTGCTCGAGAACTCTTGCATATGAATGGCCCGCTTGGTGAGGATGGACAATCATCACCCACAGAAGAAATTCCCGACCTCTTAAAACTCTCTATCTTGGCCGCCCAAAGCACTTTCACGAGCTTGCATTACACCGGCCGAATTCTGAGTGAAAGTACAACGATAGAAGACTGCCAACTACAGCTGATAGCGCGTGATGATACAGGGAATCAGGTAACAGATTGGACTCTTGACATTGAGTTTTATACCGTCTCAACTCAACTCTCGTTAATGATTGAACGCCAACAAAAAACTGAGTATCCGATCCTGTGGCAGGGACAGAACTCAGTTTGGATGGATGCTGAAACAGGCTTAAAGGTTGATCGACCTTCCGATGGTGAACCGTTAGAATGGCTAGCCAGAAAGCTGATGAAAAAGATAAGAGATCTTAATCCAGAGTTAACCTGATCTTCTCACTCATCTTCAGTTATCTGGTTGAGGTGAATGTGCTTATATCCGAGCTTGATTTCGAACTCATCACCTGTTTGTAGTCCCATCTTTTCTGTATAAGTAGACCCAATTACAATCTGTCCATTCTTATGCACTTTGACGCGATAGGTTGCTTCTCTACCTCGACCATCAGAAGAATCTGGCTCTAGAGCAACCCCTTTCGCTTCAAGAATAGCATTCATGAATTGACTGAGATTTACACGTGCTCCGTGACCATTTGAGGTCACATAGCCACACTCATGAGCCTTTTCGCGTTTAGAAAGATGGGATATGTCTTTTAGCTTGCTCAGTAATTCTTTCCCAACTAAGGGCTGGACCTCTTTCTTGCTTGACGCCGTTTTTCTCTCAGCAACTGCTTTTTTCTTAGCCATTAATACCGAATATCCTTGATTGAATTGAGTTGGGAACGATTGTAGTTCGAATTGGAACTTTAACCTATTTTAGGCTCTGATTCTCGTGGGATCTAGCTGTATTTATTTTGAATGTTCTACTCATCGATATTAGATGAATCAAAATTAACCCTCCCCTGTCATCCAGAGTCTGGCCCAATTCCCGTGAAGTATTAACCTCTAGGGGGCACAGTCAATATGGATTTCAGCTTATAGGATAGTTCTATAAATCGGCAGAGATTTTCTTGGGATTGCAAGCAATCACTCTCTAAAGATGGGGTAGAACGAAGAATTGGAAAGAGAAAAAGAGGAATTATTTTTAATTGGTATAAATCATTCCTCTTTCAATATACAAAATGAAATGACCATTCGCCAAGTGGCTCCCAGGTAAGAGGGCAATATGATATATCGTACTGATTACAACAAACTATGAAATTAGCTCAAATCTCAAACAAAGGGTGTGATTATCTCATAAGTATGCCCTTCAATAGTTGTTTTCATATGTAAATCACCCAATTGGGTGATTTACAGCATAAATAACGATAAATTCCTTTAAGTCAGGCTAAGGATACTCCTCTAGGCAATTATTCATTCGATTGAGCAATATTCTACTATCTAGAAAATAATTCCATCCCTGTTTTGCATTCAGGCTTCTCAATCTGATTTTTTGTTTCACTATCTTTGGACGTCGGAAACCTGCTCGGCAAAAGCACTGCTGATTTTCGATTCAGCAGTACTGGATTTACCTCTCGAGCTATGCAGGGGAGAGGTATGAACTTCAAGAAAGCCTCGATGTCGATGACGGATAAAAACTTTCGGGGTCAAGCTGTAAGTCAGATGTCTAAAGATAGAGCTTACTGCTATATCTGCAAAGATTAGGGGGAGAATGGAAATGAGATCGCAAACAGAATTCTGTTGTTACTCTGCGGACAAGAGAACGTCATAGAGCTGCTCCCAAAAATCAGACAGAAGTTACAAACATCTCAAAAAGTGACTTCATGTGAGAAGGGCGTCTGCTTATTTCAAACCCAATCAACGAACCTGTATAGCAAGCCTTTTTGTCCCATTAAACCGGTTGGATGGGTTCGGTCTGAGCAAGGATGAGGAGCCAGGGGGCCTGAGAGTCAGGATTGCCAATGACCCAAAATAAAGTCGTACCTGTCCAAACCTTGCATAAATAGCTGTATATCAACCCTATGCTTATCCCGCATTTAGACAAGAGCAGAGATCAAGCCAGAGTTCCCGTTACTGTCGGCAAGCCCTCAAGCTCAGGAACACTTTAAGTCTAGGAACAGGTAGGGTAGATCAGGTGTCCGCATGCTGCCAAC
>CALFCG010000203.1 GCA_937951315.1 uncultured cyanobacterium
GTTGCAAGAAGGAGGTTTGATGGTTGCTCCTGGGTGGTTTCAATTATGGCCATTAAGTCAGATAGAAGCCTTAAATCGAGATTATCAGGTTCAAGCTTACGCACCAGGTTTTCTTGGTTTTGGATCGAGTGGAGGTGGCGAGTTATTCGCATTTGATAATCAGGGATGTATCGTAATGATTCCCTTTATTGGCATGTCTCTGAGTGAGGCCATAACCATTGCTGAATCCTGGAATGATTTTGTATCAAAGATAGACTTTTCAAGTTGATCATGCATTAGTGCAAGCGTGAGATTGCTTGAGTGAGTTTACACAACTGTCTATATTTGTCTTCTCTGCCCCCAATTCTAGGAGGAGCGCACTCATTAGTTTGTTACTCAGCCCAAGTTGTAGGCTTTTGCCTTGATCAGCAAGGCTAATTCATTTCTTCAAACTGACATTATTAACTCTATGCTTGATTTCCTAATTGAGCCGCTGCAATACAGTTTTATGCAGCGATCGCTTCTCACCGCTGTGTTAGTTGGAATTGTCTGCGCTACGGTGGGCAGCTATCTCATGGTGCAGCGTTTAGCGTTATTAGGTGATGCCATTAGTCATTCTGTATTGCCGGGAGTTGCGATCGCATTTATTATCGATGTCGATATTTTTCTGGGCGCTTTTATTGCTGGGGTGTTTAGCACCGTAGTGATTACCTGGATTCGGACGCGATCGCAAATCAAAGAAGATGCTGCCATGGGCATTGTCTTTTCTGCTTTCTTTGCCCTTGGGATCACCCTGATCACCATTGTCCAGAAAGACACCAAGATCGACCTCAACCACTTTCTGTTTGGCAATATTCTCAGCGTCACCCAGCAGGAAGTGATCAATACCCTTGTGATCACCATCATCGTATTGACCGTGATTGTCCTGCTATACAAGGAATTGATGTTCTATACCTTTGACCCCATTGGAGCGCAGGCAAGTGGTCTACCCACAAACCTCCTCAACTTTGGTCTCATGATTTTGATTGCCCTCACGATTGTGGCCAGTCTCAAAGCTGTCGGTGTCATTCTTGTGTTGGCTATGCTGATCACACCCGGAGCCACGGCCTATTTATTGGTTTATCGACTCCACAACATGATGTTTCTAGGAGCTGCATTAGGTGTTCTCTCCAGCATTACCGGTATGTATCTGAGCTACTACTACAATCTGCCCTCCGGCCCAGCCATCGTGCTGGTCGCATTTGGATTGTTTATGTTAGCGTTGTGCTTCAGTCCCACCCAAGGAATATTTACACAGCCCCAGTCTGCTCCTGTCCAGTTTCAGATGTGGCGTGAAATCAAAGGGCTATTCAAGTCTTGAAGCGGCTCTCATGGATTCAGCTAAGTATTTAGACTTAGCGAAATGTTAAGATAAAGCTTAATAAAACTTTTTAAAAAGCATACGGAGATTCAGTTTTGACTCAGGCACTCTCCAGAACTCATCTTAGGCAGCCGACCCTCAAGCACACCGTTCCTCTCAAGGTGATTGCTGTCGGTGACAGCCTGATCTATGGCTTTGGTGATGTTGAGGGAGGTGGCTGGGTGGATCGACTGCGCCGCCAGTGGATGCAGGCCGAGGGGCCGATTCTCTACAACTTGGGCGTCCGCGGTGATACGGTTCGACATGTTTCACAGCGCCTAGAGAGTGAGTTCCGGCATCGGGGTGAACTTCGGCATCAGGTCCCTGATCAAATGATTCTGTCCGTCGGTATCAATGATTCAGCGCGTCTAGGGCGTTTAGAGGGACGTAATATGACCCCGTTCCCTGAATTTCAGACGAGAATGGCTGATCTTCTGGATCGCGCCAGTCAACTTTGCCCTGTGACCTTTATCGGCATGGCACCTGTTGATGAGACCAAAATGCCGTTTTTGGATGCTTTCTTCTTCAACCATGAGGATCAGCACCTTTACAACGAAGTGACCCGTCTGGCCTGTCAAGAGCGACAGATTCCCTTCCTTGATCTTTTTGATCTGTGGCGGCAGCGCGATCAGGCTTGGTGTCAGTCTCAAATGAGTGATGATGGTCTTCACCCCAATAGTCAGGGCTATCAAGCATTGCTGCAGGATGTGATGGCTTGGTCGGCATTTCAGCAATTCTGTTAATTCAAGAGACGGCGCCAGAGACTGGTATGGTTGCACCCCAAGACTGCCTAAATATGTCCGATATTCGAGCTGAGATTGATGCTCTAGATCGGCAACTTATTGCTATTTTGGGGCAGCGTTTTGAATATGTAAAAGCAGCAGCCCCCTTCAAGACCAGCGTCAAAGAGGTTCAAGCTCAAGAACGATTTGACGCGATGCTCCAGCAGCGGAGAAACTGGGCCGAGGCAGAGGGCTTAAACGCTGATGTGATTGAGAAGATGTATCGAGACTTGGTGGCTTACTTTATTCAGGCCGAGTTAGGTCACTGGCGTTCAGAATCTGCCTGATTTCACGGTTCATTGCCAAGGAGAATGAAGGTGAAACCGAAGACAGAACGCGAGAAGATGCTTGCCAATGAACTCTATTGGGCATCCGACGCAGAGCTCACTCAATTACAAACTGACGCCTATCAGTTGCTTCATGCCCATAACACTTCTTTGCCCAGTGAGGTCGATAAGCGAAGGAGCACCATCCTCAAGCTATTCGGCAAGTTAGGCTCTGATTTTGTGGTCAGGCCCCCTTTCTACTGTGATTATGGTTGTCACATCTTTGCGGGTGATCGCCTCTATCTCAACTTTGATTGCACGATTCTTGACTGTAATACAGTGCATCTAGGTGATGACGTTTTACTCGGGCCAAAAGTCCAAATTTACACTGCCTATCATCCGATAGAACCCGAATTGAGACGGTCTGGCAAAGAACTGGCAGCCCCGGTTGTCATTGGTGATAACGTTTGGCTGGGGGGTGGTGTCATTGTTTGCCCGGGTGTTTCCATCGGTTCGAATGTCACCATCGGGGCTGGCAGCGTCGTGGTCAAAGATATTCCGAGTAATGTTGTGGCAGCCGGAAACCCCTGCAGAGTGATTAAATCGCTCTGAAATGCGGAAATCTACTCTGCGGGTTTAGCGCAAAACTAGAGGTTCTTTAGCTATGACGCTTGAGGTGCCACTGCCAAGCATGTTCGACAATGAGTGATAAGTCAGAGTACTTGGGTTGCCAACCTAAAACCTTCTCGGCCTTGGCGGCGCTACCGATTAAAATCGCTGGATCACCTGCCCTGCGGTAGCTTTCCTCAACTGTAATGGGCTTGTCGGTGACTTCTTTGGCGGTATTAATGACTTCCCGTACAGAAAATCCGTCGCCATTGCCTAAGTTAAAGACCGATGTCTCGCCGCCTTCCAGTAGGTAATTCAAGCCACGCACGTGGGCATCTGCTAAATCAGTGACGTGAATGTAGTCGCGAATGCAGGTGCCATCAGGCGTTTTGTAGTCGGTGCCAAAAATAGAGATTTTCTCCCGCTTGCCCAGAGCTGTCATCAAGATCAGCGGAATGAGATGCGTTTCAGGATTATGGTCTTCCCCCAGTCGTCCTTGGGGGTCAGCACCCGCTGCATTGAAGTAACGGAATCTGACCGAGCGGAGGTTATAGGCATGGTCAAAATCTGTGAGGATATTCTCCACCATCAGCTTACTGGTGCCATAGGGGCTGATGGGGGCCTGGGGATGATCTTCTGTAATCGGAATCTGGTGGGGAGGCCCGTAGGTTGCGCAGGTGGAGGAGAAGACAAAGGTCTTAATGTCCGCTGCAATCATCGCTTCCAGTAGGGTCAGGGTGCCCATCACATTGTTTCGATAGTATTTAGCCGGATCCTCGACGGATTCTCCCACATAGGTGTATGCGGCGAAATGCAGGACCGCTCCGATATTGTGATCCTTGAAGACCTGATCAAGAAAGGCACGATTGCCGACATCGCCACTGATCAGCTCCACTTGCAAAACCGAATCCACGAGATCTTTGTGGCCGTATACAAGGTTATCCAGTACCACCACCCGATAGCCGGATTCCTTGAGCGCTAAAACCACGTGGGAGCCAATATAGCCCGCTCCGCCAGTGACTAAAACAGTGGGTTTATCCATTTTTTATTTGGTGTAGAATCGAACGTCTATGTGAATCAGAATCTAGTCGGCTGATCCACTTTAAAGCTTTCTCTCTAAGTCTGGGTATACCAGAATGAGAAACTAACCTAAAATTCCACGTTCCACCAATCTTGAAATGCGGGAGCGGGTCTTCACAATTCAGGTCAGGAAGCATCGACAGTGCCTCGATCCGTTGCTAGCCACTGAATCACCTGAACACCCAGTTGCTTATTGTCGAGTCGATCAATCTCTCGAATACCTGTGGGACTGGTGACATTGATCTCAGTGAGGCGGTTGCCAATCACATCAATGCCCACAAAAATTAAGCCGTCTCTCTGGAGTATGGGCGCCAGTTGTTGGCAAATCTCATGTTCTCGGCTCGTGAGCTGAGCCGGGTCAGAACGACCACCCGTGGCCATATTGCCGCGAAACTCTTTGCCTGTTGGCACCCGATTCACAGCACCAATGGGAGTTCCATTGAGCAAAATAATCCGCTTGTCTCCCTTTTTGGCGGCGGGTAAATATTCCTGCACCATCACCGGCACCTGGCCTTGGTCCGTGCTGATTTCGATGAGAGAATTAAAGTTGCGATCGCCTGCTTCCAAGAGCAGAATACCTTCTCCTGCTTTGCCCCCTAACGGCTTCAGGACAGCAATGCCTTGCTGTTCCACGAAAGCACGAATGGTTTGCTTGTCTTGGCTGACAATTGTTTCCGGGATCGCGTCCTGGAACTGCAGCGCATACATCTTCTCATTCGCGGCCCGTAACCCGTGAGGGCTGTTGATCACCCGTGTCTTTTGGGGATCAATATAGTCCAGCAGATAGGTGGCATACAAATAGGAGACTGTGACCGGCGGATCCTGACGCATAAAGACCCCATCCATTGACTCTAGCGGATGGGCTTCAGCCTCCCCAATTTGGTACCAATCGG
>CALFCG010000204.1 GCA_937951315.1 uncultured cyanobacterium
TGAATTTCCAAAGCAAAAGCTCGTCTATGGCCCGCGCCAAATTGAAGCTCGCATTGATCAAACCCCATCCATTTCTCAACAGCTCACCCTTTGGAGCCAAGCCGGTTCTAAGGTGATTCGCGGCGATCTGTTGGTGATTCCAATTGAGGAATCATTGCTGTATGTCGAACCCATCTACCTGCGAGCAGACCAAGGGCAACTACCAGAACTGAAGCGCGTGATTGTGTCCTACGACAATGCAATTGTTATGGAAAATACGCTGGATAAGGCATTGGCAACGTTGTTCGGTAAAGGCCAGACTCAGACAGCTGCAACGAAAGAACAACCCAAACCTCCGACAGCAGCCCCCCCTCAAGTAGCTCAACCCAGCGGTCCGGCAAAATCCTTAGCAAAAAATGCCCTAGAGACCTATCGGAAGGCCAAGAATGCACTCCAGAATGGTAACTGGGCAGAGTATGGTCGTCACCAACAAGATCTTGAGAAACAACTGCAGCAGCTCAACCAGGAGAACTAGCCTATCCACACTTCCGAGACCAATGAACAGCAAATTCAATCACGACTCACACCCTTGTCGGGGCATCACTCAGGATGGGAACCGACCCAACCAGCACTACAGTCGGCCCATCCATCGTTAAGATAGGCAAACACCTTTCAGAGGCCCTTGCACCTCTCTATGCAGATCGTTGCCTACCTCTACCAAGACATCTCCTGGGAAATCCCCATCAATGTTGAGGTGTGGGGCTGGGAATTTGATCAGGTCTATCAAGACTTCGATTCCAGCCGCCCGCAACTTCAAGAGCTAATAACACAGAGTTCGCCACCCAATTACTTTGTGTTCAGGCGACTGGAGGAATTGGGAGATTCTCTTTCTGCAGTCATCGAACAGCTCACGGCCTTAGAAACCAGGGGCATTCAAGTTATCGCCATTGAGCAGAATTACCAGTCACCCACCGCAGGAGCGCAGCCCAAATTTCCAGACTCTCTGCAGTTACTCGGCTTATTAGAGGCGGTCCAAGGCCAGCAGCGGAGCCGAAAGATTCGTCAAGGTCACGCCCGGAATCGCCTGAAGGGCAAGCCGCCTCCGGGTCGAGCCCCCTACGGCTATCGTCGGGGTAAGGAACGCTATGTGATTGATCGCAGTGTGGCCCCGGTGGTCCGGGATTTTTTCAACAATTTTTTGCTCTATGGCTCACTGCGCGGTGCCGTCCGTCATATCGCCAAACGCCACAACAAGAAGGTATCCGTATCGACCGGACAACGGTGGCTCACGAGCCCTGTCTATCGTGGGGACTTACTCTATCAGGGACAGGATATTATTCCAGATGCCCACCCCGCCCTGCTGCCAAGGGAAGAAGCAGCACAGGTGGATCGGTTATTGCGGCGCAACCGTCGGCTCGCCCCCCGTTCAGCCAGTGCCCCCCGTTCCCTCGCCGGCATTGTCAGCTGTGCCAACTGCCAATCAGCCATGACAGTATCACGGGTGACAGCACGGCGACGCAGTAAAGAATATCTCTATCTGCGGCCGATTTCTTGTCCCTTAAAAAAGAAATGTCGTGCGATCTCATATCCTGCCGTCTTAGAGCAAACCATTGGCCAAATATGTATAAACCTACCCATGGCAGTGGAAGGCGTTGATATTCCGGTCATGGCTCAACTCAAGCAAAATGTTGAGGCTCAGATTGCAGCGAAACAAGACGTACTTGGGCAACTGCCAGGACTGATCGAGGCCGATGTTTTAGACGCAGCAACTGCAGAACTCAGAGCCTACACCCTCAAAACGGAGATTTCTGCACTGAGAGAACGTCTGTCTCAGTTACCCCCTGTCAACCTGCAAGCCATTGCCAAAACCGTCTCAATTGAGCAGTTCTGGCTGGATCTTTCAGAATCTGAACGGCGCTTTTACTTCCGAGAATTTATTCGCCAGATTGAGATCAGGCGGGAAGGAAAAAGCTGGACCTTAAACCTGCAGTTCATTTTTTAGGCTCAGCGGACTCCGACTCGGCATCAGAATTGTCAGAGGGCGATGCATCTTCTGCTGGAGCCTGAAACTGACCAAACTCTTCTTTAATGATCTCCTGCACCACCTCCATCACCTGAGGCAACACCAATTGATTGGACTGCTCTAGCGCCTCTTGTGAGAGCTGAGGTGTAATATCAATCGTTTTTTGCCCCAGGGGTGTGCGATAGAAATCAATTAATCCCTGTAGCTCCTCAGTGGTGTAGTACTTTGCATACAGTGAGGCACTAATTTGGGTTGTGATTTTGCCAATATCAATCCGCTGGGGTAGCAGCTCTCGGTAACGCTTCACCATCCGGGTCGAAAGCGCAGCCACCTGCTCCTGCAGCGCCTGATCTTCCAGATCAGTGGACTTGGAGAGCGTTTCTGTCAAAAACTGAGGGAATGTCGTCTCGATTTGCAGCAACATCGAATCCAGCATGCGATTCGCATTTTCTTCCTGCTTCGTCAAAATCAAGAGTTCATCCACCAGGGCTTGCTGCTCAGGAGAGGGGGCGGGCGAGTCCGATGAAACAGTAGACGCGGGCTGAGCACTCGCCATCAAAGGGGCAGGAGAGACAAGCAGAAAGGTCAAACAGGTGATTCGGATGACAGATTTAAGCATAGTCCTTACTTTTTCATTTCTAAAAAGGATACAGGGATGTTTCAGTCTCAATTGAAGTCTTTTATGCATAAATGAAGATGAGTCCTTTCAGGCTCCCAGAATTCAAGCATTCGATGGATAAAAGCCTTTAACCTCGTTCCCCAGACTTTGAATGAAATAACGCTGAAACAGGATCGGACTTCAAGACTAGCTCACCGGCCCAGAGGCCGACCACTTTGGCCTGAGGACAACCCGTTGGGCACAAGACGCTTAAAGCGATGGGTTTAGAACAAAACGCGACACACGGCTAACGAGGCCAACAAACCAGCAGCATCGGCACAAAGCGCCGCGGGCACCGCATGGCGAGATCGAGAAATGCCGATGCTGCCAAAGTACACCGCCAATACATAGAAGGTGGTTTCAGTTGACCCCTGCATGGTCGACACCAGGTCGGCCAAAAAGCTATTGGGGTCATTGGAGACAATTTCAGACATCAACCCATAGGCTCCCCCTCCAGAGAGGGGACGAATTAAGGCCATCGGCAAGGCCTCTGCTGGCAACCCAATCAAAGAGGTGAGGGGCGTCAAAGCTGCGGCCAGTAGATCTAAGGCTCCGCTGGCTCTGAACATACCAATGGCAACCAAAATAGCCACCAAGAAAGGAATAATGCGAATCGCAATGTCAAATCCTTCTTTAGCCCCTTCCGTCATCACTTCATAGACTTTGACGCCCCGAAAGTAACTCGCCAGGAGAAACAGACAAATAATCATCGGCAACAGCCAATGAGAGGCCACACTCGCAAACTGCGTCGTTATTAAGTAGGGGAGGCCGTTGGTGACGAGCTTGTAAATAATGGCAGCACTTAAAACCAGGGCTAACCCGCCAAAAACAATGCTGCCCAGCGTACCAGGAGGCGAGATGTCCTCTGTCGTTTCTTCATCCGTTTCATCGGGTTCAGGTTGCTCAGAGACTATATTTTCAGACTGAGAGGACATCGGCAAGGGTTCAATCTTCGCCCCCCGGGCCGCCAGGAACTTGGCCATCACAATGGCCACAGTCGTAGAACAGGCGGTGGCCAGCAGGGACGGAATAATAATGCTGGCGGGATTATTAACACCAGCACTCGAACGCAAGGAAATCACTTCAATGGGTAACAGCGTCAGCGATGAAGTATTGATGGCTAAAAACAGGCACATGGCATTAGTGGCTGTTCCGGGAGAGGCGTTGAGCTTATTCAGTTCGGTCATGGCCTTCAGGCCCAAGGGGGTCGCAGCATTCCCCAGCCCAAGGGCGTTAGCCGCCATATTCATCAGCATGGCAGACATGGCAGGGTGATTCGCCGGTACCTCAGGAAACAGCCGCACCATCAGGGGTCGAATGAATCGAGCGATCAAATTCATCAAGCCCGCTGCTTCAATAACCTTGAGAATCCCGAGCCACAGAGCCATGGCACCAATCAGTCCAATGGCCAGTTCAACGGCCGTTCTAGCGGATTCAAAGGTGGCTTCGGTGACGGCTGCCATTTTGCCGGTGTAGGCCGCAATGATTGTGGCAAAAACAATCATAAATAGCCAAATCACATTGAGGGGCGATGACGCCTTTTTCATAATGCTCTCCTGCGACAAGGGTTTCTTTTTGGCGACAAAAATCCAATGGCGTTTAGCATAGACTATCTTTGAACGTTGGGGATCAAAGGTTACGATCCACTACAACTTCGACACAGACCTAGCCCACATTTTGAGAACAGTCAAAAGGGCAGAGCAAAAAGAAATTGGGAGACGAGAATGGCCAATTCAAAGCGTGATGTTTATGCAGGTCCCCAGTGGTACAAACGCTTTTTTGCCTGGGCCATGGCAACGGCCGCTGAAGATTATGAAGATGCGATCGCAACTCGCAAACAAACCCTTTTTCAACATCTCCAGGGCAACATCCTAGAGATCGGTCCTGGGGCTGGCGTTAATCTGCGCTATCTACCGACCAACAGCCACTGGATTGGCCTAGAACCCAATCATTATATGCATCCTTATCTACACCAGGAAGCAGAGAAACTGGGATTAGAAGACATAGACCTCAGAACCGATTCGGCAGGGGCCTCAGGCATCGCCGACAACAGTATCGACACGGTACTCAGCACCCTGGTACTCTGCTCTGTCCCCGAACTCGCAGCCACGCTCAAGGAAATTCTGCGCGTCCTGAAACCCGGCGGTCAGTTCCTCTTTATTGAACATGTTGCAGCTCCCTCTGGGACCTTACTGCATCAAGTTCAATCCGGCATTCGCCCGCTGTGGCAATTCATTGGGGATGGGTGCTGCCCCGATCGCAACATCAGCCAAGCGCTAGACGAAGCCGGCTTCAGCGATATTTCCCATGAGACCTTTGACGGCCCAGTGCCCATTGCGATCGTCAAACCCCATATTATCGGAATCGCAACTCGATAGATCGAGGCCCTGCAATCACGGAGCATCTCTTTCAGAGGAATAACGCAATCCCTTATATAGCAAGAGATTGAACAGAAAAAACACACAAAACAAACGATAAGAGCTTCTTATGTTTGACTTAGTTTACTTTTCTTAATAGAAACGGGGAACAAAACTGAAAATAATTCTTTTTTTTGTAAAATCTCGATTCCGAACAAACAGCCAACAATAATCTTCATCAAAGTTTCCGGACTTCATTAAGAAATGAAAACAACATTCAGGCTAAATCCTGACGATTCTCAGAATCCGGTGCTATCTTAGAAACAAGGGTTTAGAAAAACTCATGGGCTTAGCAAGTTTTAGGTCGATGTGAGGGCATCCTAAAATTAGTTGAGTTTCATCGCCTTGTAGAAAAAAGAAACAGGCTGATTTGAGCCTATTTCTTCAAATGACTAAGTGTCATCAGTTCAATTTTTTGAGTCTGATCTTCACTTCAGGGTCGCAACAGCAGCCTTCTGGCTGTCGAGTTTGTGACGCAACTTTTTGCCAGGGCTATTTGAGAATCATCCGATCACTGAGACCGCGACAACGTCGGTTTTCAGGTTCGGTAAGCTTGTGCATGGCAACTTGCGTGAGCGTCTCTAAGCCTTACCCTTCGTTCACTCACCCACCCCGCCACCATGAATACCACCACCGTTCCCCTAATGATCCCCTTCATTGCCACCGGTTACATTTGTTCGATCTATTTACTGTTGCTGTTTCTGCAACGGATGCAACAGTTCCGTCAACCTTAAAGGACAAACAGCTCGTGTTGAAGCGATCGTTAACCCTCAGTCCCCTTGCACGGCTCTGTGATCAGCGCATGGGGTGACTGGATTGCTTTAGATAGCAGATGCGATCGCATCTGCTATCTCACGGGTTCCTAAACCTTCAGTTCCTGCGGTGGCCCCATCGGCCACCGTTTTCTTTTGGGCTATTACCGTTGCCACAGCCCCTTGCAGTCGTTTAGCCGCGTCCAGCTCACCTAAATGCTGGAGCAGCATCACCCCCGAGAGAATCAGCGCTGTGGGATTCGCTATATTTTGACCCGCCAGCTGAGAGAGAGGACCATGACCTGCCTCAAACACAGCATGTTCATCCCCAATACTGGCGCAGGGCGTCAGCCCCAGCCCTCCATTCAGGGCCGTACAGAGATCGGACAGCATGGGAGCGTAAAGAGGGGGCATCACACAGACATCGTACTGTTGAGGCTGCTGAATCAGTTGTGTACAAATATTGTCAGCGAGACAATCGTCGAACTCAATCCTGCGATAGTCCTTCGCCATTTCATGGGCAATGTCTAAAAAGAGACCATCGGTAAAGGGCAGCGCGTTCGCACGATGCACCACCGTGACCTTACGTCTTTGCTGGGCCTGAGCATACTCAAAGGCATATTCAATGATGCGGCGACATCCCAAAACAGACACCAGACGGACCCCCACAGCCGCATCATCGTAGATAGGGATACCCGAGACCCTCGCCAGATAATCCCGCACATCAGCCGCTTCATTAGTGGTGCGCTCAAATTCAATGTCAGCCGATACGTCTTCAAAGTTCTCATAGATGAGGGTCAAATCCACGTCGCTAAAGCGACTCTTCGTCCCGATCATTGATTTTGCCAGCCGTTGATGGGCATAAAGCTGGAAGTGCTGACGCACTTGAGCCATCACAGCCACTGTTCCTGGATCCATGGGAAGCGTAAATGGACCCGAGAGCGCCACCTTTGTTTCCCGCATCGCCCCAAGCACTTGAGAAACCTGCAACTCCCTAGATTTCGCCGTCTTGTCCAGGTCAGGATCGACAATGTTCCAGTCGATGGCAACCCCCGTGGCATCAACGGCGATGCGAGCCGCTTCTGTCACCTCTGGCCCAATTCCATCACCTCTTAATAACGTGACTGGATAGCCCATGCCTGTTCTCCCCTGCCTTGGATGCAATCTGCGAGATATCATCATACCGGAGACTCTGTTTCAGTATGGTCTCCCGTCTTTATTGTGCCCACCGAGCCCCGAACCTATGGCCGCTGCTACCTGGAATCGTCACCATGTCCTTTCACTGGCTGACTTTACGGCCCAGGAACTCGATATTGTTTTGCAGACCGCCCACAGTTTTAGTGGGGTATTACAACGCCGAACCAAAAAAGTCCCTACGCTGCAGGCGCGGCTTGTCACAAATCTCTTCTTTGAAGCCTCAACTCGTACCCGAAGCAGCTTTGAGCTGGCAGCCAAGCGGCTGTCTGCAGACGTACTGAATTTCTCGCCTGGTAACTCGTCCCTTAGTAAGGGCGAAACCATTCTAGACACGGCAAAAACATTTCTAGCTATGGGGACGGATCTAATGGTGATCCGCCATCAAGAAGCCGGAGTCCCCCAAATGATCGCCACGGCCATGGACCGACTGGGGGGAAAAGTGGGCGTCCTCAATGCGGGTGATGGTTACCATGAGCATCCATCTCAGGGGCTCCTCGATTTGTTCACCCTTTGTTGTACGCTCGATGCTCAAAATCCCCAGACCGAGCTGCTGAAGGGCAAGAAAATTGCGATTGTGGGGGACATTCTCCATTCGCGCGTAGCCCGTTCGAATCTCTCCAGTCTCGTGACCTGCGGTGCAGATGTGCATATTGCAGGTCCCCCAACGCTGGTCCCTAAAGCCTTCTCTGACTATGGTGTCACGCTGCATTGGGAGCTAGAGCCCGCAATTCGAGACGCTGATTTTGTAATGACGCTGCGTCTGCAACATGAGCGGATGACCCAGCATTTAATTCCCAGCGTTCGTGAATATTATCAGCGGTATGGAATTACCCGCGATCGCATCCGGCTTTGCAACCCTAGCGTCAAGGTTTTGCACCCCGGCCCTACCAATCGCGGGGTAGAAATCAGCTCAGATTTGATGGATGATCCAGCCCTGAGTCTGGTGAGCAAACAGGTGACCAGCGGAGTGGCTGTAAGGATGGCCCTACTGTATTTAATGGACAGTGGCGAGAATTAAAGCGGCAATCTGCTCGACCGCTGGCGAAATTTGCAATACTGGAGCAAAGAACCGTTCTCAAGCTCACAGCTGGGAACGATGTATAAACGACTCACCCCAAAACGCGACTTTATGTACACAATTGAAGTAACTCTGCGCGGCACACCGCTGTCTTTGGCTGTCCAACGAAAAGAGACGGCAGATGCTGAGGCACTCTATCAGAAGATTCTGACGGCGGTTCAGTCTTCGACTCCTGAATTGCTAGAGCTGACCTGCGATCGCGACACCGACAAAAAGATCGGCCTGCTCAGCAACGAAATTTCTGCGGTTCAGCTCTCTGATAAATCTAGCGGAGGCGGCGGAGCGAAGGTTCCTGGCTTTTTTGCGACTGCAAATTCATGACCAACGCCATCACCCTCCAAGATGTATGTTTTGGGTGGTCAACTGACAAAAAGGTCCTAGATCGTTGCTCTTTAACAGTGCCCAAGGGTGAGTTTTGGATGCTCTTGGGCACGAACGGCAGTGGTAAATCCACACTCCTCAGGCTGCTGGTGAGTCTCCTGGCCCCTCAGTCCGGCTTTCTAGAGGTGGTGGACCCTGTCGGCTTCGTCTTCCAGAATCCTGATCATCAGCTGGTGATGCCGACGGTGGGGGCCGATGTGGCCTTTGGCCTTGTGGAGGAAAAACTGTCCTTACCGGAAGTGCGCCAGCGGGTTGAGGAAGCTCTCACGGCGGTCAATCTGTGGCATCTGAATCAAAGACCGATTTATGCCTTAAGCGGAGGGCAGAAGCAGCGCATTGCCATTGCAGGTGCGATCGCACGTCACTGCGAACTCCTATTGTTGGATGAGCCCACGGCTCTGCTCGATCCGGAGAGCCAAATTGAACTCGTACGACAGGTGCAAAGCATCGTTAAACGCAGAGGCTTAACAGCCCTTTGGGTGACCCACCGGCTAGAAGAGCTGGAGTATTGTGATGGTGCAGTTTTACTAGAGAATGGCCGCGTTATTGACCAGGGTGATCCAAAACAGGTGCG
>CALFCG010000205.1 GCA_937951315.1 uncultured cyanobacterium
TTTGAATGAGTAGCGAATGGACTTAAAATCCCTGATCCGTGACATTCCAGATTTCCCTAAACCTGGGATTATGTTCCGCGATATCACCACCCTGCTTCAAAATGCAGAGGGCCTGACCTACGTCATTGATCGCTTGGCAGAAGACTATACCGATCAGGGCATCAACTACGTTGTGGGTATGGAGTCCCGTGGGTTCATTTTTGGCACGCCTCTTGCCTACAAGTTGGGCGCAGGTTTTGTGCCGGTGCGTAAACCCGGTAAGCTTCCAGCTCCCGTTTACACCATTGATTATGAGCTGGAGTACGGCACCGATCGCCTCGAGCTACACAAAGATGCTTTTGAGCCTGGGAGTCGCGTCTTAATCGTGGATGATTTGATCGCCACAGGCGGCACGGCTGCGGCAACCGCGAAGTTAATTAAGCAATGCGACTGCACGTTAAGCGGCTTTGCCTTCATTATTGAGCTAACGGGCTTAAATGGGCGGCAGCATTTGCCCGATGTCCCCATTAATACCTTGGTACAGTACTAGGCCGCATTGAGATTTTTTGCATGATTGATCAGCCAAAAGCATCTGAAGTCCAGTCGAAGCCGTCTGTCCTAGAGGGACTGCGAGCTTTTTTAACTAGCGACACCTTTACCTACGTCGTTAAGCGGTTATGCCAGGGATTGATCACCTTGTTCCTGGCTTCAATACTCTGCTATGTGATTGTGCAACTAACGCCTGGTAACTATCTCGATAAGTTGAGAACAGATCCTAAAATATCGCCGGAGCGATTGGCGGAGCTGGCCAAGCAGTTTGGCCTGGAAGACGAGCCCGAGTCTCCCATTGCAGCTAAAGCCTGGGCGGAGTTTTGGGGTCTATGGGGGCCGTGGTTGGGCTGGGTGTTTCAGCGCTATTGGCTGTGGCTCGGGCAGGTCTTACAAGGAAATTTTGGCTATAGCTTTGCGTCCCAGCGTCCGGTTCTGACCCTGATTTTGGAAAAAGTTCCGAATACTCTTCTGTTGTCGATTACCTCGATTGTTGCTACCTGGCTGATTGCGTTGCCCCTAGGCATTATCGGAGCGGTGAACCAAAATCGTTGGATTGACCGTGTTCTAAGAGTTTTTAGCTATACGGGCCAGGGATTTCCGAGTTTCATTACGGCGTTGCTGCTACTCTTCTTCGCCCAAAGTACACCGCTGTTTCCAGTGGGGAATATGACCAGTGTTTATCATGCTGATCTTTCGCCCATTGGTAAGGTGTTGGACGTAGGGTGGCATATGATTTTGCCGACTTTGGCGCTAACGGTGACGAGCTTTGCGGGGCTTCAGCGTTTGACTCGGGGGAATCTATTGGATGTTCTGCGGCAGAACTATGTGCAGACGGCTCGTGCAAAGGGCTTGCCTGAAAATACTGTGATTTACGTGCATGCGCTTCGCAATGCGGTTAATCCTCTGATTACTTTGCTGGGATTCGAATTTGCCAGTTTGCTGGGCGGTGCATTTATTGCTGAAACGTTCTTTAACTGGCCGGGATTAGGACGCCTGATTCTGAAGGCAGTCCTAGAGCAGGATCTCTATTTGGTCATGGCGAGTTTGATGATTGGGGCGGTTATGCTGATTATTGGTAATTTGCTGGCTGATTTGCTCCTCAAAGTGGTTGATCCGCGAATTCAGCTGGGTGAGATGACATAGGGAGGGTTGGAATGGATTCATCGCTATATTATGTGTTGCGATCTCAAGCCAACAGCAACTACCTCACAGCGCACCCCAATCCTGATGATGCGGTGGCCTATCTGTTAGTGTTCTCAGAACAGTTTGATGCGCTTAGCTATCTCAACACTCATGGCCGCGACGTGGCGACGCAGTTTCAAGTTGAAACCTTACCCACGCGCCAACTTCGGGGTGTTTTAGAGCGCTGGCAGCTCCAAGGGATTGGTCTGGTTGAAGATCCGCTGCTGCCACGCATCGAATTTTTACAGGTCAAGGCATCGTAGAATCGTGGTCTTCACGGTTGGAGTGACTGCCTTTCTCCTGCCAGCGCTCGTATAGATCGGGTCTGCGATCGCAAGTTCGTTTTTGCTGCTGAGCCTGTCGCCATTGAGAAATTTTCCCATGATTGCCTGATCGCAAAATCGGCGGCACTTCCCAGTTTCGAAAAACGGCAGGACGGGTATATTGTGGATAGTCTAATAACCCCTCCTCAAAACTTTCATACTTTAAAGAATCAGCCTTTGCCACTGTTCCCGGCAGCAATCGCAACACCCCATTCAGCAGTGTCAAAGCCGGAATTTCGCCACAGGTTAATACGAAATCACCCAAAGAGATTTCTCGCGTTACTAAATGTTCTGCGACCCGCTCATCAACACCCTCGTAATGTCCGCAGATCAGCACTAGCTGGTCATATTGCTTCAGGTCTTGAAATAACGCCTGATTCATCGGTGCTCCCTGCGGCGTCAGCAAAATGATTTCGCGTTTAGAGAGCTGGGGCAAAGATTCAACTGCTGCAAAGATGGGATCTGGTTTCATTAGCATTCCCACACCGCCCCCATAGGGTTCATCATCAACCCGATGATGCTTATCGGTAGTGAAATCTCTTGGATTGACTAAGTTGACTTCAGCAATACCCTTGGCCAAAGCTTTGCCCACTAAGCTGCTCGATAAGGGAGAAGCAAAAAACTCCGGAAAGAGGGTAACAAGATCAAAACGCATAATCTAAGCCGTTAGCATTGAGCCAATGCCAGCATCGGTGAAAATCTCTAGCAACAAAGCATGAGGCACTTGTCCGTCAATAATGTGGGTTGCATTAACCCCCTGAGCGAGTGATCTGACGCAGCACAAAACCTTCGGAATCATTCCACCCGCCACAATCTCCTGTTCAATGAGCGCTCGTGCTTCCCCAATGCTCAACTGGGGAATTAGCGTCGACGTATCCTTTGCATCACGGAGAATACCGGCTGTGTCGGTCAGCAGAATGAGCTTTTCTGCATCCAGTGACGCAGCGATTTCCCCAGCCGCAGTGTCTGCATTGATATTGTAGGGCTGTCCTGTATCATCATCGGCAACACTGGAAACAATCGGAATGTAACCCCCGTCTAACAATCTAGAAATGACACCCGAGTTCACTGCATTCACTTCGCCGACGAAACCAATCCCCGCTTCTCCCTGGGGACGGGCTGTAATTAAATTGCCGTCTTTCCCGCAAATCCCAACGGCAGATCCCCCCGCTTGATTAATCAAAGAGACCAGTTCTTTATTCACACGGCCCACGAGCACCATCTCCACTACATCCATCGTGGGTGCATCCGTAACTCTGAGGCCATTCTTGAACTGGGTCTCAATCCCCAATTTATCGAGCCAGTGGTTGATCTCAGGGCCGCCGCCATGAACCACAACCATCTTCAGACCAACAGATGCCATGAAAACAATGTCACGGATCACCCCTGCCTTGAGAGTTTCATCCTTCATTGCCGCCCCACCATATTTTACGACGATCGTTTTGCCAGCAAAAGACTGGATATAGGGTAGGGCTTCGCTTAAGACTTTAACCCGATCGTTATCGCTGAGCATTTTGAACCTAAGATAGTGACTTGAAAATCATTATGGCCTCATTTCAGGCTAAATATTTGTGCACAAACAAATAATAATAAGCCCCTACTGTCTCTGAAACATAAAAACCATAATGAGTATTTAAGATGATTACGTCGTATACCTTTGCCCGAATGAAGTTATACGACGTAATCATGAAGAGTCATTAAAACTCCTGGTAATCTTGGAGCGGTCTCATTGATAGTAGATTCATGAGTTTCATCTTTTTGAATAAAAATATTCA
>CALFCG010000206.1 GCA_937951315.1 uncultured cyanobacterium
AATTTTAGCGGTCGGCGCATCACGCGCTCAAACAGTGGCGACGGAAGACGGCTTATTTGGAATTAAGCGTCAGATGCGGGTCAATATCACCTGTGATCACCGCATTATTTACGGAGCTGACGCAGCGGCGTTCCTTCGAGACTTGGCCCAGCTGATTGAAACAAACCCGCAGTCCTTAACGATGTAACCAGAGAGACGAGTCTCTTGATTTAGCAGTTAATTGAGAGACTCAAGCAAATTTGTGATGACGCAAAGATGTGACAGCTACTTGTGAAAGGGCAACCTAAAGAACAACTCTCTAGGTCCTTTCTATGCGTCTTTTTTGGCTTACAGCTCTCGCCTTATCCTTCACAACTTCTGCAGTTTCTGCTCAAGACTGGAAAAATTGGGCAAACCAAAATCCGACCTATCCTTCCCAATCGCCCCCTCAATCGCAGCCAACCTCCGCCCCGCCATTATCCGCCCCGAACAACACCGTGACACCAGGGGCATCAGGTACGTTGGGTATAAGCAGTACTCAAAGCCCTGCCTTTGAGCAACTCTTCATGAAAGGGTGTACATCCAAAGGTGGACCGCAAGCCAATCTTTTTTGCTCTTGCACCCTCACAGAGATTCAAAATACACATACGATTCAGGAATTAAGTGAACTGGGGCTACAAATGCAGCAAACAGGTGAGCTCCCAGAGTCATTCCAAAATATTGTTCTATCCTGCATTTCAAAACTGCAATAGCTTCAGTTAACCGGCTTTAAAAATAAAGCTAACCTTATCCTCTTTACCAAAGGACACGCGATCACCCGTCCTCAAGCGATAGCGATCGCCTGTGCGTAGAGCCTGGTTATTCACATAGGTGCCATTTGCACTCCCCGAGTCTTGAAGATAATACCCATCGCCCTCAAGGCGAAGATCGGCATGAACACGTGAGACAACATCGCTATCAGGAAACCCAGAAAGATCAATATCGGGTGGAACGCGGTCATTGGGTTTACCCAAGTGCACAAGCTCCAGATGAATCGGGATTGTGACAGGTGTGTCACTCCGGACATGAACAAGGCAGGCTGATGGCTGCTGAATCACAGTCGCACCCACGGGTAAATCAGTGGGCAAAGAACCCGTCGGGGCTGCTGCAGTCGGAGGGGCGGCACTCGGAGGAGCTGCTGCACTCGGAGAGACAACAGGATTCGGAGAGGGGGCACTCGGAGGAGCAGGAGGAACTGCGGCACTGGGAGGGACATCACTCAGAGGAGCTGAAACTTCTGAAGTCAGCTTTGCCTCCATCGAGTTTTCTTCTCCCCCGTCAGCATCAGAGGACATTGGGGCAGCTAATGAATCTGCCTCGGGAAAAATCGTAAACTCCGCTGCTTGTCCCTGAATCGCCGACTCTTCTGCTGCATCGTCGTCAGCCAATAAATCTGGAGGCTGACTAATAGCTAAGGCTGGATCAACGATATTTGCAGCGAGCCCCTCAGAAGTTGGTGGTGCTGCAGGAACCTCAGACAAATCAACAACCTCCGTAGCAGGTACTGGAGCAACCTCCGCAGAGTCTGAAATGTTGCTAGAGGGCGGGGGTGGGGGTGTAGACATCAGATCCGCTGGCTGCAGAGTTGCGCCGCAATGAGCACAAAAGCAGGCATCAGTAGACACAAGCTCTTGACAACTAGGACAGGTACACATCACTGGCAAAGGCGCTGCACAAGAAGCGCAATGGCTTGCACCATCAGGATTGGAGTGACCGCATTGAATACAAAGCATCAGTGTTCTGCTCCGTGCATGTGGTGGACAATCACCCTAATTGATGGAAGCCCATGGGGTCCAGATGGGTGAACTTTCCATATAGTAAGCGTCTTTGCAGCGATTACATCGATGAAATGCACAATGTAAAGTAAACCGTCATATTTATTCCTTCGTGCCTTCAGATGTCCTGAAGCAGAGGGAAGGACTCTATAATAAGAGCCAACTGCAATATCTACCAAAGCATCATGGGTTATAGAAACGAATATCGAAGCCCTAGAGCCTCCCAATCTGAAAAAAGAACGCAAGGTTCTCAACACCGCTGTGTGATTTGCGAAGAACAGTTTGACTCCCCAACTCTCAGCATCAAAGTCGGGAGAGGTCGAGGACATATTCTATGTGTGGGCCTGAGTCGTATAGGCCTAGAAAAACTGGCAAGAACATCAGGTCGCTGGTAGTACCGTTCATCTCTTTCGACGAGTTCTCGACTTCTTAGCCAGACGACTCTACAAAGTGTTACAGAAAGCACTCCCATCGCTTTCTGAGTTTGGGTACCCTAGTTATATAGGAACTCCACTTCGTACCGAATCGTCGTTAATACAGAATAAAGCCACTTTCTGTAGTAGTTCTGAGATGCTTAAACGCAGTTTCTCCCTGATGATACTTATGATTACCCATTAAGCTCTAGGCCTTAAGTCTGTTATCCTTCATTACGTTACGAACTTCAATGAATTCAACTCCTCGCCCTCTATGTACCCTCCAGACTGTTCTCATAGGGGGCGTCGTTGCAGCTTCTGTATCAGGGATTAGCTTATGCTGGCAGCGCCCAGCAGAGGCAAAGTTAGAAGATAGTCCGAAGGTAATTGTTGATGAAGCTTGGCAACTCGTCAATCGTCATTATGTCGACGAGACTTTTAATAAAACGGACTGGCAAGAGACTCGACGATCTCTATTAAACAGAAACTATACATCTACAAAACAAGCCTATACGGCTCTTAGAGAAGCACTTCAACCCCTAAATGATCCCTATACGCGCTTCATGGCTCCTTCAGAATATGAAGCTCTTACAAGTCAGACCTCAGGCGAGCTTTCAGGGGTCGGAATCCGGATGGAAATCAATAAGAAGACGAAGGTTCTGACAATTGTGGAACCCTTACCAGGATCTCCTGCCGTCAAAGCTGGCTTAGCTGCAGGAGATCGCATCATAGAAATTGATGGTAAACCGACAGCAAAACTCAATATCAAGGAATCTTCAAGCTTAATTCGAGGCAAAAGCGGCACTCGGGTAAAATTCCTTATTCAGCGCAAAGGAAGCAAAAAATTTGAAGTAGCCATTGATCGGGCTGTCATTGAGTTATCCACCGTTACTTCAAGAATTCAACGGGAAGGATCCGATCGGATCGGTTATATTCGCCTCAATGAATTTAGTGCTCATGCTTCCGAACAAATCCAGGCAGCAATTGAGAAATTAACGGTAGAGAAGGCTGATGGATTTGTTCTAGATTTGCGTGGAAATCCAGGTGGCTTGCTCAACGCTAGTATTGATATTGCAGATATGTGGCTTGATCGTGGGCTGATCGTGAGAACGGTTAATCGCCAAGGTAAAAATGAGAAGGTAGCGGCCCGACGCAAGTCCTTGACTCAAAAGCCCCTTGCCGTTCTTGTTGATGGTAATTCAGCAAGCTCAAGCGAGATTTTGACGGGCGCACTTCAAGACAATGGTAGAGCTAAAGTCATCGGCAGTAAAACCTTCGGCAAGGCTCTCGTACAGTCGGTGCACCAGCTTTCAGATGGTTCTGGCTTAGCCGTAACGGTTGCACATTACTACACACCGAAAGGGACCGACATCAACCATAAAGGGATTACACCAGATATTGAGGTTAAGCTCTCTGAAGGGCAGCAGATTTTATTGTCGACCAATCCTAAAATGCTAGCCACATTTTCTGACCCACACTACACACAGGCTATACAAATTCTTCAGAAAGGCATTCGTGCCCAGAAGGGACAGCTAGGTAAAACGGCAGTCAATAAAGCAATCGCAAGCCCGAAGACTATTATCCACAACTAATCAATTTTCTGAACGGTTCATGCAGGCGATTAAATCAACCAAAGCGATCCGTTGTATCTAAGAACCTAAAATCCGGGTCAAATGCCTGAGCTCAGGAAGAATAAGCTTTTGCATTGCTAATTTAACGGCGTTGGCAGATCCTGGCAATGCAAAGATGAGCGAATTTCGATAAGTCCCAGCAATTGCTCGAGAGGCTATCGCACGCGCCCCAATCTCCTGATAGCTCAGCATGCGAAATATTTCACCAAATCCAGGCAACTCTTGATCTAGCAGTTGAGAGACGACATCATAGGTCACATCTCGATGCGCAATCCCAGTACCACCCGAACAGAGGATGGCTTCAACTTTAGACTCTTCTGCGATTTGTCTCAGATAACTTTCAATCTGAACAGGCTCGTCGGGAAGGATACAGTAATTTAATATTTGGTGCCCAGCCTCGCTTAAACACTCCTTCAGGAACTGTCCGCTGGCATCCGTTTCGGGTGTTCGAGTATCACTAATCGTCAGCACCCCACACGGCAATGGTCGTTGTGCCTCATGGGGTGCATCAGGGTGTGGAAAAATTCCCACTACTAACCGCCCGCTTTATTGAATCCTAGGCCATGACTTTCAGCATAGCGATTCATGAACAGCATAAATCGATCCCATTCCTGAACGCTAAGCATATTGTAAGTAGCCTCAATTGCTACAATTTGGCCGTTGATAAACTTAGCATTAACATCTCGGGTACTAATTTCGCCATCTTCATCCATCATGAACATACCCAGAATTTCTGGATTTCCACCCTGGACAACATCTGGATTCTCAAATCGGAAGAAGGCCCGTCCAGAGGTTCCATCCGGCGATCTCGTCAAGCGAACATCAGGGACCACGGATTCATCGGTACCTCGGATAAATTGTATTTCTGCCATAGTTTTCAGAGGGACTTCTGCGCCATAAATTATAAGTACAGACTCCATCCTCACACGAAGCCATACGGGAGACAAACGGAACAACACAGACTCTACGCCCTTGGGAGCAAATCTCAAGCGACAAAGGCCATTGGCTCATTACATAGACCACTTGACAACCCCAAATTATCTAAGGGCTCTAATCAGAGAATCTTGTGACAAGTGACCATTGATATAAATTTAATGCAATTAGTTGTGAGGATTTGAAGGTTATGCATTATAATCTCCACAATCAGCTTATCAATTTATGCTTGCAATCTACCCTGGTAGCTTTGATCCTGTTACGTTAGGGCATCTAGATATTATTGAAAGAGGGTGTCGATTATTTGAAAAAGTGATAGTTGCGGTATCAAAAAACCCGAATAAGTCTCCATTATTCACAGTTCAGCAACGAATTGAGCAACTTAGGTCCTGCACCGATCACTTGATTAATTTAGAAATTGACGCTTTCGATACCCTAACCGTTAATTATGCTCAGCAGCGGCAGGCGCAAGTTTTAATCCGAGGCTTGCGGGTCCTCTCTGACTTTGAATACGAGTTGCAGATGGCTCATACAAATGCGAGCCTCTCCGCCAAGATAGAAACCGTTTTTCTGGCAACCTCTAATGAACATAGTTTTTTAAGCAGCAGCTTAGTTAAAGAGATTTCTCAGTTTGGTGGTTCAGTTACTCACCTTGTCCCTCAAAATGTTGCCATTGAGTTAAAAAAATGCTTCACCAAGAATCTATAAGTCTTGAAACTCAAGTTGTTGCCAATGGTGCGCCACCACAAAATGGCCTCACGGCACAGCAAACCCAAGGCCTAGCATTACAGCAACAGCTTCAACGACTAGAAGAGGTGATTGTTCTCGATGGCCTGAAGCTACCCCTAACCCACCGAACCATCGTTGATGAAGAACAGCTTCTGGCACAGCTACTCGCAGTGGAGCACAGCATTCCAGATACAGTGCGAGCGGCGGAAGACATTCTCAAAAGCAAAGATGAAATCTTAAGCCGCGCTCATCAATATGCCCAGGAACTGATTAAATCCGCTGAGCAGCGAGCCGCCCAGATTGCAGATGAACTCACCATTATTCAGCAGGCCGAGCGAGAAGCACAGCAACTCCAGAAGCAGGTTCAGTCCGAAGTAGAAGCTCTGCGGCAAAGAAATATCTCTGAGGTTGAACGCGCCCGAAGACAGACTCAACAAGAGCTAGACTCCATGCGCCAAGCCACGCAGTCGGAATGTGAGCAGATTCATCGCGAAGCAGATCTTTATGCTGATCGAGTTTTAAAAGACTTAGAAGTGCAATTGGGCACCATGCTCAAGGTCATTAACAATGGTCGCTCCCACTTAAAAAAATCAGCCTAGGATAAACTAGTTAATAATATGTAAGACGACATGAGACTTTGGGGTTATGCAGCCAATCGAGCCGAGAGTTTTACCCCCTAGTCAGTCTCCGCAGGAAGAGGCTGGCTGGCTTCAAGAGTCCCTCCAACAATGGCTAGACACAGAATTCATACCAGAGCCGGTCAATCAAAAAATCGCAGAGCAAGCCGCCCGCATTTACCTCCGCCAGCGTATGGAAGGGGAGAATGACCTCGGGGCTCTTTTGATAGCAATTTTGACAGAGATGCAGGCGTTCGACTTTTCCAAAAGCTTCTACAGTGAATTTGCCGTCGCCAATGCCGTCAGCGATCTGCTCCTCACGAGCCTCGGCATTGACACCTGCTGCGGACAGTCATAGCTCAAGATGTGGAATTCAATAGAATGCAGACATCCCGAGACCAAAGGATACTCAGGCCTCGGGATTAGATCACAATATCGTCCAGTTAGTACTCAAACGTAAACTGATGGGTTCTACCAGCTTGCTTTACGTACGCCGGGAAGTAGACCTTCGTGAGCCATTTCTCTGAGGCAGTGGCGAGATAGACCAAAATCACGGTAAAACCCTCTTGAGCGACCGGTCACCCAACAGCGATTACGAAGACGGGTCGGAGCACTATTTCTAGGAAGACGCTGCAGCTGACGATGCAGGTCCATTTTCTCCTGCTGTGTTGTTGCTTTAGAAATCTGCTCTTGAATTGCCTGCCGCTTGTGAGCGAATTTAGCAACCATTTTTTCGCGCTTTCTCTCGCGCTCAATCATGCTCTTCTTTGCCATGGACCCGTGCAGTACCTATTTTTTGATTTAGACAGTACTCCTTATACTACCTAATTTTGTTTTCTTTTTGATGACTTTTTAGAATGTTGGGGGACACCTTGCCCAGCAGAGGGACAGAGATCGACAAGGGTACAGCTGTCGCAACTCGGTTTACGGGCCATACACACTGCACGACCATGGTAAATCAGACGGATAGACCAGTTCTCCCAGTCGGCTTGGGGTATGAGACCCATTAAGTCTCTCTCAATTTTCACGGGTTCCTGATGCTTCGTCAGACCCAAGCGATTCGTGAGTCGTTTGACATGGGTATCTACGGTTACACCAGCATTAATTCCAAAGGCATGGGCCAAAACCACATTCGCGGTTTTGCGAGCAACCCCGGGTAGGGTCAGTAACAGCTCCATCTGCTGCGGTACTTCCCCACCAAAGTCTGTGACAATTTTATGGCAGGCTTGCTGGATGTGCTTGGCTTTGTTGCGGTAAAAACCGGTAGAACGGACCAGTGTCTCGATCTCTTCTCTTTCTGCACCTGCCATTAATGCTGCATTCGGAAACTGAGCAAACAACGCGGGGGTTACTAAGTTAACGCGCTCATCAGTACATTGTGCGGAAAGAATCGTGGCCACCAACAACTGCACAGGAGTCTCGTAATTAAGACTGCAGGTGGCATCAGGATAAAGCTGCTCAAGACGACTGAGTAACTCTAAAGCCTTTTGTTTTCGTTTAGAGGATCTAGGCAAGGCAACTGCATTCGCTAGGATTCTTTACTGAAATAACTGCTGAACCCAATTGAGGTTGGCAGTATCTCGCACAATCAAGACAACACCAAGACTCAGCAAGAGCACAAGTCCTGTCTGCATAACACCTTCTTGGAGACGGCTGGGGAGCGGCTTGCCTATAAGCCCCTCAATTAACAGGAAGGCAAGCTGGCCACCATCTAGAGCCGGAAGGGGCAAGATGTTAATGAACGCTAAATTGATGCTAATGACAGCCGCAAAGTCAAACAGGCGAGAAACATCAGTACTCGCCATCTCTGCCCCCATCGCGACAATACCAACAGGGCCCGCAACTTGTCCTGCGGCTTCGCTAAAGTTGCCGATCAATTGGCCAAAGGTTCCGGCCATATAAGTCACAATTTTCTGATATTCATCTGCAGCGGCCCCCAAAATCTCACCGGGGTTGTGGGGCGCACGGCGGGCAACGCGTCCATCGTCTAGTTGCCTGACATTAGGAAAGAGCTGCACTCCAATCTGAACCTGCCCACTGTCTGATACCTGAGGCGTTAGGCTCACATCAAGGGCCTGTTCACCCCGCTGAATACCTAACTGCAGAGTTTGATTGGGGCTATTCTTGATGGTCTCCATGAGTGTGGTGGTCGCTGTACTGCGCTCGCCGAGGGGTTCGTTATTAATCGAAACCACGACATCTCCAGCTTGAATACCAGCATCAGCGGCCACAGAGCTGACATCGGCGGCCACTTGACTAATCAGAACACCGGGTTGATAGTCGATCACACCCATGCCCCCTAGCTGGGCAACCAAAACAAAATAGGCAAAAACAAGGTTGGCAATCACACCAGCGCTAATCACAATGGCGCGATCCAGCAGCGGTCGGTTTTTGAGGAGGTTTGGATCGCTGGGGTCAATGGTGCTATCCGGATCGTCGTCGGGGAAACCCACATATCCCCCCAAGGGAATACTACGCAGCGCATATTCGGTTTCTGGCCCCTGGTAGCGCCACAAGGCTGGCCCAAAACCAATGGAAAAGCGATTGACATGAATGCCCTGTAGTCGAGCGGCAAGGAAGTGGCCGAGTTCATGCACCGCGACTAAGAGACCGATGACGGCAATCATGGCAAAAATGGCGGCAGTACCTGGCATATGCATATCTCGTTGCTTACAGAGGGGCAAGAAGTGGCTGCGGCAAAGGGCCAACAGGTTTATCTATCTTAACGTTTAAGGTGAGAAGGGAGGTTCCTCTTGGGGATTTTATGGGAAAAGATAGCGAACGACCGTGATTTGGGTTGTTGGCCCAGGGTAGGTAGACCGAGGGAATCTCGACGATATCGATTCCATCCCTCAAGCAATAGAGAAATAATGTGTGGGTATGTTCTACACCTACAAGGTTCGGTTTCAACGCTTTTCAGTGCAGGCTAAAGATAGATATTCTCTAGAAAGATAATGCACGGTAGCCAAGCAAAGGTAATCGGTCTGTGACCATGTGGGTCGTACCAACAATGGGTGAAGTTGTCGCAACATATGAGCCGGAGGCGGCTCTGGTGGCGAGTGCTTCTGCAGAGAAGGAATGGCAAGTTGCGATCGCAACGATGACCCAACTTCTATCCCAATGTATCCAGCAAGATCAAGATGCGGAAGAGTCCTGCCCACTCCAGGGCTTTATCCTTTCCGGTCCCATTCCGCTGTTTAACGAACCGGCTCGATTTGGAGATTTACGGTCTCTTGTCTTTACCGCAGACCAATCAGCAGCCCTGCAGCTCCCCCCCAGCCACCAAATGACGGAGACCGCTTCAGAATCCGCCTGTCAGTCCGTACCTTTGCTACCTGCTGACCCCTTAAGCCATGAGAAATTTTGCCTGATACAAACCTCAGACTTTAGTTGGTTAGCAGTTCTGCGCAAGCAATCAGAAGACGCTCAATTTCAATTTTCTTTTAATCCCAAGACCATTGAGCAAGCCTTAGCCGCCCTCCGTTCCAGAATTCAACTGACTCGCCCCCCCCAACTGGATGCTTTCAATGCTTTGTTACAGCAATTTCCGGTGAAAATGCCTGACTACCGCATTCCGCTTCAATTCAGTCGGCACTTACTCCATACCGCCGTTCAGACCCCCTTTCCCCACCCTGGCGTTGACAGAAAAGTCAGGCCGAGACCACAGCACACTCCAGACACAGTCAAAGAAGCAGAAAAGTCGACAAGGCCAGAAGTTGAGCTGCTGCAGGCCATCGCGCACGAAGTTCGCACCCCTTTAACGACAATTCAAACCTTTACGCGTCTCCTCTTGAAACGTTCGGATTTGCCCTCTGAAGTTCTTCAGCGTCTAGAGTCAATTCAGCGCGAATGCCGCGATCAAATCGATCGCTTTGGCCTCATTTTTCGGGCGATGGAGATTACGAATACGGAACCTAGCTCTGTGCCTCAGACGCTGCAGCCTATTTCACTACAGCAGGTCTTAGAAGAAAATATCAGTCGCTGGCAAAAGCAGGCAGCTCGTCGAGATCTATCTCTGAGTATTCGGGTTCCGCAGCGTCTCCCCTCCGTGGTAATCAGCGACCCGATGATGTTGGATCAGGTGCTCACGGGTCTCATTGATCGCCTTAGCCATAGTCTGCCGTCAGGCAGTGAGATTGAACTGCAGGTGGCCCTGGCCGGAGAACAGTTGAAACTGGAGTTGCGATCGCATCTTCAAACCAACGACAGCACATCTGCCGTCTCAACTCAAAAACCCACCCTCAAATCGGTGGGACATGTCTTGATGGTTCAGCCGGAGACAGGAGGACTCAGCCTTAGCCTACCCGTGACCAAGCATCTCTTTCAGGCATTAGGTGGAAAACTCAGCGTTCGCCAACATCAACAGCAAGGTGAAGTATTGACAATCTTTCTACCCCTCGGTCCAGAGGGTCAGGCATACTGATTACTGGCGCTTGCACAATGAATATCCATGCCTTCAGAGATCCAAGTTACCGCCCTAAGCAGCATTGAATATTGCCCCTATCTTGACCAAGAAGGACTATTGCCCACCGAGCCCAGCGGCAAAATTGGAGCCTACGCTATTTTTTCTGAGGATCAAACGCTGCAGTATGTGGGCTACTCTCGCGACATTTTCCTGAGTCTCAAGCAACACTTGATCCGCCAACCTCGACATTGTTACTGGTTTAAAACCCAGTTTGTCGATAAACCCAACCGCACCCTCCTAGAATCCATTCGCAACGATTGGATTGCAGAGAATGGTTCGGCCCCCGCAGGTAACGGTCCGGAAAAGGCGCAGTGGGAACAGGCCATCGATGTTAAGGCCGCAATGACACCGGAAGAACTCAACCAGTACAATGACCCACAACTGGACGAGCGAGCTCAAGTCAAGGTGCTCAAACAATCAGCTCGTCGCATCGAAGCCGAGATCCTTGCAATTTTGAGTGAGCGAGGTGTTCAGGAACCCCTACGGTTCAATCCCAAACTCAAAGAAACTGGCCTCTTAGATTTGAAATAATGCCCCCCGTCTCAGCAGAAAAAGCACAACTGATTCGGAGCCTCATCCGCCAAGTTGGCCAACAGGCAAAACGGATGGCAACTCAGCCCTTTGATATTTCAACAAAGGGACCTGAAGATTTTGTCACCAGCGTCGATCGGGCCTTAGATCGGCAACTAACGTCTCATTTTCAGACCTGGTTCCCCGAAGATGGCTTGATTACCGAAGAGAATGCTCAATCGGTGCAGACATTTACTGACACCCACCTAAGACTGTGGCTCATTGATCCCATTGATGGCACAGAGGACTTCATGCATGGGCGTCCTAACTACGCCGTCATGATTGGCCTACTACAAAACAACCAACCTATTGCCGGCTGGGTTTACAGTCCTTCTCGCGATCAACTGTATTGGGGTGGCCCCAACTGGGGCTTGTTTCAAGCCAATGGCCCAGGAGCAGCGCAGCCCCTACTGGCCCAACCTCCACCTCCCCCCACAAGCGACTTTTGTCCGATCATGATCGGGGAACGTGATCGCAAAAACTACGGAACGGTCCTCAAGCGTCAAATCCCAGCTGCTCAGTTCCAGGGATTGGGTAGCTTCGGCCTTAAAGTCATGGAAGTTATTGAGGGGCGTGCGGGCCTCTATATTTACCTCAATGGGCGCGTTAAGCTCTGGGATACAACCGGTCCACTCGCCCTAGCACGAGCCGCGGGTCTCATATGTTGTGATTTGGACGGACAAGCCCTTCAATTCACCGCTGACCAACTCAATCTGAAAACCCTAGCCCACCAACAAGCGATTCTTGTCGCTTGGCCCCATTACTTTGAAGCCCTCCAGCAGCACATTCAAGCTGCTGTTGCCGCAGCCTAAGTATAGAAACGAACCCTGATTCTAATGCCTAGCGAAGAACAGACCAGTCTATTCGAGTCCTCAGCCTTAACCCCACCCCCCCCGAACTTCGATCCGGCCCAAATTCCCACTAGTGCCCAGGTTCCCATTCCTAACGGCACCTACGCCAGCCTTGAGGAGCTCCACCCCCATTGCACAAGCTGTCAGCGCTGTGATCTTGCGGCAGGTCGAACCAATGTTGTGGTGAGTCGCGGCAACCCGCAAGCGTCCCTGATGGTGATTGGAGAGGGACCAGGCCAGCAAGAAGATGAAACAGGGCTCCCCTTCGTAGGCCGCGCCGGTCAACTGCTCGATAAAATTCTTGCTTCTGTCAATCTGGATTCAGAGAAAGATGCCTACATCGCAAATATTGTGAAGTGTCGGCCTCCCAATAACCGTACCCCCACTCCAGATGAGTCTGCCGCCTGTAAACCCTACTTGTTGGAGCAGATTCGCTTAGTTGCCCCTAAAATCATTCTGTTAACGGGCGCGACTGCCGTCCGTGGCATAACCGGCAATAAACAAGGCATCACAAAGATCCGAGGGCAGTGGATGGATTGGCAAGGATATCTCTGTATGCCAATCCTTCATCCCGCCTACTTACTGCGAAATCCTTCACGAAAAACAGGCAGCCCTAAATGGCTGATGTGGCAAGACATTCAAGCCGTTCAGGCCAAACTCGATGAACTCCAAGAGAGCTAATGGGTCCTCGAGAATGCCACTGGCTTGAACCCCATCAAGCAAGATGATGGCTGCAGTTAATATTTCTGCGTTCTTCTTGCTTCTTAGCTCAAGCCGATCTGCCTGGAACGCTCCTACTAACCTTATTCATTTGAGCACGGTGAGCACGGAGGCATCCCCACATTGTCCAACCCTGCTCCCATTTCGTACATGCATAGAACCGATTAGGAACAGTGCCGCTCGACGAGCATAACCCCCGAGCTCAAAGTGCAACATTCTGGCAAGTACATGGAAAAATTCTAGTCACTGGGTAGCTTACAATCACGTTCGAAACAACGCATGTTTTTATTCTTGCAGAGTGTTTTCTCGGTTCACTGTGCTAACGTCAAGGAAATCAAGCCACAAAAGGAACAAGAGAACTCTATTGTTTCACCACAACAGTGTACGGGTCGCTGTAACTCAAGGTTCGGGCTTCACTCCAGCGCTGATGTGGGCACACTAGGGTTGTTCGATGTCACAATGTAGGCAGCAATTTAGAGGGTGACTATGTCTTTTGACCCCGAGAACGCCAATTTCATCATTAATGATGCGGAGGAAGGTCAAGCTAATCTACTGATCCAATATCTGCAGAACCAGCCTCCAGAGGTTTTAGCTCGGGTGGCAAAATCTGTAAGTCCAGAGATCAAGCAAATTATTTCGCAGAATGTGCAGGGGTTGGTGGGGGTCCTCCCCAGTGAGGCTTTTAGCGTTCAGGTCGTCACAGATCGAGACAATTTAGCAGGCCTACTAGGCTCTGCAATGATGACGGGCTACTTCCTACGCAAAATGGAGCAGCGTATGGAACTAGAAACGAGCCTCTTCGATGGCTTATCCATTCCTGGAAGTGATGCATCAGACTCCCCAGAGGATTAAGCTCATTCCAGTCAGATACAATCAATCATCCCCAGTTCAGTAACTGAATAGGGACATATAGTTTCAGCCTTTAGTCCACGGAAGGCATTTGTTTCATGGGCAGAGGGCTAAAACGCTTCACAGGTGTATTACAGAGTTCCAAGTAATACCACAATCTTTTTTGTGATAGGTCGACGGGGCAAGTGTGCTCCGCAGAACATCCTGCCCTGAGCAACCGATTAGCTAACTTTGGCTTCGGCTGTCGTCACTAAGACGGGCTCGAGTTCTACCTCTTCAGAACTTGACTCTGATGAGGTCAGCTCTTCTAAAGTCAGAGGTTTCTCGATCGCTTCAATCTGAACACCCACGAAAATATCGTAGAGGAAGCCCATAAAGTTCTTGCGATCATCAAAAACACCAAAGGTTTGGGGAGACTCACGCTCATCTAATAAATGCTTGACAGCAAAGTAAGAGGGCTGAATTCGATACCAAGGAATCGAAGGCCATAAGTGATGAATCAGATGGTAGTTCTGACTCAGAATGAGGACGTTCAGAACAGGGCTAGCGTAGATGCGGGCATTGCGCCACCGAGCTGTTTCTTTAAAAGGGCGGTGCGGGAAATAGTCAAAAAAGAGACCATAGGTAATGCCCACAATCAGCGCCGGCACAAACCAAAAGTTGAGTACAAAGTGAATAAAGCCAAACTGAATAGAGGTGACGATTAGAGCCACCAAGTACAAACGGCTCAAAAACCATTCCAGCAGCTCATATTTGCGCCACAGCTGCCGCCGGAAGAAAAAGATTTCATGGTAAAAGAAACGGGCCGCAATCAACCACAAAGGACCACCGGTAGAAACAAAGTGATCGGGGTCGTTCTCCGGGTCGTTGACATTGGCATGATGCTGCAAATGGACACGCGTAAACACCGGAAAGGCAAAGCCCAACATCAGGGCGCTGGCATGACCTAAAGCCGCATTAACAATTCGATTGGTATGGGCAGCATTGTGGGAGGCTTCATGAATGATGGTTCCGGCAAGGTGCAGGGCGATAATGCTGCACAGGAACGAACACCAACCGGGCCAGCTCCATAAAAATTGTCCCAGGGTTCCACAGGCAAGCAAACTTGTTGCAGCAGCAAAAATCCAGATTGTGGGGCTAAAGGTCTCAGGAGGAAGCAGGAACTCAGGGGGAATCGTTCGGGGCTTGAGAGCTGCTGTCATGTACGTGAGATCCTTAAGCTGTAAAGTCAGAGTACCCCGGTAGTATACCAATTAATAAAGTTTCGTAACATTTAAACCGATGGAGAGGGAACCTAAAGACTCCGATTTAGGTCGGGGGTAAACTAAAGAACCTTTCCCTCTGCTGCGAAATCTTGAGGTGTGTTTCCATGGTGAGAATAAAAAACCAGCGCCCCCCAGCGCTGAGAATAATGATGGCATTAATCGGGTCGATAGCCTTGGGTCTGCCCGTTGCGATCGCAACCTATGCCCCGAATGCCACAGCCCAAATCCCAGATCCAGAACTTCCCCCCGTCGACCCAGGCGTCGAAGATATTGACCCAGAAGCTGAAGAACCGATTGACTCAGAATTAGATCCTGTTGATTCTGATGCCATTGATTCTGAAGAAGTTGACCCTGATGCTATCGAGTCAGATGAAGCGTTGGGCCCCGATGAGTCCAATGAGACTGAAGCATCCACCGAATCAGAATCGACAACTGCCACAACCCCTGAAGACGAGCGCTTCTTCTGCCAATTTAGTGGTGACCAATATTCAGTGATGTATAACCCTGAGAGTCGTCCAGGGGAGGCTTTCCCTTGGGCCATTCCACAGGAGTTGGGCGGTGGATGGACCCCTGAACTGCGTTGCTTGGAAATTGCTAAGCGCTTAGAAGAATATCGGCCCGACGGACTTCAGGAACTACAAACCTCAACCGAGAACGGCTACAACACAGTCTGTGTCACCACAGAGAACAATGGTCGCTGTCGTCTTGTTTTTACTGTTCCACCTGGCCAGGATCCATTACAGACACGCGATTCAGTCTTTGAGAATCTCACTACCGCCGATAGCGGTCAACAAACACAAGGTGTTACCACCTTCGCCGATGGCGGTCAGACCTCCATTGGTAATGTCGGTAGTGGCGACGGCACAATTGATGAACTCGTCAATCTAGGCGTCTCGATTTTGAGTGGGAAAGGTAAGGGGAGGCAAGCTTCCAGCTCAGGAATTCAACTTAAGCCCTACCTGGACGCCTCCGATGGTGGGACAGGTGTCGCCCTCACGGATGGCGTTCCTGTCACCCGTAAAGCTGCTCCCAGTCAAGGACGGCGTTTACAGCCCAATCAGTTCCGATAACTTGATGTCGCCATAGGGGAAGCTGAATTCCCCCTATGGCGAACGAAAATCATATTTTAAGCAGAGGCTTGTAAAGCGGCGATTACCTTGTCGTGCAGCAGGCCATTACTAACAACTACCCCTTGATTATTCACCAGCTTCGCCCCCTGGGAAAAATCGAGGGGCTTGCCATACATATCGGTTACGCGACCGCCAGCTTCTTCAACAACAATCATGCCGGCAGCGTGGTCCCAAATTTTCTCTCGATAGTCAGGGGTTTTGGGTGAGGGTAAACGCAGATACAGGGCAGCTTCACCTGAGGCCACTGCGCCATATTTAGCCTGGCTGTCCATTCTCAAAGAGTCTTGAGTGATACCCGCCGCTTTCGCGATTTCAGCCTGCTGCGCTTGATTGCCATGGCCAGACTCCACACTTTCGACAAACCGAAGATTGGGGCCACTATCAGAACTCACAACTTTGACCGTCTGAGAATTCTGACCATCTAAGCCAGACATCGTTGTGCCTTCACCTCGAACAGCAACAAACATCAGTCCAGGCTTGGCTGCACTCAACTTAAGGGCAGGACAAACGAGAACGCCGACTTTGACCTCTCCATTTTCGACGAGGGCCAGAGCCACTGCATACTGATCTTTCCGCAAAAATCCTTTGGTGCCATCGATCGGGTCCAGGGTCCAATAGCGTGGTCCCACAGAGCCATTTCCGTGGTCAATCGAGGAGATAACCATCTCGGGGGTGGCATTCGGGGCAATCGCCGCAACATACTTCGTGACTTGGGCAAGTTGCTCTGCCATTTCTGGTTGCTTCAGCTCGGCAGCATCTTCTTCGCCAACCACAGGATCGTTGGGGAATGCCATTTCTAGGGCTCGACAGATGAGCGCTTGGGAGCCAAAGTCAGCAATCGTAACAGGGCTACGGTCTTTTTTTTCGATGGCCTCGGGCGAAATCTCACTTCGGACACGCTCACAAAGCAGGCCGGCAGCAAGGGCCGCTTTAATCGCAATTTGTTTCTCGGTTTCGTAGGCCATATACAGTAGATCTCTTAATTTTCTGGCATAGACAGGCAATTTTTACAATAGCGTATTCCAAAGGCCTTCCTTAGGTCTTTACACTTAGCCAATGACGGGGTAGCAACTCACTCATGGGAACGGCCTCTGTCTCAGCCACAATCACCAGCGTCTTGTAGTTTTGCTCACTCACCTGCACAATCATTTCCCGACAGCGACCACAGGGGGGGATAATCCCTCGTTTGGAAACAGCCACGATATAGTCGATGACCGTTTCGCCTTCCTTGATCATGTTCACAATGGCCGAGGCTTCAGCACAAAAGCCAATGCCACAGGCGAGGTCAATACAGATGCCGGTGTAAATTTGACCATCTTGAGCTTGGAGGGCACAACCAACTGTGCCTGCATCTTCTGAGGGGCGCGCTAGAGTGACGGGCCTTACGAGTCTTTGGGCCTCAGCAATTAACTGACCAAAATTATTAGAAGGTATCATTTAGGGTTTGAGTGCGACATTTTTACTCAAGTGCCTGCCAGGTTGAAACCGCTCGCAACACTTCGGGAATTTCCATCACATCAGGAGCAAAGGCAAGCTGAGTTTCAGATAGACCTAGATACCCAGACTCTTGAAAAGCTAACAGTACCCGCTTTAAGGCTACCCAAACTTCGACTTCATATTCCCAATCACCGTAACGAGGGGCGTAACCTGCAATGGCTCGGAGTGCCCAAAAATAGCTATTGCGAACCACCGAACCTCCCTTTTTAAACTGGGGTAGGTCGTCTTGATCAACAATCAAAATCTCTTGCTCAATTCGGGCTTTCATTCAGTTTTCAGAGACTGTAAGTTCGTGGCCAGGATAGCGGCCTGAGTGCGATCGCGTAAATTAAGCCGTTTGAGAATACTATTCACATGATTTTTCACCGTCCGCTCCGAAATATACAGTGCATCTGCGATTTCACGATTGCTCTTCCCTGTGGCAATCAGCTGTAAAACCTCAAGTTCACGGGGGGTGAGTTCATTGATCTCGGGTGGCGGTGGTGGTGCCGTTGGCGTGGACGTCATCACCTTGTCAAATAAGCCGGGTCCTAGATGGGTATAGCCCTTCTCAACAGCACGAATGGCTTCAGCTAGCTCATGGGAGGGTGTGTCCTTTAGCAAATAGCCCTTGGCACCGTGGCGCATCGCTCGAGCAACATAATCATCTTCATCAAAGGTGGTTAAGACCAGAACCTTAAGGTGAGGGGCTTGCTCATGGAGGGTGCGCGTGGCAGCCACCCCATCCATAATCGGCATGCGCACATCCATAAGAATTACATCAGGCTGGAGCGAGAGCGCCTGCTCAACCGCCTGTTGTCCATTCTCTGCTTCACCAATCACCTCTAGATCGGGCTTGGCATCCAGAAGGCTGCGGAGCCCTTCACGGACAATCCCCTGATCATCAACCAGTAATAAGCGAATCATCGGACTCCTCGCGGAACGGTGGCTTGTATTTGACATCCCTGTTGGGGCTGGCTCTGAAAGGTGAATTGTCCCCCCAGAGCCTCTGTGCGTTCTTTCATACTTTGCAACCCGAACCCAACAGTATGCTTTGTCGGATCGAATCCTTGTCCATTATCTGTGATTTGAAGCTGGTACTCAGCATTCTGTTCCCGAAATTGAACCTGTACCTCAGTCGCCTGACTATGTTTGGACACGTTGGTGAGAGCCTCTTGAGCTAGCCGGAATAGAGCATTGGCAAATTCCTTGGGTAGCGATTCAGTCTCTACAATTTGAGACGCAACACAGATGCCCGTATTCTGCTCAAAGGTTTGGGTTAAGTGCTGGAGGGCCTGAGAGAGGGTTCTGCCTTGCAGCGGATCAACTCTGAGGGAGGCGACGGACTGGCGGACATCTTGAAGAGCATCTTTGCCCAGTTGCCGTGCCTTTTGGAGATGATCGAGGGCTTTTTTTGGGTCCTGCGGCATCCATAGATCGACATTCTCAAGCTGGATGCTTTGAGCCGTAAGGGAATGTCCCACCGAATCATGCATTTCTCGGGCAATGCGTTGTCTTTCCTGAAGTGTGGCTTGGTTCTCGACCAGGAGCGTATAACGACGCAGGCGTTCATTGGCCTGAGTAAGGCGATCTTGACTCTGCTTCGCAGTCAAGAGAGCGCTCACAAGCAGGGTGACAAAAATCAGGACAAACCCAAAAAGCAGTGAAGCATTTAAGACGACTGCATCGAGGAACTCAGGCTGCAATCGAAACCGCTCTCGATGAAGAATGCGGGTTAGGGGCACTCCAAAAAAATGCATTTTAGAGAGGGCTAACCCCAACATCAACAAAAAGGAAGCATAGGCCAGGCCGGACACGACAATCCGGCCGCGCCAACGGAACATGAGGCAGGCGCGAATGACAACCACCAAGAGTAGGGGGGGAAAGGCCGATTGGGCATGACTGCCGAGCAGGACAGCAAGCCAGCTTAGTGCTAAGCCCAGTAGGTTATACAATCCCTGGGGCAACCGTTTAGATTTCAGAGGCAGTCGCAAACCCAGAAGGCCTAAGACGCCAATGCTAGAGATTGCCGCTACGGGGTATCGAGGATAATTACGTCGAAGCCGCCGAGAAGGGCGTTGACGTTCCCAACGGGGAGGTTGTGTAAGTTCAGTACGAGGTGCTGGGACAACCCTAATTTGGGCTGGAGGGCGTGGACGATCTGGGGGGCGATTGGGTAATGGGGAAAGGATCGCGAGGGTTGCGATCGCAAGTAAAATCCACTCTAGATAGAGCAACAGCCGAAACGGATGGCGAGACAAAAGGGATCGGCGCAGCATGGTTGCAGACGATGGATTGCGCCTACCACTATAGAACAGCGCTTCTAGAATCGGATGGGATTCATCCCCAGCTTTGGCAATTTAGTACCAAAGGACTAGAGCAACATTAGTACCCTTGGTGCACTGGATTTAGGAGCTTCGATCCTAGTGGGATAAAGGTTCAATTTCATAGGATAGAGATGTTCAAAGGAAAACCGATTTCCCCCAGAGATTTTAGCTTTCTACCCAGGAGATTTAATCATGAAATTCAATCAGGTCACCGTCTTAGCAGCTGCAGCTATTTTGATCCCCCTCGGTGGGACGCTTGCCCACTTCACATCTAGCCCCCAAGCTGCAGTTGCCCAATCTGAGCAGCCTCTCCTTTTAGCCCAGGAATCTGACACGCCCAGCCAAGGCAAAGGTAAGAAACGAGGCGGCCGGGATCACAGTGCACTCTTCGACCAGCTCGATCTTTCTGACGCCCAAAAAGCAGAAATTGAAAACATCCGCCAAGAAGGTGAAAATGGATCAAGCCGCCACGAAGAAGCAAAAGCTGCCCGGGAAAAGATGCGCGAGCTTTTTGCCAGTGATGCCAGCTCAGATGAACTAAGGGCGCAGCATCGCGCCAACCAAGAACTCCGACAAGCAGCACATGACGAGCGCTTTGAAAGGAAACTCAAAATTCGTGAGGTTTTAACCCTAGAGCAACGTCGCAAGCTAGCTGAACTTAAGTCAGAACAGCGTGGCCAACGGAGAGGACGTGGCCCCCAAAGCAAAGCCTTCTAAAAGAGTTCTGTTTTTCCTTGGCTGACTCTTTGATCTAAAAGCGACAATTGGATTGAGGTGCGGAAGAGCACGAATGGTTCAGCCATTCGTGCTCTTCCACTTAAAACAACATTCCCTGATCTTGCAAAAACGATTAAGGTGAAAAAGAGAAAATTGCGTCTCTGAGGTAGGAAAATTATGGCTCACACCATTGTCACCGATGTTTGTGAAGGCATAGCAGATTGCGTTGATGCCTGTCCCGTTGGCTGTATCCATGATGGCCCTGGCAAAAACACAAAAGGAACAGATTGGTACTGGATTGATTTTGCCACCTGTATTGACTGCGGCATTTGTATCCAAGTGTGTCCCGTGGAAGGCGCGATCGTAGCCGAGGAACGAGCAGACCTCCAAAAAACACCCACTTGATAAGTTGCAATCGGTAAAGATCTTGTCTGGTATCAAATATGCTTTTCCAACGTATCGTCACCCTCCTTAGCCTCACCACACTCAGTTCTCTCTGCCTATGGTCGCAAGACCCACTCTTCGCCCAAGTAGCCCCACTCACGACTCAAGTTGAACTTCAAATGGGTCCCAATCAGACTCAGACAGGTCTGACAGGTTCTCTCAAAATCTTGGGGGAAGGCGCACAGCAGATCCTATGGAACCTGCAGCGTGATCAGGCATTGGAACAATACTCGATGCAGCTAGATATTCGGGACCCTGCATCGGCATCTCAGAGCTTTAAGGCCATCCTTAACTTAGGGGGGTTACTGCAAAACGAAAGCTCGACCTCATCTTTATCTCTGTCACCAAAACACTCAGCAGAGCCAAAAGAATCTCGCTCCTTCAACCTGAACTGGCCTGCAGAGTCCTCCGCACAGAGAGTGACCCAGCCCAATTCCCTGGAACAACGGCAGGAAAAAGCACGCGAATCCGTTTTATAAAGAGCGAGACAAGATCGTTAACCAAAGGGATTAAGCGATCCCCTTTTTTCAACTTGGCGATCAATCGTATTGCCTCATAGAAAAACTTCTACCAAGGACTTTTCACACACGAAAGCATTTGGGGGTTTACCCATAAAATACACAATCGTTCAGGCATCACAATACTGAAAGACTGAACTAAGCCATCTCTGCAGTCGAAATAGCAGCCGTCCGCTTGGGAATATGCAGAAGATAGATAACCCGATCTCCAGACTGCCAGTCTTCATCGGCCTTTGCAATTCGCACCTGATCTTGACGTTCCACCAGCATGGGCGTCAACGTTCCAGCCTTTGCTAACGCCCGCAGATGATTCCGCTGTCGTTGGCACTTCCCTTCATCTATATCTAGAACCATCTCATTGACTTTAACTTCGCTTTTCCCCAAATATTGGTTCCAATTTTTGATCGAAAGCTTCGGAGAAAAAGCACGCTTGATTTCAGGACTAATGGGGGTATCTGTGCCCGGTTTTGGGTCTGCCTTTGTCGGGAAAGCGGCAAGCACTCGCGGAGGATGAAATTCTTCGTTCACTCGTTCCGCTAAAACGGAATTGACCTCAAGGTTACTGGTCACCGTCAAAAATGTGCCCACCGAAGAGACCCCAGCACTATTGAGGGCCTCCATATCTAAAGCACTGGTCTGGAAAACCCGCAGGTTCTCAGAACGAGCCTGCTGACAGTAATCGGGGTTGGCATCAATCATCACCACATCCTCCCCTCTGTTTTTAAGCAGGTGCGCGAGCTGACGTCCAAAGGCATTACAGCCCACAATCATGGCTCCACTGGCTTCGTCAGAACGGACCTTCAACCAACCCGCCACCCAACTCGCAGTCAAGCCCTGAACGAACACCGTCAGAATAATCGTCAGGAAGACAAGGGCTTTAATGGCATCTCCACCGTTAATTCCCTGCTGGGTGAGTGAGATAGAGAAAAGCGATGCAACGGAAGCCGCCACAATCCCACGGGGAGCCACCCAAGACAGGAAAGCTTTCTGTCGCCAGTTGAGATCGCTATTCCAGGTGGACACAATAATGTTGATAGGGCGCACAACCAACATCAACACCAATACCGTCAAGAATCCCCCAGGCCCAAGAGCAAAGATACTAGCAATGGAGAGGTCTGCCGACAGCAGGATAAACAGAACGGAAATCGCTAAAATACTGAGCTGGTTCTTAAACCGACGCAGCAAGCGTTCCTCAGGAACGGAGGCAACCCGCAGCATGATACCAGCGGCGACGGCTGTCATCAAACCCGATTCGTTGAGTAGCGCTTGTGCTGCACCAAAAAGTCCCCACAACCCGGCGAGAACGGAAAGGTTCTTCAAATCTTCAGAAAGGAATTCTGCCTTCTTCAGCAGCAGCCCTAATAGCCATCCGCCTCCGACACCGATCGCCCCGCCAATCCCTAGGCGTAGGGTTAGACCGCTCACAATGGTATAAGGGTCAGCATTCCCCCGCAGCACAATGTTGAGAACGACAACCGCTAAGATGGCCCCGACAGGGTCAATCAAGACCCCCTCGCCTTCTAAGAGAGTCGAGACTTTCCGGTCTGCCCCCACTTGCTTCAGCAACGGCGCAATAACCGTCGGTCCGGTAACGACGACTAAAGACGCATAGAGAAAGGCAATCTGCCAGGGAAACTCACTGAGCCAGTGAGCCGCCATCCCCCCACCAATGAGGGTGACGAGGGCACCGATGGTAACTAAGTTCCGCAGACTCGTTGAGACTTCTTCTACTTCCCGTAACTGTAAGTTGAGGCCCCCCTCAAATAAGATCAGCGCCACAGAAAGAGACACCATCACCTCTAAGCCATTCCCCAAAAGAGAGGGATGGAGAATGCCGAGGCCGCTGGGACCTAAGAGAATGCCAAAAGACAGCAAAAATACGATGCTGGGCACCTTCAGGTAGTCTGCAATCACTTGCGCAGCGATCCCCGCAACCACGGTAATCACCATGAGCAAGGTAATTTCTAGGCTTCCTTCCATTTACAACGACCTCAGGATATGCGCCTCAGGCCCCTGCAGGCACCCCCTATTCATGGGCTAATTCCTCTGTCAATCAACGCCAAATCTACCCCTTAGAGCATCACACAATTCTTTTTGTTTGCTTCAACAGTATGCCCATTTCCCCTGACATCACCCACCGATGGTAACTCGATCAGAGGCGTGAAATGGATCTATTGAGATTCTAATTGTTTTACCCTCAGACGTTGAAGCCCCTGAAAAAGAAGCGTTTCATCACACACTAACCGATCTTGCCAAGGTTCTTTCCCGTTTTCGATCATTGCAGCAGCCCTTTCCATTGAAGAATACGCTCGACTCCGAAAGGCTCGAAGCCCTTGATAGATCCGTTGATGATCGCCCCCCGTAAGGACAATATTGCTAGTGGTATAGTCTCGAGACCAACTTTGGATAAAATCAGCGAGCCCTGCCCAAATTGTATACAGAACGCCACTCAAAATCGCATCAACGGTATTGTGGGCCCAACGCGGTGGGACTTGCTCCGAAGGCATGATTGCAGGCAGCGGAGTCGCTTCAGTCAGGGAACGCAACTGAAGGGCAATCCCCGGAAGAATGGCTCCCCCAACTAAACGACCGTGGGAATTTGCCCCCGTGAGTGTCAGCGCGGTGCCGCCATCAATGACGAGGGTGGGCCAACCATACCGTTCCCCAGCAGCCCAGAGCGCTAAAGCGCGATCGCAACCCAACGACGTATAGGTTCCTTCCAGGGGAATATCGGCAAGCTGAAGCCGTTTGACATGAGGATAGTTAAGCCAGAACTGCGTTTGACTGGGCACCATAGACAGCATCCATAGAGGCGGCCACTGCAAATGCTGTTCAGAGAGACATTGGAACGCGGGCGACAGGTCTCGCCATGCAGACCACTCTTGAGGTACCCCCTGACTGCCCTGAGCAGCAGCAACATCCCATGTAGCCTGCAGATTGGCGCCCAAGAACATCGCCCAGTGAAGGCGGGTATTACCCACAACTAAAGCACACCAGCACTCCTCCAGTCCCTCAGGATTCAACCGAGACATCTTTCACCATGAGTAAATAGTTGCGTGAATCATTCAAGCGTTCATAGGTGAGTCGATCCGCCACCTGATTCATAATGATTAACCCTCGCCCTCGGTCCGCTTCTCTGTCCTCTAGGGGCATCTTTAAAAGCTGCTGCTGCAGGTCAAAGAAAGGACCATAATCCCAGACGTACAGCTCGATGTACTCAGGCGCAATCTTGACTTCAACGTCGATGGGCGTCTCTGGGGGCAAATCTCGATGGGCGTGGCGAACCGCATTGGTAAAGCCCTCCGCCACAGCAATCTGACAACGCAACCATTCCATTTCGGGGAGGGTGATATGGCCGATACTATTGAGCCAATTCAGTAAAATGCCGAGATCATTTAAATCACTATTAACTCGAAGATGGCTCTGCTTGAGCATTTTTAGCAACCGACAACAAAAAGGGAAAACGAGTTATCTTGAGGACCACGGCCCAGTGGATGCCTGCCACTGAAAACAACTTGCTGCTTTTGGCAAAGCCCTTATCAATGGGAGAATTCTATCGGGACCGTGGGAAGTAGTACTTTGAAACGTTTGCCCCCGCATTCCGTTTTTGCTAGAACTATAGCTTCCTTGCTGATAGCAGATTAACTCAAATCCTGACCCTCTTGTATGCAGCACATCCTAATCATTGATGATGACCGCGTCACCTGCTTGATACTGAGACGGGTTCTTGAACAGCAAGGATACACGGTTACAGTGGCCCCCAATGGTCAGGCCGGCATTGAGCTAGCCCAATCCATTAATCCAGCGTTGGTCATCTGTGACTGGATGATGCCGGTGATGGATGGCATTGAGGTCTGTCGTAGGTTGAGAGCAGACCCATCTCTATCCACAACATTTTTTATCCTCTTAACGTCACGGGGCGATATCGAAGATCGCATTGAGGGACTCAATGCTGGGGCCGATGAATTTTTAAGTAAGCCCATTGATGCCAACGAGTTAAAGGCGCGGGTGAGGGCTGGACTACGTCTATATCAGCTGAATCAAGATCTTCGTCAGCTCAATTTTGCCTTAAAGAAGGAGACGCAGCGATTAGAACAGGAGCGTGCAGAAGCAGCGGACTATGTCCGTTCCATACTGCCTGCTCCGATAGAAAAAGCGCCTTGTACCATTCGCTCTCGGTTCGTACCATCCAGCCAATTAGGCGGGGATTGTTTTGATTATTTTTGGATAACACCTGAGCGACTGGCGATTTACCTGTTGGATGTCTCTGGCCACGGTCTCAAAGCAGCCCTCTCTTCGGTCCAGATTTTGCAAGTGTTTAGATCTCGAGGGCTAGGGGTTGATTATCAGGATCCAAAAGCCGTTCTGGAAGCCCTGAATGCTCTATTTGCCATGGAAGAGCATGATTATCAATACTTTACAATCTGGTACGGCGTCTATGAACCGGCGAAGAAGGAGCTGGTTTATGCCTGTGCGGGACATCCACCCGCGTTACTCATCACAACGGACAAGCCCAGCCAGCCCCCAACGGTACAGCCGCTGAAAACACGAGGATTGCCGATTGGCATGTTTGCGGAGGGGCGATATGGTTGCGATCGCATCTCCATTCCCATCCACAGCACCCTCTATCTCTTCAGCGATGGCATTTTTGAGCTTCCGCAGCCCGATGGCGAGATTTGGGGACTTCCAGCCTTTACTGAATCTCTCCAGCACTTCCATGCTCAGGGACAGCCCCAGTTAGACGCCATCCTGGACAAGAGCAAAACAGCCTGTACCACAGCAGAGTTTATGGATGACCTCTCGCTGCTTCAGGTTCATTTCACCCCAGACTCAACCTAAGCGATGGCAACCTCAAACGCTGTGCGATCGGGATAAATATCAAACACCTGATGGGTATCTGTCAGGTCAAACAGCGTATCAACCTGCTGATTAATCGCACAGAGACAAAACCGACAGCCCTGCGCACGGCACATCTTGAGTGCCAACACCAAAGCCCCCAATCCCGAACTATCCATGTATTTCACAGTCTGACAGTCGACTAAAATCACCGAAGCCGATAAGTTTAAAGCCTGGGTAACAGCATCCTGTAAGTCCGCCGCCGTCGTACCGTCTAAAATCTCAGGAGGCTGTATGATCTGCACATTAAGACTCATAGCTTCTTTACTAATCTTTTCATTAGGGATGAACAACAGGCCATTCAGCGTCGGTATCTTTATGCTCTCCGTCGTAGGATAATGCTCCTTGGATTCAGAATAGATCGTATGCCTTGGACTCGGATTTTTAGCGGAATTGTTGCCATTATCCTGGCGCTGGGGGGGACGATTTTAGGTGGTTGGTACTTCACCATTGGCCTCGCAATTCTGGTTTATCTGGCTCAACTTGAATATTTTCAATTGGTTCGTGCTAAGGGTATTTTACCTGCTGGAAAGACAACTATTATTGTCAGTCAAGCACTGTTGATTATCTCGACCCTTTCCAATGATTTAGCGGATGCAGTTCTACCTGTCGCTGGCACCTTTATCTGTTTTTACCTCCTCTTTCAACCCAAATTAGCTTCCATCGCTGATATTTCCACCTCGATTTTGGGTTTATTTTACGGTGGATACCTTCCCAGCTACTGGGTCAGAATCCGGGCAATCAATAGTGCAGACACAAGCAATCTGGCTTTTAACGGCTTTTGGCCCCAGGATTGGACACATTTCAACACTCTACCCACCGGTTTGGAAATTACGTTGCTAGCCTTCGGCTGTATCTGGGCTGCAGACATTGGCGCCTACACCATAGGCCGTCTCTTTGGCCGCACACGACTCTCAAATATTAGCCCTAAGAAAACAGTTGAAGGCGCTGTTTTTGGGGTTTTGGGTAGTGTAGGGGTGGCTCTCTTGGGAGCTTGGTCCCTAAGCTGGCCTCTGTGGCCCATGACAGGGATTGCCTTAGGACTTTTAATTGGTGCAACCAGCCTACTCGGCGATCTGACAGAGTCCATGATGAAACGCGATGCAGGCGTTAAAGATTCTGGACAGTTAATTCCCGGACATGGGGGTATTTTAGATCGCGCAGATAGTTACGTTTTCACTGCACCCTTGGTCTATTACTTTGTGGTTCTTCTCTTACCTCTAGTTTCAATCTAAAGACATTTACAAAATAAGTTTCTCAGAGGCCTATCCGTTCAAACGCTCTACTCTTTGAAGGCTTAGCCACACAAGCAGAAAAAGGGTTCAGAACCTGTCAGAACAGAATGAGATATGGCCTGCCCTACCCACATATTGAAATTACTCAACCCCATGAGTAACCTTAAAAATTTGTTCAGAGGGCTTATCTTTAATCACCGTATCCCAGTTCATCTCAACTAAGAACTGCTCAGGTGACAGGGTTTCAACCACATCTACGCCCCATTCACCAGGCTGCAGCGATGTAGGAGAGGCACCCGCCGCTGGGGTTGTTTTCATGCCCCCTAACAGCATCACCGTGTGATGTTCAGGATTCTTGGGTTGCTCTGCAGAACGACAAGAGCTGAGACTTTGGGCACAGAGTTCTGCAATTCCTATCGGGGTTTGTTGCTGACCATCAAAGATAATCTCTACAACCCAGTGCGGATTTTCAATGGGCCGACACTGAATATCCGGATAGGACTGTAGACTTTCGGCAAAAACAGTGACAAAGTCAGCACGACTCAGAACCTTAACGAGACCTTCAGGTAAGGCACAGTTATGGGAAAGAAGCATGCGGCTAGTTTCTGACATGAGTTCGCTCTTACGAAAGACAAACTCTACAATATCAGGACGTTCAGCTCAGCAGGAACCCATATTGCAACCCACACTTGATGGGTCAAACAATCAAAATCAAGAAAAGAAAAGAGAAAGAATATCGGCTCTGGCGATTAACCCAAGACAACTTCAGTTATGCAATCTCGGTCGGTGGCTCGACAAGTTGCCGTAAGCTCTCTTGCACCAATTGCTGAATGGCTTGGCGTGGGACTTCAAAACCAGCGTCTTGTCCTTTGGGATTATCAAAGAAGATCAGACTATCCACTGGCTTCATTGCCAGGAGTTGAAACAATAGGGAGACCACAGGCCGAGGCACGGCAATCAAATGCGGATCTGAGCAAGAATGTGTCGCATCTTTTAGGTTGGCATAGGCATAGACCACCGTTTTCTCTAGCTCTGGCTGGGTCTGGTGACGGAGTGTTGTAATCTGCCAGTTTTCTCCCAAATTCTGCAGAATATAATATTCCAGATGATTGAGGTTATGAGCAACCTGAGCTAAGACAGGACCAATGGCCTGCATCGCTTGTGGGGTTTTGCCATCCTGTGGTGCTTCGCGAACGAGGGCCTGAATCTGATCTTGAAGACTCATGCTTACAGTTTGGCCCCACATTCAGGGCAGAAATGGTGACTGGCGGCATTCTTAGCGCCACAACCGCTACAGTAAATCAGCTCAGCTGCTTTTTCTAATTTTTCCTGTTCAGGTAGCCCCAGCATCTGACTATTACTTTGACCCGGCGCAATCATGGGATAACAGTTTTCATCACGGGTTACCTGAGCATCCAGCAATACAGGACCATCGTGGGCTAAAAGGGTTGCGATCGCATCCTCCAAGTCCCCTCGCTCTCGCACCAACATCCCTTTGACGCCAAAGGCCTCAGC